>NZ_JBBAMW010000006.1:53439-67574 GCF_040402275.1 Candidatus Planktophila sp. | reverse complement strand
ACAAACCAAAGATGAGCTTCTACTTGATAGGAAACAACACCGAGTGCAATCAAATTAGCAAGTACTGCCGGTGATCGGCCAAAGTACTTTCCGCGACGATAACCAATGGCAGAGGCTGCTAATCCAGCAGCCCCAAGTAATGCAAAAAGCAGCACACCCAAAAAAGGAAGCAGTTCAAAAGAATCAGTTGTAAATGTGAGCACAATCAGCCACAGGGCGAGCAATACAACCACCCCTGCCTCAACAAAGAGTAGGGATGCCACTAGTGCGCGTGCCTTAGCCGCTTTGGCAGGATCTTGACTCATACGAGGAGATTAACTGAAGTGAGGACTCAATGCTCTTTTCACATGATGGAATTCATGATTCTCAAACTCATTTGGCATCTCCAACATACTTTTATGACCAATTACGTCGTGAAATTTCATTAGCAACCCGCACCGATAAACCGATTGCATTGATAAAAATCCTCTTCGATAATCCTGACTCTGATCAGGTTCGCGCATATGACATCTTGCATTTTTCCTATGAGCTCACACAATTAACCAGGCAAGAAGATTGCATAGGCAGGCTCGGGGTAAATGAGGTTGTCATCATCGTTCGAGATGGGCGCGGAAACGCTGATCTCTTTGTAAAAAGGCTCCTTGACGCTACATCACTGACGGTTAATCACACGCTAGATATTAAGATTGGAACCGTTTACGCGCGTGATAACGAAGACTCTCTCAAGCTGCTAGATCGATTGGATCGTGCTGAATTAGTTACTAGTTAAGAATTAATTAGTGACAAATACACGATTAATTGCAATAGCTTGATTTGGTGTGCCATCGGCGCCACCACCTTTAACTCCAGCCTTTGCAATCGCTTTAACAATATCTAAGCCTTGTGTAATTGTGCCCCAGATTGTGTAGTTAGCACCAAGAGTTGTATCTGCAAAGACTAAGAAGAACTGACTTCCATTTGTTCCTGGACCTGAGTTAGCCATTGCAACTGTTCCGGCTGGATAATTATTAGCAGTTGCAGTGGGTAGATTTTCATCGCCATAGGTGAAGTTAGGTCCACCACTTCCTGTTGCTGTTGGATCTCCACATTGCAATACATAAAGACCTTGTGTGGTTAATCGATGACACAAAGAGTTATCGAAGTATCCACGCTTAGCCAAAGTAGATAGCTGTGTAATCGTAATTGGAGCTTTTGCTCCAACCGTTGTAATGACAATATTTCCACAATTCGTTTCAAAGGTAAATATACGAGCTAATTTCTTAGGAAGCTTCTGAGCTGGAGCAACATCTTTAGGGGTATGTCCAGATGCTTTAGTTGGCCCACACTTAATAGCTGCAACCTTTACATTCTTTGCTGCTCTGCTCTTTGTATCAGCAACGGCTGATGGGGAAAGGAGTACTGAGATTGCAATAGCTGCAATCACCGTCCGCTTCATAGAAACTCCTTGTGTCATGTGAGAAATGATAAATCTAAATCCTGTGAAAACCCTTAATTTATTCCCATTCAATGGTGCCAGGTGGCTTGCTTGTTACATCTAAGACCACTCGATTGACCTCACGGACCTCATTTGTTATGCGGGTAGAAATCTTCTCAAGAACTTCATAGGGAACTCTTGACCAATCGGCAGTCATGGCATCCTCGGATGAGACTGGGCGCAACACGATGGGGTGGCCATAGGTACGGCCATCGCCCTGAACACCAACGCTTCGAACATCGGCCAGCAGGACAACTGGACACTGCCAGATGTCACGATCTAGTCCAGCGGCCTTTAACTCTTCTCGGGCAATCGCATCTGCTTCCCGCAATAGATCTAGCCGCTCTTGTGTCACTGAACCAACAATTCTGATTCCGAGTCCAGGGCCAGGAAAAGGTTGACGCCACACAATCTCTTCTGGCAATCCAAGTTCTAATCCAACTTGGCGAACTTCATCTTTAAATAATGTGCGAAGTGGTTCAACTAATGTGAACTGTAAATCATCGGGTAGTCCACCAACATTGTGGTGGGATTTAATATTTGCTGTTCCTGTGCCGCCGCCTGATTCAACAACATCTGGATACAAGGTGCCTTGCACTAAAAACTCTACATCTCCCCCAGCTGCAATATCGCGAGCGGCTGCTTCAAATGATCTAATAAATTCGCGGCCAATAATCTTTCGTTTTTCTTCGGGATCTGTAACATCTTTAAGGGCGTTAAGGAATTGATCCTTGGCATCAATTACAACCAACTGCACACCAGTTGAAGCAACAAAGTCGCGCTCTACCTGTTCTGCTTCACCCTTGCGCAATAATCCATGATCCACAAAAACACATGTCAGTTGATTGCCAACCGCCTTTTGAATAATTGCTGCAGCAACTGCTGAATCAACACCACCTGATAGTCCACAAATGACTCTCTTGTCACCAATAATTTGCTTCGCCTTTGAAATCTCTGTTTCTGCAATGTTTGCAGTTGTCCATGTTGCATCACACTTGGCAATATTGACGAGCCAATTGCGCAGAATTGCTTGACCGTGCTGGCTATGTAGAACCTCCGGGTGAAACTGGACCCCGGCAAGCTTTCCGGTCGCATCTTCAAAAGCTGCTATCGGCGTATCTTCTGTTACGGCACTTACTGTAAATCCGGCAGGTGCTTGTGTTACCGCATCCCCATGGGACATCCAGACTTTTTGCTGTGCTGGCAATCCAGTAAATACCTTTGAACTTGGCTGAACAGTTGTCTCTGTTCGACCAAACTCTGACTTACCGGTCTGGCTTACAACGCCACCAAGGGCTGCTGCCATCGCTTGGAAACCATAACAAATTCCAAAGACTGGAATCCCGAGTGCGAAAATTGCGGCATCAACCTTTGGTGCATTCTCTGCATACACACTTGATGGCCCACCGGACAAAATAATTGCACTTGGGTTTTTGGCTGTAACTTCAGCAGCTGTGATTGATGATGGAACAATTTCGGAGAAGACATTGGCTTCGCGAACCCGACGTGCAATTAACTGCGCGTACTGAGCACCAAAATCAACAACTAGGACTCCACGCGATTCAGCCACGATGAATAAGTACCTCTACGCGCTGGAACTCCTTCACATCTGAATAACCACATGTTGCCATTGCGCGACGAAGTGCACCGAACAAGTTCATAGATCCATCTGAAGTATGTGATGGTCCAAGTAAAATCTCTTCCAAGGTGCCAACAGTTCCCACATTTACGCGCTCACCGCGTGGAAGTACTGGGTGATGTGCTTCTGATCCCCAGTGCCAACCAAGTCCTGGTGCTTCGATCGCCTTTGCAAGTGGTGAACCCATCATGACCGCATCTGCCCCGCATGCAATTGCCTTTGCAATGTCACCACTTCGACCAACTGCGCCATCTGCAATCACATGAACATAACGTCCACCTGATTCATCCAAGTATTCACGGCGAGCAGATGCGACTTCAGCAACTGCCGATGCCATAGGCACTTCAACGCCCAAAACCTTGCGAGTTGTGTGTGTTGCCCCTCCACCAAATCCAACCAATACTCCTGCAGCACCTGCGCGCATTAAGTGAAGTGCTGCTGTTGAGGTTGCAACTCCGCCGACGATCACAGGCACATCTAGTTCATAAATAAACTTCTTAAGGTTGAGCGCTTCTCCTTCGGGTGCAACATGTTCTGCTGAGACAGTTGTTCCGCGGATTACAAATATGTCTACGCCGGCTGCAATTACCGCCTTGTGAAACTCTGCTGTGCGAGCAGGTGATAACGATGCTGCAACAGTCACACCAGCATCTCGAATCTGCTGAATACGCTCTTTAATAAGTTCTGGACGAATTGGAGCGTTGTAAATTTCCTGCATGCGCTTAGTTGCATGCTTATCTGGCATCGAAGCAATTTCACCCAGTGGAATACGTGGATCCTCATAACGAGTCCACAACCCTTCAAGGTTAAGTACTCCTAATCCGCCAAGCTTTCCAATAGCAATTGCAGTTTCAGGTGAAACAACAGAGTCCATTGGCGCTGCCATCATGGGTAGTTCAAATTTATACGCATCGATCTGCCAGCCAGTAGAAACATTTTCAGGATCACGCGTACGGCGGCTTGGCACAATTGCGATGTCATCAAAAGAGTAGGCAGTGCGAGCACGCTTTCCAGGTGCGATTTCGATGTTATTCATGAGCGGCCCTTCTTCTGGTAATTAGGAGCATCAGCAACATGTGCCACATCATGTGGGTGGCTTTCCTGCAACCCTGCTGCTGTAATTTGAATCAAACGTCCTTCGCGGCGCAAAGTTTCGATATCTGGTGCGCCCGCATATCCCATGCCTGAGCGAAGTCCGCCCACAAGTTGATGAACAACTTCTGCAACCTTGCCACTAAATGCAACCTTGCCTTCAATGCCTTCTGGGACAAGTTTGTCTTCAGATAAAACATCGTCCTGCATATAGCGATCCTTTGAATAAGACTTTTGTTCACCGCGAGATTGCATCGCACCCAGTGAACCCATTCCGCGATATGCCTTGTATTTAACACCGTTGATTTCAATTAGCTCGCCAGGAGACTCTTCACATCCTGCAAGTAGCGAACCAAGCATTACTGAGTTTGCACCAGCAACAAGTGCTTTGACGATGTCACCTGAATACTGCAAACCACCATCTGCGATTAATGGAATTCCAGCTTTATTACATGCCTTTGATGCTTCAAGAATTGCTGTTACTTGTGGAACGCCTACACCTGCTACAACACGGGTTGTACAAATTGATCCGGGACCAACGCCAACTTTTACAGCATCTGCTCCAGCATTAATGAGAGCCTGCGCCCCTGCACGAGTTGCAACATTGCCACCAATGATTTCAGTGGTTGGAGAAAACTTTTTAATACGAGCAATTGCATCTAATACTGCGCGGTGATGACCGTGCGCCGTATCAACAACAACAACATCGACTCCTGCTTCGATTAATGCTTGCGCTCTAGCAAATCCATCATCGCCAACTCCAACGGCGGCTCCTGCAAGTCCAACATTCTTGACCAATTTAACGTGAGTAACTTGCGCATCAATCGGAAGGTTGCGGTGGATGATTCCAATTCCGCCAGCCTTGGCCATTGCTATGGCCATTTCAGATTCTGTAACTGTGTCCATCGCTGAAGAAACCAGCGGAACTGCAATTGAAATATTGCGTGTTAGCTGAGTAATCGTGCTGACTTCTGAAGGAACTACATCTGAGGCATCTGGGAGCAAAAGAACATCGTCGTAGGTCAGGCCAAGCATTGCGACCTTATCTGTATCGCTCACGCCGCCCCCTTGTGCATATCGAAGGCCAAAGTCTATCGGGGCTTTTATAGCCCTACTGCACGCTCAATCTCAGCACAGGCTTGAGATAAATCGCTGACATGGGCTACAGGGCAATCAGAATTCACCGTCCACCCTGGTCCACCGATAATGACACGAGGGGCAGGTCGAATAGCGGGGATATCTGTGTAGAAGCGCGAATCTCCATTATGGGATAACTGAGCCCAAAGAAAAATGGCCGGTGGCGCAGAGCGAGTAATAACTCCACTCAGTGCTTCTAGAGGAGTTCTAGCACCCAAAAAATAGGTTGAGATATTTTTTTCAGCTAGCGCAGATGCCAATGCATGCAAGGCCAGCGAATGTGTTTCTTCGCCAACTGATGCAAGTAGCACCGGCCGTGGGTTACAAGGCTCTGCCACCTCAGCGGATTTCTCTCGAAAAACTGATTTAAGAATTTCGGAGAGTAGATGCTCTACTTCAATTCCGGTTTGAGTTTTTTCCCATTCATCACCAATTAAAACTAAAAGCGGGACAATGACTTCAGACCATGATGCAATAACTCCATATAGATCAATGTCTTTTCGCAAGGCATCTTCGATAAATTTTTTATCAAGCAACTTGGCCGCCTTATGAAGTGCGTGAACCAAATCCTCCCGAACTTCGTACTTTTCGATGACCTGTGCAACTGAAACTGGGCCCTGAAAGCTTTTTGCTTGTTTGGCTGCATCTGCCGGCGAGACACCTGCGGTAATTAACTTGCGCATAGTTATCAGAACTGCCAGATCATGCGGGCGGTAGCGGCGATGCTCACCCGCCTCGTGGGCCGATGGACCGAGGCCATAGCGACGGTCCCAGGTGCGAAGAGTGGCTGGGGCCACGCCTATGCGGCGGGCAACGGCGGCTACCGTTAAAAGCTCCTCTTCCATAGGCTTATCGTGGCGTGAAGTGGCCTAACTCACCACCTGAAAACACCGCAAAACGGGCTTTCAAGGCACAGGTACTTGAACAACCTATGGCGCGGTTGTACAGTATCGACATGGCCGAAACTTCACGTTTACCCCGTCCCGTTGCCGATGAATGGGAATGGCAGTACCAGGGTTCATGTCGCGAGCTTCCTTCTGAGATGTTTTTCCATCCAGATGGAGAACGCGGACCCCGTCGTCGCAACCGTGAAAACACTGCCAAGGCTGTGTGCGCATCATGCCCAGTAATTGCTGCCTGCCGCGCACATGCCCTTGCTGTGCAAGAGCCATACGGAATTTGGGGAGGTTTATCAGAAGATGATCGCCTCGCAATCATTGGAAAAGATGTCAAGACCGATGTTTCACACGCTTCATAAATTTCCTTCCTCCTAAGGAGAAAAGAAAAAGCCCCGCAGATAAAATCCGCGGGGCTTCTTTCTATTCTAATTAGTGAGAGTGTCCACCTGGGCCATGTGAATGTCCGTGTCCACCTGCAGCATCAGCTGCAGCTTGTTCTGCTGGCTTCTCATAGACAACAGCTTCTGTTGTAATAAACATTGCAGCAATTGATGCAGCGTTTGCTAGTGCTGAACGAGTTACCTTAACTGGATCGATAACACCATCAGCTGCTAGATCGCCATACACATCTGTTGCAGCGTTGAAACCTTCGTTGTGCTTCATTGCGCGAACCTTTGCAACTACTACGTAGCCTTCAAGTCCTGCATTTTCTGCGATCCAACGAAGTGGCTCATCACAAGCCTTGCGAACTAAACGAACTCCAACAGCCTTATCGCCTGTGAATCCAAGATCGCCTTCAAGAGCATCGGCTGCATGCACAAGTGCTGCGCCTCCGCCAACAACGATTCCTTCTTCAACAGCGGCGCGAGTTGCAGAGATTGCATCCTCAAGACGGTGCTTCTTTTCATTGAGTTCAACTTCGGTGTGTGCGCCAACCTTGATTACGCATACTCCGCCGGCAAGCTTTGCAAGACGCTCTTGTAGCTTTTCCTTATCCCATGAAGAGTCGCTATTTTCGATCTCCTTGCGAAGCTCAGAAACACGAGCAGCAACTGCTGCCTTATCGCCAGCTCCATCAACGATGGTTGTTGCATCCTTTGTAACAACGATGCGACGAGCCTTACCTAGATCTTCAAGAGTTACGCTCTCAAGTTTCATTCCAAGTTCTGAAGAAATAACTTGTCCGCCTGTTAGTACTGCGATGTCCTGCAGAGTCGCTTTACGACGATCTCCAAAGCCAGGTGCCTTAACAGCAACTGAAGCAAAGACTCCGCGCATGCGGTTAACAACTAGCGTTGACAGTGCTTCGCCTTCAATGTCTTCAGCGATGATCAATAGTGGCTTTGAAGCCTGTGCAACCTTTTCAAGCAAAGGCAAAAGATCTGACAGAGCAGACACCTTGTTTGCTGAGATCAATACGTAAGCATCCTCAAGGATTGCTTCCATGCGATCTTGGTTAGTTACGAAATACGGTGAAATGTAGCCCTTGTCGAACTGCATTCCCTCTGTAAATTCAAGATCAAGTCCAGTTGTTGATGCCTCTTCAACTGTAATAACTCCATCTTTACCAACACGGTCCATCGCTTCAGCAATTAATTCACCGATTGCACGATCTTGTGCAGAAATTGTTGCAACATCTGCAATCTGTGGCTTTCCATTAACTGGAGTTGCCTGCGAGCGCAACTTCTCTGAAACCGCTGCTACGGCCGCTTCGATACCAATCTTGATATCCATTGGCTGTGCGCCAGCTGCAAGGTTACGAAGTCCTTCTTTAACCATTGCTTGAGCTAGAACAGTCGCTGTTGTAGTTCCGTCACCTGCGACATCATTTGTCTTCGTCGCAACCTCTTTAACTAACTGAGCTCCCATATTTTCAGCAGGATCTGATAGTTCAATTTCCTTTGCAATTGTCACACCATCATTAGTGATGATTGGCGCACCAAAAGACTTACCGATAACAACGTTGCGACCCTTAGGTCCCAGAGTTACCTTTACTGTGTCAGCAAGAATATTGACACCGCGCTCCATGGCACGGCGTGCTTGCTCATCAAATTGAAGACTCTTTCCCATTTACTTCTCGATTACAGCGAGAATGTCGCGAGCTGAAAGAACAAGTAGATCTTCTCCACCGTGCTTGATTTCAGTTCCGCCGTACTTGCTGTAAAGAACAACATCGCCAACCTTGACATCCATTGGAACGCGCACGCCATCATCAAAGCGACCTGGGCCTACTGCGATAACAGTGCCTTCCTGTGGCTTCTCTTTTGCTGTATCTGGGATAACAAGACCTGATGCTGTTGTTGTCTCAGCCTCGTTTGCCTTGATAACGATGCGATCTTCTAGTGGCTTTACTGCCATGGTGTGACTCCTTTTGTTCTGTTTCCTCGTGCGACCAGAATTAGCAGACTCGGGTCGTGAGTGCTAACGCAAACTCTAGGCGGGCTAATCCCTCACAGCAAATCAGGGATTACAGGCTTACAGTGGTTACAGGCAGGCTGGAATCAGCGTCAAAGGCCACAGGGCTGGGCGTGCGGCCCGCAGAAACCATCAATGAGCCCAGGGCAGCGACCATCGCCCCGTTATCGGTACACAGCCCGGGGCTCGGAACCCTTAACAAGATCCCCGCCTTATCGCACCGTTCTTGAGCCACGGCTCGAAGCCTCGAGTTAGCTGCAACCCCGCCAGCAATAACAAGTGAATGAATCCCTGTTTGTTTGCAGGCAGCAACAGCCTTTAAAAGCAGAACATCAACGATTGCTTCTTGAAAAGAAGCAGCAACATCGGCTCGAACATAATTTGGTGTTGCCTCCAAATATCTAGCAACTGCCGTTTTCAAACCAGAGAATGAAAAATCAAATGGCCGCGTTAGCCAGTCATTAGAAGTTGTTAAGCCCCGAGGAAAATCAATTGCTATTGCACTACCTTCATGTGACAACGTATCAATGGCAGGACCACCCGGGAAACCTAACTTCATCACACGTGCGATCTTGTCGAACGCCTCACCTGCAGCATCATCCATGGTCTCGCCAAGTTTTGTAATAGAACCGGTGATGTCATCTACTTGTAACAGCGATGAGTGTCCACCACTAACTAGTAAGGCAATAGTGGGATCCAAAGGATTGCTGTGTGTCAGCGAATCAACACTCACGTGGGCAGCTAAATGGTTAACGGCATAAATTGGTTTGTTCAAACCAAGTGCAAGGCCTGCTGCGGACCCCACACCAACTAGAAGCGCGCCAACTAATCCTGGACCCCCAGTAACAGCAACTGCGTCAATATCTTTCAAAGATAACTTGGAATCTTTAAGTGCTTGGTGCAGCGTTGGAATCATTGCTTCAAGGTGGGCACGGCTTGCAATTTCAGGTACAACTCCCCCAAAACGTGCATGTTCTTCCACGCTAGATGCAATTACATTGGCCAATAACGTGCGTCCACGGACAATACCGACAGCTGTTTCATCACAGGATGTCTCGATACCTAAAACAATTGGCTCGCTCATGACAGCTCCAATCGCATTACTTGGGCATCAAGGCCAGCACCAAAATAATCCTTACGGACATTAAGTTTTGAATACCCTAATGATTCATAGAGACCTATCGCATCAATGTTATCTGTCTTGACTTCAAGCATCATTGCTGTTGATCCTTGCGCATTGGCCCAATCGGTAATCAAAGCTATGAGTGCTTTAGCAATACCTTTTCCGCGATGGGCAGGCACAACACCCACAGTCAAAATATCTGCTTCAGCCTCACCCGGCGCAAAAACCCCCGCGTAACCAATGATGCTTTGTGCAGCATCCACGGCCACGACAAAGTGACGAGTTGGGCTTGAAAACTCTTCTTTGTACTGGGATGCAGACCACGGTGAATACGGAAACAACTCTTTATCTAAAGAAACAAAAACAGGAAGATCAAAGGCATTGGCCTCGCGATAAGTAATCATGGACGATCCGCCGTTGCAACTGCATCTGGTCTGCGTAGATAAATTGGCTCAGTAATGTTTCCAGGTAACTTAACCAGTGCCTGCATATCCGGAAAGAGATCTGCATGTATTGGTGCACCTGACACATCAGCTGGAAAGTTAACCGCTGGTTCTCCAACTCGAACACCGTCTGTGTAGCGGGCCCAATAAACTTCTTTACGTCTCGCATCAACGGTAATGATGAAATCTTTCTCATCTACCTGTGCAGCTATGGCATCTAGCGAACAAACACCACGAACTGGAATATCGCGGGCTAATGCAAAACTTTGAGCAAAGGCGATGCCAACTCTTAAGCCCGTAAATGGCCCAGGACCCATTCCAACTACAACTTCATCGACATCACTGACTGCTAACGCCTCTTGAATTAATGCAGGAAGAGAAGGTCCGTGTGCTGTTGCACCATCTCGGTGCCCACTAAACACAAGGGTGTCCCCATCGATAATTGCTACTGATGTGCGAGAGGTTGATGTATCTATTGCCAATATTTTGCTCATAATGCAAACCCAGCCCAGCGAGATCCAACTGGTGTGATCTCAACCTTTCTCACATCATTACTACGATCAATAGTGATCTCTAGTCGATCTTCACTAAGACGCGCAGATTCTGCCCCGCCCCATTCAATGAATGTGATCGACCCGGCAATATCTAGATCTAAATCATCAAGATAAAGGTTGGGATTTTCAGAATCAACTAAACGATAGACATCGACGTGAATAAAGGGCACCGCCGCTTTGTGGACTCGTGAAATAACAAAGGTGGGTGAAGTGATGCCACTGATTCCAAGGCCCGCACCAACGCCTTGTGCCAAGACTGTTTTACCGGCACCGAGTGGGCCGTTGACAAGGACAAGATCTCCAGCACGCAAATGGGCTGAAAGCTTTTCGCCTAACTGCTGCATTTCATCAGCGGTTGCAATGGAGATCATTGGTCAAGGATAAAGTAAAAGCAGGGCCAGGATTACCTGGCCCTGCTTCTTACTACCCTCGATTTACTGCGATCGATGTATTAGTTATTTCCGTAAGACTTCAACCATGGTGCACGGATGCCCTTGTCAACTGAAAGGTTGCCAGCTTTACGTACCGCTGTGTACAACGCTCCACCTGAAGGAAGTCTTCCGCTGTTTGAAGCTTGAACCATTGACTTTGCGACCAACACTAATTGTGCTGATGTGAAGTTACAGTGGTTAGTTCCCTGCGCTGCAGGTGTTGAAGTGATTGGTGACCCTGCCGCATCAAACTTTGTGTAGCTACTTGGAGTTGTATTCCAGAGCATCAAAAGCTTGTTTGTAGGTGTCTTGAAGTTACGAGTTGTCTGATATGCCTTGATAGCAGCAGCCTTTTCAGCTGCGTACTGCTCTGCGTATAGATCAACCAGACGCTGTGAGGCACCTGCAGGAGTAATTGGATCTGCAATTCCAACCATAAGAACTGTTGGAACATTGATCTTTCCTGTGTTGGTGTGTAGCGCGTTCATCTTTGCAACAGCTGCTGGATTAGCAACGGCGCGTGGTGCACCTGGGTTTGCAGCAGATAATGCACCCAAGAGTGCATCAATTACTGTGTTACCAGATAGTGCTGCGTTATAAATAACACGCTCTCCATCAATTCGGGCTGAGTAATCAGTCTTTGTGTTATCAAAGATTGCTCCGCCTGCTTGAGCTTCAACATCTTGTGTTGCAAGAACAGCAAGTGCTGCAGCATTTGTTCCGTTTTCAAGGATTGCAAGTGCTGGGCTAAGTGCCAATGGGAAAGTTAACTTCAACGCACCCTCAGGACCTGAGATTGAGTCAAAGTGTGCTGATTGAGTTGGAAGTCCAGCCATCAAACCAAGTAGCAGCAATGCACTTCGTGATGGAACTCCAGCTGCAGCTAATGACTTTCCAGTTGCAGATGAAGTATCTGGCCATGCACCAGTTGCTAGTGCTGCTTGCAACTTGCCCATAACTGTAAAGACTTTACCTAAGTCAGCGTATGACTCTGCAACACCTGCAGCACCAGCTGAGTAGCTTCCACCCTTGATCGTTGGATCAAAGAGAACCTTTACTCCCCATAGGAAGTCTCCAGCCATTGTTAACTGAGGTGTGATGTTGTCTGCCATACACATTGGTGCAACTGCAGAAACTAGTTGAGGATACTTTTCAGCAAGACCCTGAGTAATTACGCCACCAAGAGATGATCCCCATGCAACAACTTTGGTTGTCTTTGGGAACTGCTTCTTGAATGTGTCAATGAGCTCAACGTTTGTCTTGATCGCTGAATCTGGATTCCACCCTTGACGAGCAAAACCTGATCCTACGATTGCAATACCTTGGCTAAAGAAGTACTGGGCAACTGCAGCGTTTCCACCAGGAACTGGCTCTGGCGTATTAGTGATCTTATATCCACCAATGAGAGGAATTGCTGCAGGAATATCTACGTTGTAGCGGTATCCGTGTGAGTACAAAGCAACTGTGCCGTTGAAGTTTGCTGGAACCTGCATTGCATACGGTGCGCCATCTGATGTAACACCAACACAAGATTGGATTGGGCTCTTGCCATCACACGCAGGTGCTGCATTAGCAACTGTTGGTGCTGTGACTAGAACTGTTGTTACAAGTGCTGTTACTGAAAGAAGCGAAAGTAATCTTACTTTTTTCATTAGTTAGGTAATCCCTTCGCTGGCATTGCTGGACGCTTGTATGTTGACTTAACAACTGGACCAGATCCTGAATCGGTTGTGTAAACAACATATGAACCGCCCACTGGAGCAAGATCACCAGTTGGTGAGTACTTTCCAACCCAATAGCCGGTTAGACCAACGTGGCTAGTCTTTGAATAACCAAGCGGCACTAGTGCTGCGTTTGCAAAAGTTGCACCCTTGCTATCGATCGCTTCCATCAATGACTTGCGTGTTGGATTCTGGCCAGCTGCCTTAAGAGCTTGCGCTGCCATAAATGCTGAGTTCATTCCAAGTAGAACGTTTAGATCAAATGCTGATCCTGGAACTGCCTTTGCATAGATATCAGAGAATAGTTTGACGTATTCATCCTTCATATCTGTAGTTGCTGGAACTGGTGAGAAACCAATCGCGTTATATAGAACGCCTGCTGGAACACCAGTCAATTTAATTGTGGTTGCATCTCCACCAACTGAACCAAGCATCCACTGTGGTGCGTACTTCAACTGCGCTGCAACGCCAAGCATTGCAGAAGTCGCACTTGATACATCGAAGAGAATTACAACGTCGGCTTCAGCAGCCTTAAACTTTGTAATCCAACCCGCTGCAGCTGCAGCTGTTTGTCCACCTGCTGGGTAAGGAACTTTGACTGCGAAGTTGACTCCGGCGGTCTTAAATCCTGCGAGAGCATCTGTTCCGAAGTCGTCATCCTGATAAAGAATTCCAATTTTCTTACCGGCAAAATTTTCCTTGATGTACTCACCCATGATTTTTGCTTCCATGATGTATGAAGGCAAAACTGTGTAAGTAGTTGGGTACTTCTTAGCATCTGCAAATCCACTAAATCCTGTGTTAACAAACAACACTGGAACACCGCGGCGGGCTGGGTTAACAGATGAGGCAACCGCCTTAACGTTTGCAGTTCCTAGTGGTGCAAGAAGTGCCATAACCTTGTCTTTGAGGATAAGTTCATTTGTCTTTGAAACCGCTTCAGTTGGGACATAACGATCATCCTTAACAACGAGGGTTATCTTGCGACCATTGATTCCACCATTTGCATTGAGGTAATCAAAGTATGCCTTTGCTGCACCTGGAATCTTGTTATAACCAAGTGATGCTGTACCTGTCATTGGCACCGTCATACCCAATTTAATTTGAGTTGAGGTCACGCCAACTTCTGCCGCTTGTGCCGGAAGAGCTGTTGCAGCTAATCCAACTACGGCCAGTACCGCTGAAGCTGTAATCAGCTTGCGACGGT
>NZ_JBBAMW010000006.1:49882-53339 GCF_040402275.1 Candidatus Planktophila sp. | reverse complement strand
GCAGCTAATCCAACTACGGCCAGTACCGCTGAAGCTGTAATCAGCTTGCGACGGTTCATTGCTTTCATGTGTTTCCTTCCATCGAGGGTTTTATTACGAGGGGTAGTGCTTTTACTTCTTTGAACTGTTGTGCACTGCTTCGTGCTTTGCTTTGCGAGCGCGATGTTGTTCGACAGGACCGTTTGGAACAAACAGAACCGTCAGAATCAACAACCCACTAACAATCAAACCTGGCAGATTTGTCGTAACACTCTCAGAACTTCCGAGGCGGTGCGCGACCACATCGGCGATTTCTGGGATAGCTACCAAAACCACTGCGCCAATAATGACGCCTCCGAGGGTAGTTATGCCAGACAGAACCGCCCCTGTCAGGAGGGAAAATGAGAGCGCAAGCGGGAATGCGCTCGGAGAAACGGTGCCAATGGTCATTGCAAGCAGCGCTCCGGCCAGGCCAGCGATGCCGGCGCTTATCGTGAAGGCTAAGACCTTCGAGCGGGCTGTATTGATCCCGGTCAACTGAGCTGCAACCTCATTGCCACGTCCGGCTCTCCACGAACGACCGTAGGCAGAATTCAAAATATTTCTAACACTCCACATAGAAGTAAGTGCAGCAAGTGCTGCAATCCAAAAGAACCATTTGTATTGGGTGAACTCTTCACCTAAGGCAAGTGGAGGAAATCCCACATCAAAAAGTAAGCCTTGTTCTCCGCCCAAAATTGGAAATTGATTTGCAAGTGATGGAAGTCCAATTGCAAGTGCCAAGGTTGTTCCCGCCAAATATGGACCTGATAAACGTGCTGCTGCTGCACCTAGTAGAGCGCCACCTATTGCCGCGGCTAATACTGCGGCAACAAAACACAAAATTATAGGAACGCCAAATTCAATGCGAAGCACTGCAGCTGAATATGCCCCAACAGCCATTAACGCACCGTGTCCGAGTGAAACTTGCCCCGAATATCCAGTGAGCAAAATTATTGAAGAGATCGCAATTACATAGACAGCAATTGTTGCTCCTTGATAAACCCGAAGTTCATCCACCATCCCGCTGAGGAAGTACAAAACTATTCCACCAAGTATAAAGAGTGGAATATGGGTGCTCTCTTTTTTGCTCTTATGCACGTCGCCCCGCCTTTACTCCAATAATTCCTTGTGGGCGTATAAAGAGAACAAGAAGCAAAATAACAAATGGAGCAATGAAGAAGAGCCCACTACTGATATACATCAGTACAAATGAGATGGCAATTCCCAAGAAGAGTCCACCCAATACTGCGCCGAGCAAACTATCTAGTCCACCAATTACCGCTGCAATAAAACCTGAGACAAGCAACAAAGAGAACTCAATTGAATCTGGCGAAAAGTTTCCATTACCGTTTACCGTTTGGAATAGTCCTGCAACTGCACCTGCTGCACCCGCTAAAGCCCATCCAAGAGTGCGAACAGCATCAACTCTTACTCCCGAAAGACGTGCGATTTCAGGGGCGTGCGCAGATGCTCGAAGCGCTAATCCAAGGTTTGTTTTCTGAAAGAGAATCGAAAGAAGAATGAGTAAAACTAAAACCACAACAAGAATCAAAAGCTTTAATGGCGAAAAAACTAATGTCGAACCATTGATAGTAAATCCATTATTTGAAATTGGTGCAACGATACGTAGATCCTGTCCGCCCCAAATCATGCTTACAACCGAACGAATAACTCCGAGCAATCCAAGCGTTGCAATAATTGGTGCAACACCAGCGATTGGCCCAGAGGATGCGTGCTTCACTAATAGTCGCATAAGAACTAATTCAACTAGTGCTGCAAACAACGCACCACCAATCATGGCAACAGGTAGAGCGACCCAAAATGAACCAATTCTAGAAACAGCTTCATAACCAAAGTAGGTAGATAAAAGCGCCATACCAGCCTGAGCAAAGTTAACTACTCGCGTACTGCGCCATACCAAGACAAATGCAATTGCCATCAACGCGTAAATCGATCCGGCGGTTATGCCGATCAAAAGAGTATTGAGTAGTTGCATGATCAATACCCCAAGTATGCAGCGCGCACTGCAGGGTCTTGAATCAACGCTTGTGCGTGATCAACGGCAACAACTTTTCCTAAATTCAACACGATCCCAAGGTCTGCAATTTTTAACGCACCCATGGCGTTTTGCTCAACAAGTAAAACAGTTAATCTCATTTGAGTCGTTAAATCTCTGATTGTTTGAAAGATCTGCTCAACAACAAGTGGAGCCAAACCTAGTGATGGTTCATCAAGCAGTAGAAGTTTTGGCTTTGACATGATCGCTCGGCCTATAGCCAGCATCTGGCGTTCTCCGCCCGACAACGTGTCAGATCGTTGAGTGATGCGCTCTCCTAAACGAGGAAAGATATTGACTACTTGATCTAGAGACTCTTTCATCTCCTTGCCATCTTTTCGCCAGATGGCACCTAACTCAAGATTTTCTCGAACCGTTAACTCAGGAATAACTGATTTACCTTCTGAAACATGAGAAATGCCTTTACGGACTAATTTTTCGGGCTTTACACCAGTAATTGTCTCGCCCATCCAATTAACAACACCACTTGTGGGTTTGTTCAGACCAGATAATGCGCGTAGCAAAGTTGTTTTTCCTGCACCATTCGATCCAATGATTGCGGCTAATTTACCGGTTGGAACAGCTAATGAAACTTGGTTGACTGCGCAGATCGCACCATGGTGGACCGTTAAGTTTGAAACGTTAAGCGACATGGTTGCTACCTGTACCTAAATAAGCTGCCATAACCGCTGGGTCACGACGCACAGTTTCTGCATCACCACTGGCAATTACTTCACCAAAGTTAAGAACGTATAGCTTGCTACATACCGACATCACAACATCCATGTGGTGCTCCACAAGCAACACCGACATATCAACGCTCAAATTCTTAATCAATTGCTTCATCCACTCAATATCTTGAGATCCCAAACCACCAGCAGGTTCATCCAGCATCAAAATTGTTGGTTTGCTAACGAGTGCTCGGGCAATAGAAACTCGCTTTGTATCTGGATATGACAAGGTATCTGCGCGACGATGAGCAATTCCACCTGCGTACACACGCTCTAATGCAACTCGTGCCTTATCTCTAATCTGGTTCTCATCTTTTCTATTTCTTCCAAGAGCTGCAGAAATCAAACCAGTCTGTGACAAATGCTGCGCACCGACCATTACATTTTCCAAAACTGTTAAATCACCAAATAGGCCAACACCTTGTAATGTGCGGGCAATCCCTAAGTCAACTAGCTCGTGGGGTTTTGGAAAGTCACTCTTCTTTCCATTTAAGTGAAACTCACCTGAATCTGGTGTGACTAATCCACACAGCGCATTAAACAGAGTTGTCTTGCCGGCACCGTTAGGGCCTATTAATCCAACAACCTCATTCTTTGCAATCTCTAAATAGACATCATTGAGAGCCCGAAGACCGCCAAAAGAGACATT
>NZ_JBBAMW010000006.1:0-49782 GCF_040402275.1 Candidatus Planktophila sp. | reverse complement strand
TTGCAATCTCTAAATAGACATCATTGAGAGCCCGAAGACCGCCAAAAGAGACATTGACTCTCTCGACGTGCAGCGCTGCATTATTAGTAGACATGAGGTGCGTAGATTCTAGGGACTCTAGGCCCAATTCGTGTAACTATTTCATAATTAATTGATAACGATGCGTTACCCCAATCATCAGCGGTGTATTCACCATGCGAGCCATCACCGAAAACAATCACCCAATCCCCAGAAACTGCTATTGAATCCGCTCCTAAATCAACGACGAATTGATCCATAGAAACCCGACCAATAATCGGTGCTTTCTTACCGTTTATAAATACTCCTGCATCCCTTGCAATGCGCGGGATTCCATCGGCATAACCTATTGCAACCACACCTAATTTCGTTTGTGCTGTTGTATGAGCGCTAGCTCCATAACCAACTGGTGAACCAGCAGGAACTGTCTTCACTAAGTGCAACTTAGCTCGCAGCTGCATTACTGGCTTTAGTAAAAGATTATTGCTGCTGCCAAGTGTTGAAATATCAGGAGTTAACCCATACAGAGAAATGCCTGCCCGCACCAAATCAAAGTGCGCAGATGGATTCTTGAGTGTGGCCGCTGAATTTGATAGATGTTTAATCGCAGGGTTTATGCCGATCTTAGAAAGATCGTCAACCATTGCATTAAATCGCTTCAACTGTTCATCATTTTGCTTCTCACCTGGTTCGTCGGCTCTGGCAAAGTGTGAAAAGACTCCGACAACATTGACAGTTGAAAAATCCTGCAATAAAAACTCTTGCCATTCATCTAAGAAGCCACCACGAGTCATACCTGTATCCAATTCAATATGAATGCGTGGCATTCCTGGAAGTGCAGAAATTTCTTTAAATGCGGCAATAGATGAAACTGCAACATCAATGTCGTGATCAACAGCGGACTTAAAGTCAGAGCCCGGTGAAACCAACCACGCCAAAATGGGAATCCGAACACCATGAGTTCTAAGTGTTATTGCCTCTTCCAAGAGTGCAACGCCTAGCCAATTAGCACCTGCCTTCTCGGCAGATAGTCCAACACCTAGTAATCCATGCCCATATGCATCTGCTTTAACTACAGCCATTAATGCGGTCTTACTGGTGGACTTTAAAAGAGCGATGTTGGATGCAAGATGTCCTGTATCAATGCGTGCTTCAGCGCGGTTCATGTGCGCTCCACAATCACCATGGCAGATGCGATCCCGGCATCATGTGAAAGAGAAAGATGTACATCAGCGCCATCAATAAGATCTGCAATCTCGCCTCTAAATAAAAAGGCAGGCTTACCGCTTTCTAAATTAATTACCTCTGCTTCATGCCATGACAATCCTTTGCCAGCATTGAGTGCTTTTGCAAGGGCCTCTTTTGCCGCAAATCGCGCAGCAAGTGATGCGATTGGCTTGCTTCTTTCAGCTTCTGTAAAGAGTTTTTCTTTAAGTCCCGGCGTGCGCTCAAGAGATGCCTTAAAACGATCGATGTCTACGACATCAATTCCAATCCCATCAATCATTGCAGAAGTCTAGTGCAACTGGCTTTTTGAGGGAACATACCTATCTATCGCAATGATGGTCACTAACAAAGCGCTACCAATAAATAGCCCGCCCAATAAATCACTAAACCAATGTGTGTGGCGGATCAAGGAAACAACGCACACCGTAAGACTGATTAGTACAACACCTGCACTTGCTAGCCGGCCTTGATACCTATCGACCTTTGCATATCTATAGATTAAATAAGCCAAAATTCCCCACGATAAAACTGCATTAGATGCATGCCCGCTTGGATAGGACATCCCTCCTGCATGCAACAAATCAAATCCATCCCGAGGCTTGGTGCGACCCAACAAGAGCTTGACCGATCCAACAACCAAGTTAAGGGATAACAATGAAAGAAAAGCTAAATTAAGTGGGCGCCATGTTTTAAATTTATAAGCGATAAAGGCAGCTGCAAGTAGCAAAACAGTTGCAGTCAGCCAACGCAATCCCAGATCATCTAGGCGACGCAGAATAAAACCAGCTAAACCTTCAAACTGTGGCTTTGGCTGACTATTTATTTCTTTGTCGTAACTAATAAGTGGTCCATAACTATAAACTTGTTGAGTAACAACTACGAAACCAGCAAATAATAAGAATGACCAACGTAGTGCACGATCCATCTGTCTACGACGACTTTGTGCCAATTCAATCATTATTCAACCGTTACAGATTTAGCCAGATTTCGAGGTTGATCAACATCATTGCCACGAACAACAGCCATTTCATAAGCAAACACCTGCAAGGGAACAGTTGCCAAAACTGGCTGGAAAAGTGCAGGTACTACCGGAATGCGAATGACATGTTCTGCTCCCTCAACATGTGCACCTTCTTCAGCAATGACAATGACGCGTGCTCCGCGGGCCTTAACCTCTTGAATATTGCTGAGCATTTTTTCATCCAAAGCATGTTCATGTCCGGCCGGCAATATTGCAATTACAGGAGTTCCTTTATCAATTAACGCAATAGGTCCGTGCTTGAGCTCTCCCCCAGCAAAACCTTCGGCATGAATGTATGCAAGCTCTTTAAGTTTCAATGCACCTTCAAGCGCAACTGGATAGCCAATGTTTCTACCTAAGAACAAAACAGTGTTGTTCTCTGCAAATGTTCTTGTCAGCGCACGAAGTGGCTCCACAGTTTCAAGAATTTGTTCAATCTTTCCTGGTAGTTCAAGTAGTTCCTTATATAGATCTCGAACTTCAGCGTCCTTAAGAGAACCATTGACCTGTCCAAGGTGTAGTCCAATTAAGTACACCGCAATCATCTGAGTCAGCAATGCTTTAGTAGAAGCAACAGCAATTTCAGGTCCAGCATGCGTATACAACACAGCATCTGACTCACGAGGAATCGTTGAGCTATTGGTATTACAGATCGCCAAAACTCGACCACCTGCAGTCTTTGCATGGCGAACTGCCATCAAAGTATCCATCGTTTCACCAGATTGTGAGATCGCAATAACTAAAGTGCTGGGATCAATAATTGGATCGCGATATCTAAACTCACTTGCAATCTCTACTTCAACTGGAATCTTTGCCCACTTTTCAATTGCATATTTTGCAACCATTCCTGCGTGGTAAGCAGTGCCACACGCAATAACAGTGATCTTCTTTAATGCTTTGATCTCATCTGAGCTCATATGTAGTTCATCTAGCAGAATCTGATTGTTATCACTTAAGCGACCAATCAAAGTATCTGCAACAGCCTTAGGTTGTTCGAAGATCTCTTTCAGCATGAAGTGCGCAAAGCCGCCCTTTTGTGCAGCACTTGCATCCCATGAAATCTCATACTCTTTAGCTTTAACAGCCTTGCCATCAAGATCAGTTATTTCAATTGATGTTGGTGTCATTGTGACAATCTCATCTTGACCTAATTCAATTGCGTGCTTGGTGTATTCGATAAAGGCGGCAACATCAGATGCCATGAAGTTTTCGCCCTTGCCGACTCCAACCACCAAAGGAGAGTTACGGCGAACTCCCACAACCACATCTGGCTGATCTGCATGGATCGCCAGCAATGTAAAAGAACCACGAAGTGCTTTGACAGCATCTCGCATCGCTGCGGTTAAATCACCCTTGTGTTCCTTGCGAAGATCACTCAGCAGGTGGGCAACAGATTCTGTATCTGTTTCAGAGGAAAACTTGTGACCCTTTGCTTCAAGCTGGGCTCGAAGTTCGGTGTAGTTTTCAATAATTCCATTATGGATAACGGCAAGTTTTTCATCGTTATCAACGTGTGGATGTGCATTGGTATCTGTTGGTCCACCATGTGTTGCCCAGCGGGTGTGGCCAATTCCTGAATGAACATTTGGCAAGGATGCATCTAATGCGTTTTCTAGATTTGAAAGCTTGCCGGCCTTCTTTTCAATAAAGAGTTTGCCGGGTGTGCCAAGTGCAATGCCGGCTGAGTCATATCCGCGGTATTCAAGACGACGCAGACCTTCAATGAGCGGAATTGAAGCAGATTGTGGTCCTGTGTAACCCACAATTCCGCACATATCTTTTTACCTCAGTTCTTTTTTAACTACATCTACAAGCTGCTGTGCAACTTCTTGCGCAAGGCTATCACTGGCGGCTTCAACCATGACTCTTACGAGGGCCTCCGTGCCAGATGCTCGCAATAAAACTCGGCCAGAATCGCCTAAGCGCTCTTCAGCTGCCTTAACCGCTGCAGCGATAACGACAGACTGTGGCAACTTATCTTTTGCAACATCTTTAACATTGATTAAAACTTGAGGAAATCTCACCATAGTTGCGGCTAACTCTTGCAAAGTTTTGCCGGTGCGAACAACTTCTTGTAACAACTGTAGCGCCGTAAGAATTCCATCACCTGTATTAGCAAGATCTCGCATGATCACATGGCCTGATTGCTCGCCACCTAAGGTGTAATCATTTGCAATCATGTTTTCTAAAACATAACGATCTCCAACTGGGGTTGTAACTACGGTGATTCCTGCATCTTTCATCGCATGCATAAAGCCAAGATTGCTCATTACTGTGCCAACAACTGTGTCACCCTTTAGAACACCACGTGCTTTAAAACCACGAGCTAAAATTGTAAGAATATGGTCGCCATCAATTTCATTACCAGCTGCATCAATTGCTAAGCAACGATCTGCGTCCCCATCATGTGCGATGCCAACATCAGCACCTTCTTTGAGAACTGCCACACGCAAATGATGCAGGTGTGTTGAACCGCAATCATCATTAATATTCCAACCATCTGGCTTGTTAAAGATTGCAACTACTTCAGCACCCGCACGGCGATATGCCTCAGGTGCCACAAAAGATGATGCTCCATTTGCACAATCAACAACAATCTTTAATCCCTTTAAAGGAGTTTGAACTGATGCCAGTAAATGCTTCAAGTAGCGCTCTGTGGCGGTGTCATCATTGATTGCACGACCAACATTTCGACCAGTGGGGCGCTCCCAATCCTCACCCATGCGGGCTTCGATCCGAGCTTCGATTGCATCATCTAACTTGCCGCCGCCACGAGCAAATAACTTGATTCCGTTATCTGGCATTGGATTGTGGGATGCAGAGATCATGACGCCTAAGTCTGCTTTTGACTCAGCAACAAGATGGGCAATTGCTGGTGTTGGCAATACGCCAACCCGATACACATTGATTCCAGCACTTGTTAAACCAGCAACAACTGCTGCTTCTAGGAACTCACCTGAGGCACGTGAATCTTGCCCAACAATTGCAGTTGGTTGATGGTCTTTATTTGACGAGCTTTCTACCAATATATGCGCAGCGGCAACAGAAACATCGAGTGCAAGTTCTGCGGTGAGATCACGATTGGCTACACCACGGATTCCATCGGTGCCAAAAAGCGCCAATTGAACTCCTTTGGTAAAAGTGAATTAACGCTTTGAGTATTGAGAACGCTTACGTGCCTTCTTAAGGCCGTACTTCTTGCGCTCAATAACACGTGCATCACGCTTCAAGAATCCAGCCTTCTTAAGTGCTGGACGGTTTGCTTCTTCATCAATTTGATTGAGTGAACGTGCAACACCTAAACGAAGTGCGCCAGCTTGACCTGAAACTCCACCACCGTTGATACGTGCGAAAACGTCGTACTGGTTTTCAGCACCAACTGTGCGGAATGGCTCAGAAACTAACTGCTGGTGAACCTTGTTTGGGAAGTAATTTTCTAGTGTCTTACCGTTGACAACCCAGCGACCTGTTCCTGGAACAAGGCGAACACGTGCAACAGCTTCCTTACGACGACCGGTGCCACCACCTGGTGCCTTGATGGCTGGACGGTTGGTTGCTGCTGCTGGTGTTGCTGAAGAGTATGAAGTAGGAGCTTCTTCGTTGTCGATTAATTCTAGGTTCTCTGACATTTACTGTTCCTTTACTTCACGATTTGTGAAACTTGATTGAATACATATGGCGTTGGTGCTTGTGCAGCATGTGGGTGTTCTGGACCTGCGTACACCTTTAGCTTTGACGCGATCTGACGACCGAGTGAATTCTTTGGAAGCATTCCCTTGATTGCCTTTTCAACTGCGCGTGTTGGGTGCTTTTCAATAAGCTCGCCGTACACAGTAGAAGTTAAACCGCCTGGGAAACCTGAGTGATGGTGAGACCACTTCTGTGTTGCCTTGTTACCTGACAATGCAATCTTTTCTGCATTGATAACAACAACGAAATCACCCATGTCCATGTGTGGAGCAAATGTTGGCTTGTGCTTTCCACGAAGTAGAACGGCAGCATGTGTTGCAAGACGGCCCAAGACCACATCTTGTGCATCGATGATGTGCCAGTTACGGACCGCATCACCAGCTTTTGGACTGTATGTACGCACGCTTTTGCCTACCTTCTTGTAGTGAACTTCTTTGATCTAGTTGATGGACGGTGCTTTCTCAAGCACAGAGGAGAAAGAATACCCGCGTCAGGCTCAGGGGTCAAAATGCCCTTTAAGCTAGGCTCGGATAATCCACCTGGCGAAGGTTAAGGCCACAGGCTGGAAATACCTGACCCTCCGATACCCGAACCTTGTTCTCCAAAGTCTGTGAAATCCACTCGAGCGGAAAGCGCCCATCGGCCACGCAGACAACCGCACCTACCATATGACGAACCATCGAATAGCAAAAGGCATTGGCAACAACATCACCGATTAACAGACCATCAGCGCCCCGGCTCCACTGGAAACGTTGAAGCTCCCGAACCGTTGTTGCTCCCTCACGGAACTTACTGAAAGCTACAAAGTCATGTTCTCCCAAAAGCAATGCACTAGCTTGATTCATGCGATCCAAATCAAGGTGTCGATACCACGGTGCTACATCGAATCGATGAAGCGGCGAGATCGTTTGATTGTTGTCCAGGATCTTGTAGCTGTAGTGACGACGGATAGCTGAGAATCGCGCATGAAATCCTTCAGGGGCAACATCTGCAGCCAGAACTCGCACATCAGTATCGAGTATTTGATTCATTCTGAATTTGAGTTGATCAAGCTCGGTCGCTGCTGGTACATCGACATGAATTACTTGCCCGGTTGCATGCACCCCAGCATCGGTCCTTCCAGCAACTACAGTCTCGATCTTTGATTGGGTGATTATTGTTAACGCTTTCTCGATCTCACCCTGAATGGTGCGCACGTCGGGCTGAATTGCCCAACCTGAAAAACCTGTTCCGTCATATGCCAAATCAACCCGCAAACGAAGAAACCCACTCTCAGGGTAGAGAGTGGGTTCCGTCATGAGAATATTTTCTAAGAAATAAAGACTTAGTTATCTTTCTCAGTTACTAATTCAATTACTGCCATAGGTGCGTTGTCACCCTTGCGAGGACCGACCTTAGTAATACGTGTGTAGCCACCTTCGCGTGTTGCAAAACGTGGACCGATTTCAGTCAAGAGTGTGTGTACCACGCCCTTGTTCTGAATCTGTGCCATGACCTGACGACGTGCAGCTAGATCACCCTTCTTAGCGAAAGTAATTAACTTTTCCGCTAATGGACGCAGGCGCTTAGCCTTTGCCTCGGTTGTTGTGATCTTGCCGTGCTCGAACAACTGCTCTGCAAGTGTGCGTAGGAGTAACCGTTCATGTGATGGGCCTGAACCCAGACGAGGACCTTTACTTGGTGTTGGCATTATCGATTCTCCTAAGCCTGCTCTGCATCGACGAAATCATCGTCGACTGATGCGTTGTAGTTCTGATGTTGGGTTGGATCGAAACCAACTGGGCTGTCCTTGAGAGACATTCCCATTGAGACAAGCTTTGCCTTGACCTCATCAATTGATTTTGAACCAAAGTTACGGATATCTAGCAAGTCAGCCTCTGAACGGTTAACTAGCTCTCCAACTGTGTGAATGCCTTCGCGCTTCAAGCAGTTGTATGAACGAACTGTTAGATCTAGATCTTCGATTGGAAGAGCAAGATCTGCTGCAAGGGCAGCATCCATAACAGATGGCCCCATCTCGATACCCTCAGCATCAAGATTTAGTTCGCGTGCAAGTCCGAATAGCTCAACTAATGTGCGACCCGCCGATGCAACTGCATCGCGTGGCTTCATTGATGGCTTTGTTTCTACATCTACAACAAGGCGATCGAAGTCTGTGCGCTGTTCAACGCGAGTTGCTTCTACCTTGTATGTAACCTTCAAAACTGGTGAATAGATTGAGTCAACAGGAATGCGACCGATCTCTGCGCCAGCCTGCTTGTTTTGTACAGCAGTTACGTATCCACGGCCGCGCTCAACTGTAAGTTCAATCTCAAGATTGCCCTTGCCGTTAAGTGTTGCAATGTGAAGCTCAGGGTTATGAACCTCTACGCCTGCTGGAACTGCAATGTCTGCACCAGTAACAACACCGGCACCTGACTTGCGGATGTAAACAACAGCTGGCTCATCGTTATCTGATGAAAGCACCAAGTTCTTGATGTTCAAAACGATATCGGTGAGATCTTCCTTGACGCCTTCAAGAGTGGTGAACTCGTGAAGTGCACCTGCAACGCGAATGCTTGTAACTGCTGCACCTGGAATAGATGAAAGCAATGTACGACGCATGCTGTTGCCAAGTGTGTAACCAAAGCCTGGTTCCAGCGGTTCAATGATGAACCGTGAACGGTGCTCAGAAACTACTTCTTCGCTGAGAGTTGGACGTTGTGCAATTAGCACTGCTGCTCCTCTTCATTTAAGGGAAATCCACTATTTGATTTCCGCTCTTTCCCCTGATCCTTCAATCAGGGGCCTTACTAAGTACTGCCCGCATGTTGCGTGCTTGCGCACCCAACTTTCAAAAATTACTTGGAATACAGTTCAACGATCAGCTGCTCTTGAACCTGTGTGTCGATGACTGCACGAGCAGGAACTGAGTGAATGATGATGCGCATCTGCGAACCAACAATCTCCATCCATGCTGGTACTGCCTTCTCGCCAAGCTCTGCGCTAGCAACGATGAATGGTGTGAGATCCAATGACTTTGGAAGAACATCAATGATGTCCATCGGAGTCACACGGAATGAAGGAATGTTTACCTTCTTACCATTTACCAAGAAGTGTCCGTGACGAACTAGTTGACGTGCCATGTCGCGGCTCTTTGCAAAGCCTGCACGGAACACAACGTTGTCCAGACGTGTCTCAAGAAGAACAAGAAGGTTTTCACCAGTCTTGCCCTGCTTGCGGTTAGCCTCTTCGTAGTAACCACGGAACTGCTTTTCTAGAACACCATAAATACGTGCGCACTTTTGCTTTTCGCGCATCTGCAATAGGTATTCAGATTCCTTTGAACGACCGCGACCATGCTGGCCAGGTGGATAAGGACGAGATTCGATAGGACACTTTGGTCCATCGCACTTTGTGCCCTTAAGGAAGAGCTTTACTTTTTCGCGACGGCAACGCTTGCAGTCTGCTCCGGTATAACGAGCCATTTATTCTCTTCCTTCCTTAAACTCGACGTGGTTTCGGTGGACGGCAGCCATTGTGTGGAGCTGGAGTTACATCAGAGATGGCTCCAACTTCTAGGCCTGCTGCTTGCAATGAACGGATTGCAGTTTCGCGACCAGAACCTGGTCCCTTAACAAATACATCAACTTTTTTTAGGCCGTGCTCCTGTGCGCGACGAGCTGCTGCTTCTGCTGCAAGCTGTGCGGCAAATGGAGTTGACTTACGTGAGCCCTTGTAACCAACCTGGCCAGATGATGACCATGAGATTACAGCGCCGGTTGGATCAGTAATAGAAATAATTGTGTTGTTGAAAGTGCTCTTAATGAACGCTTTACCAACAGCAATATTCTTCTTTTCCTTCTTACGGATCTTAACTTTGCCCTTAGCTGGAGCGGCAGTCTTAGTCTTAGGAGCGGCCATTACTTAGTCACCTTCTTCTTACCTGCAATTGCCTTACGAGGTCCCTTACGTGTACGCGCATTTGTATGTGTGCGCTGACCGCGAACAGGTAGTCCCTTGCGGTGACGAATACCTTGGTAGCTCTGGATTTCAACCTTGCGACGAATGTCGCCAGAAATTTCACGACGAAGGTCACCTTCGATTTTGAAGTTTGCTTCGATGTATTCGCGAAGCTTTGCAAGATCTGATTCTTGCAAGTCCTTAACGCGAATATCTGGACTAATGCCAGTTGCTGCTAATGTTTTTTGAGAACGGGTAAGACCCATTCCAAAAATGTAAGTGAGTGCGACTTCCAAACGCTTTTCGCGCGGAAGATCAACACCGACGAGACGTGCCATGTATCTACCTATCTGTATCTGGAGGTCCTCCGCAATACTGTTCTCTGGCCTACCAGTCCAAAGGTCTTCACTCGCGTGAAGTCGTATTACGAGTTTGTTAGTGCTTATTTATCCTTGACGTTGCTTGTGACGCAGGTTTTCGCAAATGACCATGACGCGACCCTTGCGGCGAATGACTTTGCACTTATCGCAAATCTTCTTAACGCTTGGATTAACCTTCATGTGTATTGCTCCCCTTGTTACTTATAACGATAAATAATTCGACCCTTTGTTAGGTCGTACGGACTCATTTCCACGATCACACGATCGGCAGGAAGAATACGAATGTAGTTCTTTCGCATCTTGCCGCTTATGTGAGCGAGGACTTTATGTCCGTTAGTTAGCTCCACGCGAAACATTGCGTTAGGTAAAGCCTCAGCTACGGTGCCTTCCATTTCGATGGCGCCATCTTTACTAGCCAAGCTGTACCTACATTTCTGTTTTAAGCGTGAAACAAGCGAACTCGTAGTTTAGGGGGCAGGCTCAAATAAGGGAAATCGGCCTTTTAAACTACAATGTTGTAATTCAGGCCACAGATCAGTTGCGTTTTACGCTGAAAATCGAAGTGGCCAGCAGCACAGCAAGGCCAATAAAGACCGCCCCTGCCCCAGATGCTGCAGCAACGCCGCCAGCAGCTGCGGGCACTAAGAATTGCCCAAATCGATTGCCCATCAAGCGGGCTGAAACAGCCAATGCACGCTCAGAGCTTTCAGTCTTTTGAGAAACAAGTGACATTGTTAAGGGTTGGCCAACGCCAAGTGAAAATCCTGCAACAAAAACGATTGCACCTAATGTGATTGGCGTATGGGCAAATGCCATTGCAGCACAACAAATTACTGAAATCATTGTGCTCCACCAAAGCAATTGAAATGTAGTAAACCTTTGACTCAATCGTCCTAAGAAGAACCGTGACAACATTGTTGTGCCGGCACGGATAGCCAGGATTGAACCAATTGCATACGGTGAAAAATTATTTTCAGTTCCAAAGAGTGGCAAGAAAACAACAAGCACATCTGCTGCTGAAGAAATTGCGAGTGAAACATAAATTGCCGCCATAATACCGGGGCGTTTAACAAGATTAACTGCTGCCTTAAAAGTGCCTTCCGAATTTTTTTTTCCCTGCACGGTTGGCTTTTCATTGCGCCACCTAATTACAGGGACCAAAGCGATAATTGTTAGAACTACTCCAAGTAAAAAAGCATTCGAAGTTGACTTAGGTAGTGTTCCATTGGAGCCAGCAACAATTGTCGCAAGGATTGGGCCGATCATGTGTCCGACAGATGCACTAAAGGTATAGAAACCAAAGTATCTGTCGTAACCACCCTCAGGTGCGCGAAGTGCAACCATAGATTGGCCGCCAACCATACACGCCAAGTGTGCAAGCCCTGCAGCAGCTGTTGCAATCCCTAAGGTAAGAAGTGAGTTAGCAAAAATCAAACCAGCTGAAGTCACCATCATTGCGGCGGTACCAAGGATTACAAACTTTGCTTCACCCAACTTTCCAACCCAAGAACCAAATTGAAGAGCGAGAAAGACTGAAAATAATGCATACAGTGCTGCAATCAAACCAACTTGCGCCGCGTTTGCATCCAATTCAATTGCCCGATATGTAATCATCGGGCGCAGAACGTAAATAGTTGCTTGGGTCAGGGTAGAAGAAAGCAGAAGTGGCTTAGCCCACGGCAAAAGCTTTTCGGCAGCCATTTACTTTTTGTTTGCAAACTTTTTCTTAAAGTTCCAAACAAGTGGTCCAATAATTACCAGTATTAGCAAGCTATAGATGAACTTAGGGAAGCCACCAGCAATAAGAATGTGCCAGTCCCCTTGGCTGATCTGCAATGCTCTCTTGAACTGAAGCTCAGCCAGTGGTCCAAGTATTGCGCCAATAATCAATGGAGTAATGGGAACACCAAAGCGTCGGAATAGGAACCCAAGTGCGCCAATAACCAGTGCAACTTGTAAATCAAAAGTTGAATTATTGAGTGCGTACGCACCAAGTAATGCAAAGGTAGTAATTCCTGCATATAAATAATGAGTCGGAATTTTTAGGAGAAGGACCCAGAAGCGAATGAGGGGAAGGTTAAGCACCAATAGCAAAGTGTTTCCGATGAATAATGAGGCGATTAAACCCCACACAATTTCAGGATTAGTCTGGAAAAGCATTGGACCTGGCTGAATATTAAATGATTGGAAAGCAACCAGTACTACAGCTGCTGTTGCAGATGTTGGTAATCCCAGTGCAAGCATCGGAACCAAAACTCCAGCTGCATTTGCATTATTGGCAGCTTCTGGTCCAGCGACACCTTCGATTGCACCTTTGCCAAACTCATCTTTATTCTTCGACAATGCTTTTTCAACACCGTAAGACAAGAAAGTTGGAACCTCTGATCCACCAGCTGGGATAACTCCTAGTGGAAATCCAATGGCTGTGCCTCTAAGCCACGGTTTCCAAGATCGCTTAAAATCCTCTTTTGTCATCCATGCTTTGCCATCCATCTTGATGACTTCAGTATTAAAGAATTGATGTCGGCTTGCTAAGTAAAGTGCTTCACCTAAAGCAAAAATTGCAACAATTACCGTGACAGTTTCGATTCCATCAATTGCAGCCATGTTGCCAAAAGTTAAACGCAGTGCGCCTGACTGAAGATCCGCGCCAACAAGACCAATTACAAGTCCCACCGACAACGCCACTAAGCCACGAACTCTAGAAGCGCCAAGTAACGTTCCAACTGTTGTAAATGCCAAGATAATTAATGCCAGGTAGCCCGCTGGTTGAATTGTGAGCGCAATATCTGCCATAGCTGGAGCGCCAAAAGCTAAAAGAAGTGTGGCAATGGTGCCTGCAACGAATGATCCAATTGCAGCTGTGGCAAGGGCGGCACCGGCACGGCCGGCCTTTGCCATTTTGTTGCCTTCTAGCGCTGTAATAACCGATCCACTTTCACCCGGTGTATTAAGCAAAATTGAGGTTGTTGAGCCGCCATACATCGCACCGTAATAAATCGCGGCAAACATAATCAACGCAGATGTTGGATTAACTGTTAAACAGATTGGAAGTAATAGACCAATTGCTAACGCTGGTCCAATTCCTGGCAAAACACCAACAAGAGTTCCAAGAAATGTACCGAGCAATCCAAACATCAAGTTTGTTGGGGTGAAAGCGGTTTGGAAACCATCCATCAGCATTGCAAAGCTATTACCCATTTCCAAACATCCCCTCAAAGACGCCTGAAGGCAAGTTAATATTTAAACCTTTTGTAAATGAGAAATACACAATTATTGCAAAAGCTAAACTGACGAGAAAATCCTTTAAAATTTTGCGAGATCCGAAGCCGTATGCGACACCAAGAAAACAGGTAGTTGCGGCAATTATGTAGCCGGCGGTCTCGAGCAAAATTACGTGCAGCCCTATGGCTGCTGCGACAATTAGTAAGGTTTTATAGTTAACTGGAATAAGTGGGTCACCCGGTTCATCGCCATCGGGTGTTCCATGATTTCCACGAAGTACCTCGAGAATTAAGACAAGCCCAACTAATGAAGTAAAAGCTGCAACCATGTAGGGAAAAGTTTGCGGGCTAACAATTGAAGATCCTTGGGGTATATCCATTTTCGAGGTATCCCATGCCACGAAAATGCCAAGCAAGAAGAGTGAGCCGGCAAATGCCAGCTCACTCTTTCCGTGCTTAGTAACTTTGTCCAGAATCAACTAGATTCCAAGACCCTTCATAACTGTGTTGATTTCAGGAATGTGCTTCTCAAGGAATGTCTTGAATGCATTTCCTGCAACGAACTCGTTATCCCACTTGTTCTTCTGTAATTGCGCTGCCCATGCTGGTGAAGCGTGCATGATGTCAATTACCTTCACGAAGTTGAGGCGATCAGCAGCTGAAAGATCTGCTGGGGCCATGATTCCACGCCAGTTTCCGTACACAAGGTCATAACCTTGTGAAACGAATGTCTTAGCCTTAATACCAGCTAATGGCTTTGCAGATGAAACACCTAGGTAGCGAAGCTTTCCTGATGCAACATATGGTGCAAAGTCAAGTGCCCCTGAGACACCAACCTGAGTTGAGTTGCTGAGGAGTGAAGTAATAACTTCTGGTCCACCCGAGAACACAACATAGTTCAACTTAGTTGGGTCAATTGATGCCTTCTGTGCAAGTAATCCAATTACCTGGTGATCGATTCCACCCTTGCTACCGCCAGCAATTGCCACTGAGTTTGGCTTTGCAACTAGATCATCTAGCAGTTGCTTCAACGTGCGGTACTTAGATGATGCTGGAACAACAACTCCATCATATTCGCGAAGAATCTTTGCGATTGGAGTTGAATCCAAAAGATTTAGCTTTGATTTGTTGGAATAAAGTCCACCAGTCATTGCAATACCAGTAACCATCGCAGCTTCTGGCTTGCCCTTAATTTCTTGGAAAGCTCCAAGTCCAACAGCTCCACCAGCACCTGGCTTGAAAACAGATGTTGTTGCAGTTAGTAGGCCTTCAGCCTTTAGTGAATCTGTAATTGCATCAGCGGTCAGTGAGTATCCACCTGGGTTTGCTGGGATTGTCCAATCAATATTCTTCAGTGGCTTAACATCTTTGTACCACCACTTTGTTTGGCCCTTATATGAACCAGTGGTAACTACAAGACATGTTAAATCTGAACCATCAACACCGCGGCCCTTGGCAACTTTATTAGTTGCGGCTGAAGCTGCTGTGCAATCATCTCCGATTGAGGCCTTATCAGCTGGCTTAATCGCAGCGTTTGCTGGAAGTGTTGTGCTTGCCAATACAGCAACTGCAGTTGCCGCAACAGCTAAGCGAATTAAAGAAGTTTTTCTCATCGATGAGTTCTCCATATTTTCTTGCCCTCGAGGGTGAGGGATAGGGAGAAAGTAATAGATTTTTCAGCAATAAGTAAGCATTTCGGGGTCTCAAAACGGTAACAAAATACGCCTCATTTCAGCAGATCAGAGACCTCAACCCCAAGCCTAAATAGCTCTGATTTGCCGCCATCAAATGCTGTTAAAACAAAGGGTTTTCCATCTGGCATCACTGCATAGGTGTGCTCAAAATGTGAACCCCTTGATGAATCGGCAGAAACTACTGTCCAATCATCTGCCAAAACCTTGGTGCGAGCAGATCCACGAGTAATCATGGGTTCAATTGCTAAAACAAATCCAGGAACAATCACTGGGCCATTTCCAGGCTTTCCAAAATTTAGAACATGTGGCTCTTGATGCATCTCTGTGCCAATTCCATGTCCACCGTATTCTTGCAAGATTCCATATGCGCCTTGAGACTTGGTGTACTCCTCGATGGCGTGGCCAATATCAGAAAGCTTTGTACCATTCTTGCCTGCAGCAATCCCCCGCCACATGGATTCTTCGCACACATCCATCATCTTTTGATCTTCAGGATCGATCTTTCCAACGCCTACTGAAAATGCTGCATCTCCATGCCAGCCTTCAATAATGGCTCCACAGTCAACAGATACAACATCTCCATCATTAATCACACGGTCACCAGGAATTCCGTGAACGATTTCATCATTGATTGAAACACAGATCGTTGCTGGGAAGCCGTGATACCCCTTGAAGTTAGATGTTGCACCATGTCGCTTAAGCACTGCCTCTGCAACCACATCTAAGGCGCTAGTCATCATGCCTGGCTTAACAACGTCGCGAATTGCTGTGTGAATTTCAGCAACTACAAGACCAGCTTTGCGCATGGTCTTGATCTGTTCTTCGGTTTTGATTTGAATTGCCATGATTACAAACTTACTGTGCGAGGCGACTTAGCGCCGATATTGCATTGGCTGTGATCTCTTCAATGTTTCCGACAGCGCTAATTGAGATCAGAAGGCCTTCATTGCGATAGAAAGAGATGATGGGAGCTGTTTGCTCTGCATAGACTTCAAGGCGACGCTTAATCACATCTTCTTTGTCATCTTCGCGCTTTTCAATCTCAGCGCGATGAAGCAAGCGTGCAATGATTTGTTCATCAGCAAGGGAAAACTCTAAAACTGCATGCAGGGGTGTCTTTTTATCAGCCAAAATCGCACGGAGAACTTCGGCTTGTGCAACATTTCGTGGGAATCCATCGAGCAGAAAACCATTTGCTGCATCATCATGGGTTAGGCGATCTTTGACCATGTCATTTGTTACAGAATCTGGAACAAGTTCTCCGCGATCAATAAAACCTTTTGCTTGGATTCCTAATTCAGTTCCCGCCTTCAAATTTGCACGGAAAATATCTCCCGTAGAAATGTGTGGAATTGAGTAGTGCGCTGCAAGGAATTGAGCTTGTGTTCCCTTACCGGCACCTGGTGGACCTACCAGGACGAGACGCATTTACTTAAGGAATCCCTCGTATGAACGCTGCTGTAGCTGTGACTCGATCTGCTTTGCAGTATCAAGACCAACACCAACAACGATCAAAATTGCTGTTCCGCCAAATGGGAAGTTCTGTGTTGCACCAAAGAGAACAAGTGCACCGATTGGAATAACAGCAACGAGTGCTAAATACATAGATCCTGGGGCTGTAATGCGTGAGAGCACATACTGAAGGTATTCAGCTGTTGGCTTTCCGGCACGAATACCAGGTACGAATCCACCGTACTTCTTCATGTTATCTGCAACCTCATCTGGGTTGAAGGTAATTGCAACATAGAAGTAGGTAAAGAAAATAATAAGTAGCGCATACGTTGCGATGTAAATTGGGTGATCGCCCTTAACAAAGTTACGGCTAATCCATACAGCCCATCCTGCTTGGCTATTTGTGAAGTTCACAATCAGCGAAGGAATATAAAGCAATGATGATGCGAAAATTACTGGGATAACACCAGCCTGGTTTACCTTAATTGGAATATAAGTACTTGTTCCACCATATGCCTGACGTCCCACCATGCGCTTTGCATACTGCACGGGAATACGTCGTTGGGCTTGCTCAACAAAGACCACCGCTGCAACTACTAAGACACCAACGGCCATAACAAAGAGGAATGCGAACAATCCCTTTTGTAGCTTGATTGACCATAGTTGGGCTGGGAATCCTGCTGCAATAGATGTGAAGATCAAGATTGACATACCGTTACCGACACCGCGATCAGTGATCAATTCACCGAGCCACATAACTACTGATGTTCCAGCAGTCATTACAACGATCATTGTGATGATGCGCTGCCATGATGTGTCGGGGATGATTGCTAGAGAACATCCTGAAATCAAACGTCCTGGTGTGCGAGCAACTGCGATCAAGCCTGTTGACTGCAAGATTGCTAAACCAATTGTTAAGTAACGTGTGTACTGAGTTAACTTAGCTGTTCCAGATTGACCCTCTTTTTTCAAGGCTTCAAAGCGAGGAATAACAACGGTCAAAAGCTGCACAATAATTGATGCGGTGATGTAAGGCATGATTCCCAAAGCAAAGACAGAGAGCTGAATTAATGCTCCACCGCTAAACAAGTTAATCAAGCCAAACAATCCACCAGTTTGTGCAGTTGCCAAACACTCTTTTACATTTGCATAAGAAACACCTGGTGTTGGAACAACTGAACCAAAACGGAACAAGGCCATGATTGAGAGAGTGAAGAAGATCTTCTTGCGAAGCTCCGGTGTCTTAAAGGCCATACCAAATGCTGAAAGCATTGATCTTCTCCTCTTTCCCTATCGAGTACTAAATATTAAAGAACGTTGGTTGTGCCGCCTGCTGCAGTGATCTTGTCTACAGCAGATGATGAGAATGCGTGTGCAGTAACACTCACCTTCACATCAATATCGCCATTTCCAAGCACCTTTACAGGCAAACTGTCGCGAACAGCACCCTTTGCGATCAAATCTGCAACAGTTACATCGCCACCCTTAGGAAATAGCGCGTTAATTGTTGAAACATTGACTGCCTGGTACTCAATGCGAGCTGGATTCTTAAAACCGCGTAGCTTAGGCAAGCGCATTACGAGAGGTAGCTGACCACCTTCGAAACCTGCACGAACTGTGTTACGAGCGCGTGTTCCCTTACCACCGCGACCTGCGGTCTTACCCTTTGATGCTTCACCGCGACCCTTACGAGTTTTAGCTTTCTTAGCACCTGGAGCTGGACGAAGATGATGAAGTTTTAAAGTCATCTTTATTCGACCTCCTCAACCTTGATTAGGTGGCGAACGGCGTACACCATGCCACGAATTTCTGGACGATCTTCTTTAACAACAACATCGTTAATACGCTTTAAGCCCAATGAACGAAGTGTGTCGCGCTGCTCTGGCTTGTTTCCAACCTTCGAGCGAATCTGAGTTACTTTTAAACGTGGCATTAGGCACCTACCGTGATCTGTGAAGCGCGGATAATTGCTGCAGGTGCAACATCTTCTAATGGACGACCACGTCGCGCAGCAATTTGTGCTGGGCTTTCAAGCATCTTCAATGCAGCAACGGTTGCGTGAACCATGTTGATTGCATTGTTAGATCCAAGTGACTTAGTCAAAACATCTGTGATACCTGCACACTCGAGTACTGCACGTACTGGACCACCGGCAATAACTCCGGTACCTGGGCTTGCTGGACGTAGTAGAACTACGCCTGCTGCAGTTTCACCTTGTACTGGGTGAGGGACTGTTCCTTGAACACGTGGAACTGTGAAGAATGACTTCTTCGCTTCTTCCACTGCCTTAGCAATCGCTGCTGGAACTTCCTTAGACTTTCCGTAACCAATACCGACCTGACCGTTACCGTCTCCGACAACAACGAGAGCAGTGAATGAGAAACGACGTCCACCCTTTACAACTTTGGATACGCGGTTGATAAACACAACGCGCTCCATGAATGGGTTCTTTTCTTTTTCGCGATCATCACGACGTTCGCGACGCTCTGGGCGTCCCTTGCCGCGATCATTGCTAGCAGTTGTTGGTGCTGCAGTTGGATTAGCAGACATTAGAACTCCAATCCATTCTCTCGTGCACTGTCAGCAACAGCTGCAATACGACCGTGGTACTTATTACCTGCGCGGTCAAAGACAACAGTTGTAACTCCAAGAGCCTTGGCGCGTGATGCAATTAATGCACCAACAGCCTTTGACTTTGCAGTCTTGTCGCCTTTATCAGCACGAAGATCAGTTTCCATTGTGGATGCGAAGGCAAGAGTCTTGCCTTGTGAGTCATCAATAACTTGTACGAACAAGTGACGAGATGAGCGAGAAACGACTAAACGTGGACGTGATGCTGTTCCAGCGACCTTCTTGCGGACGCGGAATGCACGACGGGCACGGGCGTTTGTTGCCGAACCTTTGCGGACCTTTACACCAATAGCCATTACTTCTTACCTGTCTTTCCTTGCTTACGGCGAACTACTTCACCTGAGAGACGCAAGCCCTTGCCCTTGTATGGATCGGCCTTGCGAAGCTTCTTTACCTTTGCAGCAACTTCGCCAACCAACTGCTTATCAATTCCAGTGATATGGAACTTTGTTGGTGACTCAACCTTGAAGGTAATTCCTTCAGGTGCTGGGAATTGGATGTTGTGGCTGTATCCAAGCTGGAACTCTAGGTCCTTGCCCTTTTCAGCTACACGGTAACCAACACCGACGATTTCAATAGTTAATGTGTAACCCTTGGTTACGCCTTCAACCATGTTCGCAACTAGTGTGCGAGATAGACCATGAAGTGAACGTGTTACACGCTCTTCATTGGGACGAGCAACGGTGATAACACCGGCCTCTTGTGAAACTTGAATTGGCTCAGCAACGTTAAGTGAAAGAGTTCCCTTAGGACCCTTAACAGCAACATTCTGTCCAGCGATTGTGATTTCAACGCCGCTTGGAACGGCGATAGGCATGCGACCAATACGTGACATTATTTGATCACCATACGTAGGCGAGAACTTCTCCGCCTACCCCTTGCTTGTTGGCTTGCTTATCAGTAAGCAAACCAGATGAAGTTGAAATAATCGCAACGCCTAGTCCACCAAGTACTTTTGGAAGAGCTGTTGACTTTGCGTAAACGCGAAGTCCTGGCTTGCTCACGCGACGCAAACCAGCGATTGAACGCTCACGGTTTGCACCAAACTTAAGGTCAAGAACAAGGTTCTTGCCTACTCCATTGTCTGCATCTTCAACGCGATATCCAGCGATGTAACCTTCTTGCTGAAGGATCACTGCGATACGTGCTTTAACCGATGATGACGGCATTGAAACCGAATCATGGTAAGCAGAGTTCGCGTTGCGCAGACGAGTCAACATGTCTGCGATCGGATCTGTCATTGTCATACGTGGCCTCGTGGCCTTTCTCGAACTGGTTTCTTTGTATTGACCTTGTTCGTTGTAGTTAGTTGGATAGAACGATTACCAAGATGCCTTGGTGATACCAGGTAGCTCACCACGGTGAGCCATTTCGCGGAAGCAAACACGGCATAGACCAAACTTCTGATAGACAGAGTGTGGACGACCGCACCGTTGGCAACGTGTGTAGCCGCGAACCTTGAACTTAGGCTTGCGAGCTGCTTTTACCTTGAGCGATGTTTTTGCCATTGCTTATGCCTCCTTGAATGGAAAGCCGAGCGCCTTAAGAAGAGCGCGACCTTCAACATCATTTTTTGCTGTAGTAACAAAGGTGATATCCATACCGCGCGGACGATCAACCTTGTCTTGTTCGATTTCTGGGAAAACAACCTGCTCGGTTAAACCGAATGTGTAATTACCGCGTCCATCAAACTGCTTTGGTGACAAACCACGGAAGTCGCGGATACGAGGTAGTGAGATTGACAGCAAACGATCTGCAAACTCCCACATACGATCTCCACGCAATGTTACGTGCGCACCAATTGGCTGACCTTCACGAAGCTTGAACTGCGCAATTGACTTGCGAGCCTTAGTTACCTGAGGCTTCTGGCCTGTGATTGTTGTTAGATCGCGGATTGCGCCTTCGATCAACTTTGAATCACGAGCTGCATCGCCAACACCCATGTTCACAATCACCTTTACAAGTGTTGGAACCATCATTGGGTTCTTGAATCCAAATTCGCTCTTGAGTGCAGGAGCAATATCGCTCTTGTACTTAGCTTTTAGACGTACATCTACCTTTGTTGACATTAGATGTCCTTTCCGGTGCGACGTGAGATGCGAACATTCTTGCCTTCTTCGTTTTTACGAACACCAAGGCGTGAAGCCTTGCCATCGCTATCAACGACCATGACATTTGAAATGTGTAGTGATGCTTCAACAGTGATGATGCCGCCGACCTTTACGCCGCGCTCACCAGTTGACTCCTTTGTATGACGCTTCTGGCGATTAACGCCTTCCACAGTAATACGGTTGTTATCAACTGACAGTACCTTTCCTGTTGTTCCGCGATCTTTACCCGCGATAACAAGAACAGTGTCATCCTTCTTAATCTTTGCCATTATTAGAGCACCTCCGGAGCTAGCGAGATGATCTTCATAAACTTCTTATCGCGAAGTTCACGTGCAACTGGTCCGAAGATACGGGTTCCACGTGGCTCGCCATCAGCCTTCAAGATCACTGCGGCATTTTCATCAAACTTAATGTAGGAACCGTCTGGACGACGACGTTCCTTAACTGTACGAACGATGACGGCCTTAACGACCTCACCCTTCTTAACCTGTCCGCCAGGGATTGCATCCTTAACAGAACAAACGATGATGTCTCCGATACCGGCATAGCGGCGCTTGGATCCACCGAGCACGCGAATACAAAGAAGCTCTTTAGCTCCTGTGTTATCTGCAACGCGTACGCGAGATTCTTGTTGAATCATGAGTTATCCACCAGACCCTTACTTTGCCTTCTCGAGAATCTCGACCAAACGCCAGCGCTTTGTTGCTGACAATGGACGAGTTTCCATGATGAGTACACGATCGCCCATGCCGGCAGTGTTCTGCTCGTCATGTGCTTTTAACTTGCTTGAGCGAGACATAACCTTTGAGTACATACCGTGCTTTACACGATTTGAAACCTCAACAGTGATGGTCTTATCCATCTTGTCGCTTATAACAATTCCTTCACGGACCTTGCGGTCGCTGCGACCTGCAGTTTCTGTAGTCATTACGCAGCTCCTCCGATTCCTAGTTCGCGTTCGCGAACGATTGTGTAAACGCGTGCGATCTCTTTGCGCACTGCGCTAAGACGACCGTGACTTTCCAACTGTCCAGTTGCTGCCTGGAAACGTAGGTTGAAGAGTTCTTCCTTCAACTCGCGCACCTTGCTAGTCAAATCTTCTGCTGACAATTGGCGTAGCTCTTCATTAGTTGTAGTAGCCACTTATGCCTCCTCACGCTTCACGACACGACACTTCATTGGAAGCTTGTGCATCGCAAGACGCATAGCTTCAACTGCAACTTCCTCTGTTACGCCAGAAATCTCGAACATAACGCGACCTGGCTTAACGTTTGCAATCCACCATTCAGGTGAACCCTTACCGGAACCCATACGAGTTTCAGCAGGCTTCTTTGTGATTGGACGATCTGGATAAATATTGATCCATACCTTTCCACCACGCTTGATCGAACGAGTCATAGCAATACGTGCTGCTTCAATCTGACGGTTCGTTACATAAGCAGGTGCAAGAGCTTGAATACCGAAGTCACCAAATGCAACTTGTGATCCACCCTTTGTTGCGCCCTTACGGGATGGGTGGTGTTGCTTGCGGTGCTTAACACGACGTGGAATTAACATTAGTTAGATGCTCCTTCCGCAGTTGCAGTAGGTGTTCCCTGAGAAACAGTTACTTCTGCTCGTGGTGCACGTGGTGTGCGAGGTCCGCGACGTTCTGGCTTTGGTGCACGTGCTTCAGCAAGTGCCTTTTCAGCACGCTCTGTACGTGAACCAATAACTTCGCCCTTGTAGATCCAGACCTTTACACCCAAGCGACCAAATGTTGTTGCGGCTTCATAGAAACCGTAATCAATATCAGCACGAAGTGTGTGTAGAGGAACGCGACCTTCACGGTAGAACTCAGAACGTGACATTTCTGCGCCACCTAGACGACCACCACACTGAACACGAATGCCCTGCGCTCCTGCCTTCATAGCTGACTGCATTGACTTCTTCATTGCGCGACGGAATGAAACACGAGCAGCTAGCTGCTCTGCAATTCCTTGTGCAACAAGTTGTGCGTCAATCTCTGGGTTCTTAACCTCAAGAATGTTGAGCTGTACTTGCTTGCCTGTTAGCTTCTCTAGACGCTGACGAAGGATGTCTGCTTCTTGACCACGACGGCCAATAACAATTCCTGGACGAGCAGTGAATAGATCGATGCGAACGCGATCACGTGTGCGCTCGATTTCAATTCGAGAAACACCTGCGCGCTCCATACCCTTATTCATCAAGCGACGGATTTCGACATCTTCTTTGACGTAATCCTTGTATAGCTTGTCTGCGTACCAACGTGATTTGAATTCAGTTGTAATTCCTAGACGGAAGCCGTGTGGGTTTACTTTTTGACCCATTACTTGGTCGCTCCCTTCTTATTCATAGTCTTGCTAGCGGTTTTTACATCGCTAACTGCAACTGAGATGTGAGATGAACGCTTCAAAATACGGAAACCGCGACCCTGTGCACGTGGACGGAAACGCTTCATTGTGCGGCCCTCGTCTACTAGTGCTTCAACAACCCATAGCTCTGAAGCATCACGGATTGCTGGGTTCTTAGCCTTCGCATTTGCAACTGCAGAGTTAAGAAGTGTGTACACATCTTGTCCTGCGGCTTGTGGTGCGAACTTCAAAATGTTGAGTGCATCATCTGCACGTTGTCCACGGATAAGGTCAACGATACGTCGAGCCTTTTGTGGTGTGTGGCGGATGTCGCGCAATACTGCGCGAGCGATCAATGAGTTTTCTTGTGTGTTAGCCACGAGCTGCCTTTCGATCGTCGCCCTTAACGTGACCACGGAAGGTACGTGTTGGGGAGAATTCACCTAGCTTGTGTCCAACCATTGCATCAGTTACGAAAACCGGAATGTGCTTACGGCCATCGTGTACTGCAATGGTGTGTCCGATCATTGAAGGAATGATCATTGAGCGGCGTGACCAGGTCTTGATCACGTTCTTTGTATTGGCATCGTTTTGTGCATCTACCTTCTTGAGTAGATGTCCATCAACGAATGGACCCTTCTTGAGACTTCTTGGCATTAGGGCTCCTACCTACCGCTTCTTATTCGACTTGCGACGACGGACGATCATTGAATCTGATGCTTTCTTCTTACGAGTACGGCCTTCAGGCTTACCCCATGGAGTCACTGGGTGACGTCCACCAGAAGTTTTACCTTCACCACCACCGTGTGGGTGATCTACTGGGTTCATAACAACACCACGTGTTGTTGGGCGAATACCTAACCAACGCTTACGACCAGCTTTTCCGTAGTTGATATTTCCCTGCTCTGCGTTTCCAACTTCACCAACAGTTGCGCGGCAACGAACATCGACGTTACGAATTTCACCAGATGGCATACGTAGTTGTGCATAAGGACCATCCTTTGCAACCAACTGAACTGATGCACCAGCTGAACGAGCAATCTTTGCTCCTCCACCTGGACGTAGTTCAATTGCGTGCACAGTTGTTCCCACTGGAATATTACGAAGTGGCAAGTTATTGCCAGGCTTGATATCGGCCTTTGGACCGTTTTCAATCATTGCGCCTTGAACTAACTTGTCTGGTGCAATGATGTAACGCTTTTCTCCATCTGCATAATGCAGAAGAGCAATGCGAGCAGTGCGGTTTGGGTCATACTCAATGTGAGCAACCTTTGCCGGAATGCCATCTTTGTCATTGCGAACAAAATCGATCAGACGGTAGGCACGCTTGTGTCCGCCACCTTGGTGACGAATAGTGATGCGACCTTGGTTGTTACGTCCACCCTTTGAGTGAATTGGACGAACAAGTGACTTTTCAGGAGTCGAGCGAGTGATTTCAGCGAAATCGGGAACGCTTGCGCCGCGTTGACCAGGGGTCGTTGGCTTTAATTTACGAAGTGCCATGATGATCCTTTTCTTTTCCAGGTCCAGTTCCGCTTAGGAAACCGGCCCTCCGAAAATGTCGATGCGGTCGCCAGCTGCAACTTGAACAATCGCACGCTTGGTGTCTTTACGCTTTCCATCACCCAAACGAGTCTTCTTGTTCTTGCCCTGACGGTTCATTGTGTTAACGCTTACTACCTTCACGCCGAATACCTTTTCAACAGCGATCTTGATCTCTGTTTTATTAGCATCTGGTGCAACGATGAATGTGTACTTGTTCTCATCAAGCAACCCGTAGCTCTTTTCAGAGACAACTGGTGCAACTAGAACGTCGCGGTAATCTTTCATGCGCTGACCTCACTTTCACGTGCAACTGAAGTTGTGCTCTTGCCCTTTGAAGGAGCTTTGAGGAAATCCTTGATCGCAGCTTCTGAGAAAACAACGTCATCGCTCTTGAGGATGTCGTATGCGTTCAACTGATCTGGAACAAGAAGGTGCATGTCATCAGCGTTACGAAGTGAACGCCATGCAAGATCCTCAGTACGTGAGACAACTACAAGAAGATTCTTGCGATCACTGAACTGGCGAACTGCCGCAATTGCTGACTTCGTTGACGCTGTCGTTGTGATTGAATCCAGCACGTGAATACGATCGTTGCGCTGGCGGTCTGAAAGAACTCCGCGTAGTGCTGCAGCAATCATCTTCTTTGGTGTGCGTTGGAAATATGTACGTGGGCGAACAGCGTGTGCTGCTCCACCACCGCGTTGCAACGGAGCGCGGATAGAACCCTGACGGGCACGACCTGTTCCCTTTTGCTTGAACGGCTTCTTACCTGAACCAGAAGTTTCTCCACGGTTCTTTGCCTTTTGTGTTCCCTGGCGAGCAGCTGCAAGTTGAGCAGTTACTACCTGGTGAATTAAAGGAATATTTGTTTGAACATCGAAGATGTCAGTTGGAAGATCTACTGATCCAACCTTCTTACCTTCTGCGTTCTTTACTTCAACAGTAAGCGCCATGATTAGTTGCCAGCCTTTCCTGCTGTTTCATAGATCGCGTGCTTAGCTGCAGAACGGATGAAAACAAGCTGTCCGTCTGGGCCAGGAACTGATCCCTTGATGAGAAGTAAGTTGCGGTCTGCATCAACAGAGTGCACAACAAGGTTTTGAGTTGTAACGCGAACGCCACCCATAACACCTGACATGCGCATACCCTTGAAAACACGACCTGGTGTTGAACATGCACCGATTGAACCTGGCATACGGTGCTTACGATCAACACCGTGAGATGAACCAAGACCACCGAAACCGTGGCGCTTCATAACACCAGCAGTTCCTTTACCTGTGCTTGTTCCAGTTGCATCAACTAATTCGCCAGCAGCAAATACTGTTGCACCAAGTTCTTGTCCAACTGTGTAGCTAGTTGTATCAAGTGTGCGAAGTTCTGCTACTGAACGGCGTGGTGTAACACCAGCCTTTGCGAAGTGGCCTGCAAGTGGCTTTGTAATCTTCTTTGGGTCAATTGCGCCGAAAGCGATCTGAACAGCTGAGTAACCATCTTTCTCAGGTGTACGAATCTGCGTAACAACACACGGACCTGCTTCAACAACGGTTACTGGAACCATCTTGTTGTTAGCATCAAAAACTTGGGTCATACCAAGCTTCTTACCGAGGACGCCCTTGATGGACGATCCAGCTGCTTGAGTTGTAAAAGTCATTGTTGTCGTCCTTTCCTTAGAGCTTAATCTCGATGTCGACGCCTGCTGGCAAGTCAAGACGCATCAATGAATCAACAGTCTTAGGTGTTGGGTCGATGATGTCGATGAGGCGCTTATGTGTGCGCATCTCGAAATGTTCGCGGCTGTCCTTATATTTGTGAGGAGAGCGAATAACACAGTAAGTGTTGAACTCTGTTGGTAGCGGCACTGGACCCGCGACCGTCGCACCAGTGCGCTCAACAGTTTCAACGATTTTCTTCGCTGAACTATCAATCACCTCATGGTCGTAGGCCTTGAGTCGAATGCGGATCTTTTGTCCCGCCATGTCGTTCTCCTTCTTTTTTATACTTCGTTTAAATTTAGTTTTCAAACTTTTGTTATTACCCGGCGGTTTTTTACGCCGCCGGGCTCAAACATTTAATTCTGTGGAGCTATTACTTCTTAATCTTTGTAACGCGACCAGCACCTACTGTGCGGCCACCTTCACGGATTGCGAAGCGAAGTCCTTCTTCCATTGCGATTGGCTGAATTAGCGTTACTGCCATTTCAGTGTTATCGCCAGGCATAACCATTTCTGTTCCTGCTGGAAGTGTTACAACACCAGTTACGTCAGTTGTACGGAAGTAGAACTGTGGACGGTAGTTGTTAAAGAATGGTGTGTGACGTCCGCCTTCATCCTTTGAAAGGATGTATGCAGATGCATCAAACTCTGTGTGAGGTGTGATTGAACCAGGCTTGCAAACAACCTGACCGCGCTCAACATCTTCACGCTTTAGACCACGAAGTAGAAGTCCAACGTTCTCGCCAGCCTGACCTTCGTCAAGAAGCTTACGGAACATTTCAACGCCTGTAACAGTTGTCTTCTGAGCATCCACGCGGATACCTACGATTTCAACTTCTTCGTTAACCTTTACGACTCCGCGCTCGATACGACCAGTGATTACTGTTCCACGACCTGTGATTGTGAAAACATCTTCTACTGGCATAAGGAATGGCTTATCGATTTCACGAGCTGGCTGAGGAATAAATGAATCTACTGCATCCATTAGCTCAACGATCTTCTCTGCCCATGCTGCATCGCCTTCAAGAGCCTTGAGTGCTGAGATGCGAACGATTGGAGTGTCATCGCCAGGGAACTCGTACTTAGATAGAAGTTCACGAACTTCCATTTCAACTAGTTCTAGAATTTCTTCATCGTCAACCATGTCTGACTTGTTAAGAGCGACAACGATTGATGGAACGCCAACTTGACGAGCAAGTAGTACGTGCTCCTTAGTCTGTGGCATTGGACCGTCTGTAGCTGCAACAACGAGGATTGCTCCGTCCATCTGTGCAGCACCAGTGATCATGTTCTTGATGTAGTCAGCGTGACCTGGGCAGTCAACGTGTGCGTAGTGACGCTTCTCTGTCTGGTACTCAATGTGAGCGATAGAGATTGTGATACCGCGTAGACGCTCTTCAGGAGCCTTATCGATATCTGAGAATGCTGTAGCAGCATTAAGTGTTGGGTACTTGTCATGCAAAACTTTTGAGATCGCTGCAGTAAGAGTGGTCTTTCCATGGTCAATGTGACCGATGGTTCCAATGTTTACGTGCGGCTTTGTGCGCTCGAACTTGGCCTTTGCCATTTTGGTTCCTCTTTCGTTTACTAGTGCTTAGTTATTAGGGTCGTGCTGTTTGGTTCTTTTTTTAGTTAATTAGGGATTATTCGCCGCGAACCTTCGCAATGATTTCTTTCGCTACGTTGCCAGGTACTTCGGCATACGAATCGAATTCCATTGAGTAGCTTGCACGACCTTGAGTTCTGGAGCGGAGATCGCCGACATAGCCGAACATCTCTGACAACGGAACTAGCGCCCTAACAACGCGGGCACCTGACCGCTCATCCATGGCCTGAATTTGACCACGACGACTGTTGATATCGCCGATGACATCACCCATGAAGTCTTCAGGGGTAACAACTTCGACCTTCATTACTGGTTCGAGAATTGCAGGATCAGCAAGCTTTGAGGCTTCCTTGAACGCTGCGATACCAGCCACCTTGAAAGCGAGCTCCGATGAGTCAACATCGTGATACGCGCCGTCAAGAAGAGTTACTCGTACATCAGTGAGTGGGTAACCAGCAAGAGGACCTGAGGTCATTGCTTCGCGGCAACCCTGATCAACTGAAGGGATGTACTCGCGTGGAACGCGACCTCCAGTGACCTTGTTTACGAATTCATATCCGCCTTCAACTGTTCCAGTTGGAAGTGGCTCAATTGCAATCTGAATCTTTGCAAACTGTCCAGAACCACCAGTCTGCTTTTTGTGTGTGTAGTCGTGACGAGCAACAGCTTTACGAAGTGTTTCGCGGTAAGCAACCTGAGGCTTACCAACATTTGCTTCAACCTTGAACTCGCGACGCATACGGTCGACAAGAATTTCAAGGTGAAGTTCACCCATACCAGCGATAATTGTCTGGTTTGTTTCTTCATCTGTCTTCACATGGAAAGTTGGATCTTCTTCAGACAAACGCTGAATCGCAACGCCAAGCTTTTCTTGGTCACCCTTTGTCTTTGGCTCAATAGCAACAGAGATAACTGGTGCTGGGAAGTCCATTGATTCAAGGATTACCGGCTTAGCTGGATCACAGAGAGTCTCACCTGTTGTTGTGTCCTTAAGACCCATAACAGCAACGATCATTCCTGCACCAACATTGTCACGCTCTTCGCGCTTGTTTGCGTGCATCTGATAAATCTTTCCGATGCGCTCTTTGCGATCCTTAGCTGAGTTCAAGATTGTTGAACCAGTTTCTAGAACGCCTGAGTACACGCGGATGAAAGTAAGTTTTCCAAGGTGTGGATCTGTCATGATCTTGAAAGCAAGTGCTGAGAATGGTTCCTCATTCTTTGGAAGGCGCTTAATTTCCTTCTCAGGATCATTCATGTCATGACCGACGATCGCATCAACATCTAGTGGGCTTGGAAGGTAGCGAACAACAGCGTCAAGCATTGGCTGAACACCCTTGTTCTTAAATGCTGAACCAGTGAGAACTGGAGTGAGCTTTGCGGCAAGTGTTGCGCGGCGAATTCCAGCGATGATTTCAACATCAGTTAGTTCAATACCTTCTAAGAACTTCTCCATACAAATATCGTCGTTCTCTGAAAGTGTTTCAATCAAGTCGTGGCGAGCTTGCTTTGCTTTTTCAAGTAAGTCAGCTGGAATCTCTTCGATTGTGTAATCTTCACCCTTTTGTGTTTCTCCACGCCAGGTAAGTGCCTTCATCGCGATCAGATCGACAACACCAAGGAAGTCAGACTCTGCGCCAATTGGAATCTGTAGAACTAGGGCTACTGCGTTAAGGCGATCTTTAATCATCGCAACACACTTATCAAATGATGCACCTGTACGGTCTAGCTTGTTAACAAAACAAATACGTGGAACTGAGTAACGATCTGCTTGACGCCATACAGTTTCAGATTGTGGCTCAACACCGGCAACACCATCGAATACAGCAACTGCGCCATCTAGAACACGAAGTGAACGCTCTACTTCAACTGTGAAGTCAACGTGGCCAGGTGTATCAATGATGTTGATCAGGTGGTCATCCCACATACATGTAGTTGCAGCTGAAGTGATCGTGATTCCACGTTCTTGCTCCTGCTCCATCCAGTCCATGGTTGCTGCGCCTTCGTGAACTTCACCAATCTTGTAGTTAATACCTGTATAGAAAAGGATGCGCTCAGTAGTCGTGGTTTTTCCCGCGTCGATGTGAGCCATGATTCCAATGTTGCGAACCGTAGCTAGATCGATCTTTTCTACTGTTGACACTTATATTCCTCTTCTCGAAAGCTTCTAATTAACTAGTCGTAAATTCGTTGATTACTTAGTTGTTACCAGCGGTAGTGAGCAAACGCCTTGTTTGCTTCCGCCATTTTGTGTGTGTCTTCACGACGCTTTACAGCAGCACCAAGGCCGTTGCTTGCATCAATAAGCTCATTCATTAAACGCTCTGCCATTGACTTTTCGCGGCGTGAACGTGAGTAATCAATTAACCAACGTAGCGCCAAAGTTGTTGAACGGCTTGCCTTAACTTCAATTGGCACCTGGTAAGTAGCTCCACCAACACGGCGTGAGCGAACCTCAACAGCTGGCTTGATGTTATCTAGCGCGCGCTTCAAAGTAATAAGTGGATCAACCTGAGTCTTTTGACGTGTACCTTCTAGAGCGTTGTACACAATCGCTTCAGCAGTTGAACGCTTACCGTGTAGAAGAACGCGGTTAATTAGCGCAGTAACAACTGGTGAGTTGTAAACAGGATCTGCAACAACAGGTGACTTAACAACGGGGCCTTTACGTGGCATTAGCTAGCCTTCTTCTCTCTCTTAGTTCCGTAGCGTGAACGAGATTGCTTACGGTTCTTAACACCTTGTGTATCTAGTGATCCGCGAATGATCTTGTAACGAACACCAGGCAAGTCTTTTACACGACCACCGCGAACAAGAACAATGGAGTGCTCTTGCAAGTTGTGACCTTCACCTGGAATGTATGCAGTGACTTCCATGCCACTAGTAAGACGTACACGTGCAACCTTGCGAAGAGCAGAGTTTGGTTTCTTAGGGGTTGTTGTATAAACGCGTGTACAAACACCGCGTCGTTGTGGTGAACCCTTAAGTGCAGGTGTGCTTGTCTTCGTAGTCTTTTCTGCACGACCACGACGAACTAGCTGTTGAATTGTTGGCACTTCATCTCCATTCGTATCTTCGTTACTGATCTTTATTCACGCTTATTTGCCGACCCACGCGGTCGGGTGTGTTGCACCCGATTCGCATATGTTCCGTAAAAAGTTTTGCAACTTGTTCACGAACGCAAGCAAAGAAGCCCTATAAAAGAGCAGACGCGAAGGGTAACCCAACCCGCTCACGCGAGGCAAATCCGTGCTTTTACTCCTTTTATTGGGCGATGGGCCCAAATCCAGCCAGGATCTGCTCTTCGGCGTGTCGGGATCCTTCGAGGGTATAGATCCATCTCTGGAAATTCCCCGAGGAAAAAGTGATGACTACCCCCGGCTTTTTACGCTTAATAACGCAAAAATCCTTGTTTTTGCGCCTGCGCATAACCCCTATGAGCACCACATATGGAAAGGAGGTGCCTGGGGCTCGAACCCCTTGAAGCACCTGGGTGGTCCATAGGTTTTCGACATATTCGATGGATTCAACCTGGCTGAGCAAGGCTTTGGGAGCTGGCCAGCAGGCAGCCAGCTGTTCCAAGGGACTCAATTGCAGCCTTAGGCCCTGATCTTCTATTACCAAAATCGCCATAGAAACAAGGGTACTCCCGTTGCCAGATGTGGTTGGCTCCCTTCATGAGCACACCACATATCTCGGCTAAAAAGGGCGACATTGCCGATCGCATCCTTCTACCTGGCGACCCACTGCGCGCTAAGTGGATTGCAGATAACTACCTAGAAAATGTCACGCAATTTAATGCAGTGCGAAATATGTTTGGTTTTACCGGAACATATAAAGGTGAACGAGTATCTGTCATGGGAACTGGCATGGGTCTTCCATCTATTTCAATTTATGCAACTGAGCTTTTCAATGAATACGACGTTCAAGTAGCAATACGTATTGGCACATGTGGTGGATTGCTAGAAAAGACAAAGATTGGCGATGTCATCCTTGCGATGACTGCGTCAACAGATTCAAACATCAATCGTCGTTTTACAAACAACCTAGATTTTGCACCTCATGCAGATTTCAAACTACTTCTTGCTGCCTATGAAGCATCTAAGGGCAATCCCAATGTTCACATCGGTGGCATTGCCTCAATGGATTATTTCTATGATGAAACAGATTCTGCGCAAAAGTTGATTCAGCACGGGGTACTTGGTGTGGAAATGGAAGCTAATGCTCTGTATTCAATTGCAGCACGTAAGCAGCGTCGCGCTTTGGCTGTGTTAACTGTCTCTGATCACATCATTACTCATGAATCTATGCCATCTGAGCAACGTGAAAAGTCGCTCAATGCCATGGTTGAGATTGCACTAAGCGCAGCACTGAACGGATAGGCAATGACAACTGCTGAACTCTTACTCCTTGGCATCGTTACCTTTATTCTGATCGATTTTGCTGCAGGTCGTGTCATTGATTTCCTGAATGAAAGCAACAAAAACGTTGCGCTGACAGGAGTGGCCGCAGAGATTTATAACCCAGATGAGTATGCAAAGTCCCTTGAATACGGCACTGCCAAATACAAAGTAGAGATGCTGACCACTGTAATAGCCACTGTAGTAGTGCTTTCAGCCATCATTTTGGGCTGGTTTGCCTGGCTAGATCAGGCCATTCGGGATCGATATAGCAATGATTTACTTGTCACAGTTATCTTTTTTGGGGGTTTGATACTGGTTTCAATGATCGGAAATCTTCCTATTTCCTATTATTCAACCTTTGTTATTGAAGAAAAGTTTGGCTTTAACAAGACCACAAAGAAACTCTTTGTTATGGACACAATCAAGCAATTACTACTTAGCGTTGCACTTGGTCTGCCAGTAATTGCGCTGATCGCATGGATCTACCAAACTCTACAATCTACTTTCTGGCTTGTTGGTTGGCTTGCAGTTTCTGCAATTACCTTGTTCATGTTCATCTTTGGCACACGCATCTTCTTGCCGATGTTTAATAAGTTAAAGCCACTGCCAGAAGGTGAACTACGCACTGAGGTTGAGGCTTACTGCCAGTCACAAGGTTTCCCATTATCAAAATTGTGGGAGATGGATGCCTCAAAGCGTTCCACAAAACTTAATGCCTTCTTTTCAGGCATGGGCAAGGTGAAGATCATCGGTCTTTATGACACCTTGATTGAAAAGCTAACAACAAAAGAGACTGTTGCAGTTTTGGCCCACGAAGTTGGTCACTACAAGCGCAAGCATGTCTATACGATGTTTGCCTTTAGCAATGTGCAAACACTTGTCATTTTCTCTTTGCTGGGTTGGTTACTTGGTAATCCAAACCTTTCCAAAGCACTTGGCTCAGATACTCCAAGCTTTCATTTATCCATGATTGCTTTCTTCATGCTCTTCACACCGGTTTCAACTGTGCTTGGTTTGATTAACAACTCATTCTCACGTCACAACGAATACCAAGCAGATCAGTACTCAATTGATACCTATCCAGGTGCGCGGGACCATATGTACTCAGCACTCAAAAAATTGTCTGTTGAATCCTTAAGTAACTTAAACCCACACCCTGTCTATGTTGCAGTGCATTACTCCCACCCACCGATCCTTGATCGATTGGCTAATCTAAAGAAATAGCCTGTTTCTTACATAGAAAAGGCTCCCCGAAGGGAGCCTTTTCTATTGTGTAACTATTTTTAGCGAGGTACTTCAACCTCATCGAGACGAACAGCCTCACCAGAACCTTGTTGGTCAAATGGTGTGAAGTCGTACTCGTCATAAGCTGCATAAACTGCGGCCTTTGCTTCTTCCGTTGGCTCAACACGAATGTTGCGGTAACGGGCAAGACCAGTACCAGCTGGAATCAACTTACCGATGATGACGTTCTCCTTCAGACCGAGCAATGGATCGCTCTTCTCTGACAGTGCAGCATCTGTAAGTACACGAGTTGTTTCCTGGAATGAAGCCGCTGACAACCATGACTCAGTTGCAAGAGATGCCTTAGTGATACCCATAAGTTCTGGGCGACCTGAGGCAGCCTTTCCACCTGATGTCACAACGCGACGGTTTTCAGTCTCGAAACGACCACGCTCAACAAGCTCGCCTGGAAGTAGATCGGCATCTCCTGCTTCAAGCACTGTGATGCGCTTAAGCATTTGACGAACAATTACTTCAACGTGCTTATCGTGAATTCCTACACCCTGTGAGCGATACACAGACTGGATTTCATTAACCAAGTGAACCTGAGTTGCACGTGGTCCAAGAATACGAAGAACCTGCTTTGGATCAATCGCGCCAACAACCATCTTCTGGCCAACTTCAACGCGTGAACCATCTTCTACAAGTAGCTTCTGACGACGAGTGATTGGGTAAGCAACCTCTTCGCCTCCATCATCTGGAGTAACGACGATCTTCTTGCCCTTTGCATCTTCGCGGAATGAAACAACACCTGCTGTTTCAGCGATTGGTGCAACACCCTTAGGTGTACGCGCTTCGAAGAGCTCAACGATACGTGGAAGACCGTGAGTGATGTCATCACCAGCAACACCACCGGTGTGGAAGGTACGCATTGTTAGCTGTGTACCAGGCTCACCGATTGACTGTGCTGCAATGATTCCCACTGCTTCACCGACTGCAACGCGCTGACCTGCTGCAAGTGAACGACCGTAGCAAGCTGCACACTGTCCGACCTTGCTATCGCAAGTAAGAACTGAGCGAATCTTTACTTCGTCAACACCTGCTGCAACAAGTTCATCAATGTTGCGATCTCCAAGATCTGTACCTGCTGGAAGAATTACCACGCCATTAACAACTGCATCTTCAGACAATGTACGTCCAAATACTGATGTTTCAACGTGATCAAACTTAACTAGGCCACCTGACTCTTGACGAACACCAACCTGTAGAACAAGACCGCGATCAGTACCGCAATCTTCTTCACGGATGATGACATCCTGAGCAACGTCGCAAAGACGACGAGTGAGGTAACCAGAGTCAGCGGTACGAAGGGCAGTATCTGCAAGACCCTTACGAGCACCGTGAGTAGAAATAAAGTACTCAAGTACTGAAAGACCTTCACGGAAGTTTGACTTGATTGGGCGAGGAATAATTTCACCCTTTGGATTTGCTACAAGTCCACGCATACCGGCAATCTGACGGATCTGCATCATATTTCCACGAGCACCAGAGAAGACCATCATCCACACTGGGTTAACGCGAGGGAAGTTTTCTTCCATCTCCTTACCCACTTCAGCTGTTGCCTTTGTCCAGATCTCGATCAATTCCTGACGACGCTCGTCATCAGTGATGAGTCCCTTTTCATATTGCGATTGAACCTTGTCAGCCTGTGTTTCGTAGCTTTCAAGAATTTCCTTTTTGCGTGGAGGTGTAACAACATCTTCGATACCGATTGTTGCACCAGCGCGAGTTGCCCAATGGAAGCCAAGTGACTTCAACGCATCAAGCGTTTCTGCCACAACTACCTTTGGATAGAACTCAGCAAGGCGATCAACAATTGATCCAAGCTGCTTCTTTGTTACATCAAGATCAACAAATGGGTAATCAGCTGGAAGCGCTTCATTAAACAATGCGCGGCCAATTGTTGTTTCAATTGTCTCTGATGTTGGAGTCAAACGAATTTTGATCTTCGCTTGCAATGACACTGAGTGCTGATCGTGAGCCATGATCGCTTCTGGAATAGAACCGAATGCACGTCCCTCGCCAAGCTCGTTGTCACGAACCATTGTTAGGTAGTAAAGACCAAGAACCATGTCCTGTGTAGGAGATGTAATTGGACGGCCTGATGCTGGTGACAAGATGTTGTTTGAAGACAACATCAAGATACGAGCTTCTGCCTGTGCTTCAGCAGATAGAGGTAAGTGAACCGCCATCTGGTCACCGTCGAAGTCAGCGTTAAAAGCTGTACATACGAGTGGGTGAATCTGAATTGCTTTACCTTCAACCAATTGTGGTTCGAAAGCTTGAATACCTAGACGGTGAAGGGTTGGTGCGCGGTTAAGCAGAACAGGATGCTCTGCAATAACTTCTTCAAGCACATCCCAAACAACTGGACGTGCGCGCTCAACCATTCGCTTTGCAGATTTAATGTTCTGCGCGTGGTTTAGATCTACAAGTCGCTTCATTACGAATGGCTTGAAAAGTTCAAGTGCCATCTGCTTTGGAAGACCGCACTGGTGCAGCTTCAACTGTGGACCAACAACAATTACTGAACGACCTGAGTAGTCAACGCGCTTACCGAGCAAGTTCTGACGGAAACGTCCTTGCTTACCCTTAAGCATGTCTGACAATGACTTCAGCGCGCGGTTACCTGGACCTGTAACTGGACGACCACGACGACCGTTATCGAACAACGCATCTACAGCTTCCTGCAACATACGCTTTTCATTGTTAACGATGATCTCTGGTGCACCGAGATCAGCTAAACGCTTCAAACGGTTGTTACGGTTGATAACACGACGGTATAGATCGTTGAGATCTGAGGTCGCAAAGCGACCACCGTCTAGCTGAACCATTGGACGTAGATCAGGTGGAATAACTGGAACGCAATCAAGAACCATTGATGCTGGCTTGTTGCTTGTTGTAAGGAATGCGTTAACAACCTTCAAGCGCTTGATTGCACGAGTCTTCTTTGCACCCTTACCATTTTCAGAAAGATCTGTAAGTAGCTTGTGCTCAGTTTCTAGATCAAATGTCTCTAGACGACGCTTGATTGCAGCTGCTCCCATGTCACCCTTGAAGTACATGCCATAACGGTCACGCATTTCACGGTAAAGGTTTTCATCGCCTTCAAGATCTTGAACCTTAAGGTTTTTAAAACGTGCCCACACATCTTCTAGACGTGTGATTTCACGCTCTGCACGATCACGGATCGACTTAAGCTCGCGCTCTGCTGATTCACGAACCTTGCGCTTAACATCTGACTTTGCATCCTCTGCTTCGAGTTCTGCAAGATCTGATTCAAGCTTCTTGGTGCGCACATCTACATCGTTATCGCGACGAGTTTCGATCTTCTTGCGATCATTAGCAAGCTTCTTTTCCATCTGTGGCATATCTTCTTCACGCGCTTCAGTATCAACCTCTGTGATCATGTAAGCAGCGAAGTAAATAACCTTTTCTAGATCCTTTGGAGCAAGATCAAGTAGGTAACCAAGGCGTGATGGAACACCCTTGAAGTACCAGATGTGAGTTACAGGAGCTGCAAGCTCGATGTGACCCATGCGTTCGCGACGAACCTTTGCACGTGTGACTTCAACACCACAACGCTCGCAAATGATTCCCTTAAATCGAACGCGCTTGTACTTACCGCAATAACATTCCCAGTCACGAGTTGGTCCGAAGATCTTCTCGTCGAATAGGCCATCCTTTTCAGGCTTTAGTGTGCGGTAGTTAATGGTCTCTGGCTTCTTAACCTCACCAAAAGACCACTCGCGAATATTGTCTGCAGATGCGAGACCGATACGTAGTTCATCAAAGAAGTTGACATCTAACATGTTATTTTCCCTCTCACACTTCTTCTACGCTGCTTGGCTCAACTCGTGACAAGTTGATACCTAGCTCTTCGGCGGCACGGAATACTTCTTCATCTGTATCGCGCATTTCAATTGCGACACCTTCTGAAGAAAGCACTTCTACATTCAGACATAGTGATTGCATTTCCTTGATAAGCACCTTGAATGACTCAGGGATACCTGGCTCTGGAATGTTTTCACCCTTAACGATTGCTTCGTACACCTTTACGCGGCCGAGCACATCGTCTGACTTAATAGTGAGTAGTTCTTGGAGTGTGTATGCAGCACCATAAGCTTCAAGTGCCCACACCTCCATTTCACCAAATCGCTGACCACCGAATTGAGCCTTACCACCGAGTGGTTGCTGCGTGATCATTGAGTATGGACCAGTTGAACGTGCGTGAATCTTGTCATCAACCAAGTGGTGGAGCTTCAAGATGTACATGTATCCAACTGAAATTGGTGTTGGGTATGGCTCGCCGGAACGACCATCAAACAACTTGGCCTTTCCGCTCTTACCAATAAGTTGGAGACCATCACGGTTTGGAAGAGTTGCAGAAAGAAGACCTGAGATTTCATCTTCTAGAGCGCCATCGAAAACAGGAGTAGCAAACTTTGTTCCTGGTTCGCCCTTTTCTGCGCCGATTGCACGCATGTGCTTCTGCCATGCTTCATCAACACCTGAAAGATCCCAACCAGTTTTTGCTACCCAGCCCAAGTGCATTTCAAGAACCTGACCAACGTTCATACGACCAGGTACACCAAGTGGGTTAAGTACAACATCTACTGGAGTTCCATCTTCAAGGAATGGCATGTCTTCTACTGGAAGGATCTTAGAAATAACACCCTTGTTACCGTGGCGACCAGCAAGCTTGTCACCATCTTGAATCTTGCGCTTCTGTGCAACATATACGCGAACCAATTGGTTAACGCCAGCTGCAAGCTCGAAACCTTCTTCAGATTCAAAGATCTTTACGCCGATAACCTTTCCAGATTCACCGTGTGGAACCTTAAGAGATGTATCGCGAACTTCGCGAGCCTTCTCACCAAAGATTGCACGAAGCAAACGCTCTTCAGGTGTGAGTTCAGTTTCTCCCTTAGGAGTTACCTTTCCAACCAAGATGTCGCCAGGTACAACATCGGCGCCAACGCGAATGATTCCGCGCTCATCTAGATCTGAGAGAACTTCTTCAGAAACGTTAGGAATATCGCGAGTGATTTCTTCTGCACCAAGCTTGGTATCGCGAGCATCAACTTCATACTCTTCGATGTGGATTGATGTAAGAACATCATCCTGAACTAGGCGCTGTGAAAGAATGATCGCATCTTCGTAGTTGTGACCTTCCCATGACATAAATGCCACGAGTAGGTTCTTTCCGAGCGCCATTTCACCCTGATCGGTACAAGGACCGTCAGCGATAACTGAGCCAAATTCAACGCGCTGACCTTCAGAAACAACAACCTTCTGGTTGTATGAAGTTCCTTGGTTAGAACGTGTGAACTTGTGTAATGAATACGTTTGGTAAGTCGAGTCATCTGCCATGACCTTAACTTCATCTGCAGATACTTCAGTAACAACGCCGGCCTTAGTTGCGGTTACAACATCGCCTGCATCAACTGCGGCACGGAACTCCATACCTGTACCAATGACTGGTGCTTCTGCACGCATCAAAGGAACTGACTGACGCATCATGTTAGAACCCATCAACGCACGGTTAGCATCATCGTGCTCAAGGAACGGAATCATTGCTGTTGCAACAGAAACCATCTGACGTGGTGAAACATCCATGTAATCAACTTCATCAGCTGGGATGTATTCAACTTCGCCACCACGACGACGTACTAGTACGCGTGCTTCTGCAAAGTGATTGTCATCTGTTAGTGGTGCATTTGCCTGCGCGATGATGTGTTCATCTTCTTCATCTGCAGTGAGGTAATCAACCTGATCTGTAACGCGACCCTTTGAAACCTTGCGGTAAGGAGTCTCGATAAAACCAAAAGCTGTTACGCGACCATATGTTGCAAGTGAACCGATCAGACCAATGTTTGGTCCTTCAGGAGTTTCAATTGGACACATACGTCCGTAGTGAGATGGGTGGACGTCACGAACTTCGAAGCCTGCGCGATCACGTGAGAGACCACCAGGTCCAAGTGCTGAAAGACGACGCTTGTGTGTAAGTCCTGACAAAGGATTTGTCTGGTCCATGAACTGTGACAACTGAGAAGTTCCGAAGAACTCCTTGATTGACGCAACTACTGGACGGATGTTGATCAGAGTCTGAGGAGTAATTGCCTCAACATCTTGTGTCGTCATACGTTCGCGAACAACGCGCTCCATACGTGAGAGACCAATGCGAACCTGATTCTGAATCAATTCACCAACAGTACGAAGACGACGGTTACCGAAGTGATCGATATCGTCCTTCTCAACGCGAACTTCGCGGCCGTACTCCATCAATAGATCGCCGCGGTGAAGTGCTACTAAGTAGCGCAAAGTCGCAACAATGTCAGAGATAGTAAGAATTGATGATGAAAGATCAAGGTCTAGACCTAGCTTCTTATTAACCTTAAAGCGACCGACCTTGGCCAAGTCATAACGCTTTGGGTTGAAGTAAAGGTTTTCGAGCAAATTCTGTGCAGCTTCCTTAGTTGGAGGCTCACCTGGACGAAGCTTGCGGTAGATATCTAGTAACGCTTCATCTTGTGTCTTAACTGTGTCTTTTTCAAGAGTTGCGCGCATTGATTCAAACTCGCCGAACTCTTCAAGAATTTGTTCTTCAGTCCAACCAAGTGCCTTTAGGAACACTGTTACTGACTGCTTACGCTTACGGTCGATGCGAACACCAACAAGATCTTTCTTATCAACTTCAAATTCAACCCATGCACCACGTGAAGGAATAATCTTTGAAGTGAAAACATCTTTGTCAGATGCTTTTTCAATTGTGCGCTCGAAGTACACACCAGGTGAACGAACTAGCTGAGAAACAACAACACGCTCGGTTCCGTTAATTACGAATGTTCCGCGAGCTGTCATAACTGGGAAGTCACCCATAAATACTGTCTGTGACTTAATTTCACCAGTGATGTTGTTTGTGAACTCTGCTGTTACGAACAATGGTTGTGCATATGTCATATCGCGTTCTTTGCACTCAGCAATTGAGTACTTAGGTGGCTCGAAACGGTGATCGCGGAAAGATAGAGACATCGTTCCCTGGAAATCTTCGATCGGAGAAATCTCTTCAAAGATTTCTTCAAGACCTGAAGTTGTTGGGATTTCTCCACGATTCATTGAATCGGTTGCTGCGATACGTGAACGCCATGCATCGTTACCTAATAGCCAGTCAACGCTTTCAGTTTGCAGCGCTAACAGGTTAGGAACTTCTAGGGGTTCGCGGATCTTGGCGAATGAAACTCGACGGGGGGCTACTGAGATTTTTTTAGACGCGGCCAAGAGATGTCCTTTCAGACAAGTTGCGGGAACGCACAACTATTAGGTCTCAGCCGCTATATGCCCTGACCATAGAAATTTGTGCGAAGGTGAAGAGTACCGACCTCACCCCCGCCCTGTCCAACCCAATGCTTATACCTCTAAGCCAGGGCTTTGTCAGGCCTTTTGGAGAATTTGTGGATGAAAAAACCCCGCCTGGCACGATGGCCAAACGGGGTCTTTCGCGGTAATTATTGAAATTACTTGATTGTTACAGTCGCGCCAGCTGCCTCTAGTGCTGCCTTTGCCTTGTCTGCTGTCTCTTTGCTTGCCTTCTCTAGAAGGGTTGCTGGACATGCATCCACTAGGTCCTTCGCTTCCTTCAAGCCAAGGCTTGAATTTAGTCCGCGAACTTCCTTGATCACTGCAATCTTCTGTGATCCAGCGTTTTCCAAGATAACTGTGAACTCATCTTGTGCTGCCTCGGCTGCGCCGCCTGCTGCGCCGCCTGCTGCTGCAGCTGCTACTGGAGCCGCTGCTGTTACATCAAATTCAGTTTCGAAAGACTTAACGAACTCTGAGAGCTCGACCAATGTCATTTCCTTGAACTGACCCAATAGATCTTGTGTGCTGAGCTTTGCCATATTCGTTATTCCTTCTCTTCTGTTTCTGGGGTTGCTTCTGTAGTTACTTCTGTTGCTTCAGCTACAGGAGCTTCTGCTACATCTGTTGGTGTCTCAACTACTGCTTCTGCAGGAGCTTCGACTACTGCTTCAGCAGCTGGTGCTGCTTCTGCAACTGGCGCAGGTGCGCCTTGTTCTGATTCAAGCTTGATACGGAGTGCGTCAAATATGCGCGCTGCCTTAGCAAACGATCCCTTCATTGCACCAGCAAGCTTGGCCAACAGAACTTCACGAGACTCGAGGTTAGCGAGCTGCATGATCTCTGCAGGTGTTACAGGCTTGCCTTCATAGAAACCACCCTTGATAACAAGGAATGGATTCTCTTTTGCAAAATCACGGAGGCTCTTTGCTGCATCAATTGGATCACCCTTGATGAATGCAACAGCTGATGGACCGGTGAGAAGATCATCTGCGATCTCTACTCCAGCATCCTTTGCTGCAATCTTTGTGAGAGTGTTCTTCACTACTGAGTACTTGGTTGTTGTACCAAGTGCGCGGCGAAGTTCCTTCATTGATGTAACAGAAAGACCACGATATTCAGTGAGCACTGTTGCATTAGCTGTACGGAAATCCTCCGCAAGTTCAGCAACTGCTGTTGTCTTATCTGGGCGAGCCATTCGGTTCACCTTTCCTGTTTCATTGGTGACCGTAGGGAATAAAAAAATCCGTAACGCGTAAGCGCCACGGATTTACCATGATCACCTACGCGGGCTGAGATTTCCTCATTTATTTAGATCCACCTTGCGGTTGATCTAGACCTGCGGTCTTTGGTTATGGCCTAAGGTTAAAGGTGGGCAGCCTTCGAGGTCAAATCACGCATGAAAAAAGGCCCCGGCGCAATGCCGAGGCCCTTCTCATGAATTCTTATTTAGTTAGCTGATGGTTCGCGAACTAGGTTGGGATCGATAGCGATTCCAGGTCCCATCGTTGTTGAAACTACAGCCTTTTGTACGTAGCGACCCTTTGAAGAGTTTGGCTTGGCACGAAGTATTTCCTCCATCGCAGCTGCATAGTTATCTGCAAGTTGATCTGCAGTAAATGAAGCCTTACCGATTAAGAAGTGAAGGTTTGAATTCTTATCAACGCGGAATTCAATCTTTCCGCCCTTGATATCTTCAACAGCCTTAGCAACATCTGTTGTAACTGTTCCTGTCTTTGGGTTTGGCATCAAACCACGAGGTCCTAGAACCTTACCGAGGCGACCGACCTTGCCCATGAGATCTGGTGTTGAAACAACTGCGTCGTAATCAAGACGACCCTTTGCAACTTCTTCAATCAGTTCGTCGCCACCGACGATGTCTGCACCAGCTGCGCGAGCTGCATCAGCATTTGCACCGTTCGCGAAAACCAAAACGCGAGCAGTCTTACCAGTTCCGTGTGGAAGGTTAACTGTTGAACGGATTGCTTGATCAGCCTTCTTGGGATCCACACCAAGAACGAGAGCAACTTCTACAGATGCGTCGTACTTAACTGTTGATGTTTCCTTAACAAGTGTTACTGCTTGTAGCGGTGTGTATAGGTGATCTTTCTTTACCTTTTCAGCTGCCGCTAAGTATTTCTTTGAGCGCTTCATTTCTTCCTCATTTCTTCTTATTTAAAAGAAGCTAGTGGTTGTGGTTAGCGAACCAGCGAGGTTCTCCCACATCTCTTCACCAATTTGGTGTTGAGAAATTTATTTATCCGTTGACTGTGATTCCCATTGAACGAGCTGTGCCCGCAATGATCTTCGAAGCTGCATCAATGTCATTTGCATTCAGATCTGACATCTTCTGTGTTGCGATCTCCTTGACCTGAGCCATGGTGATGTTTGCAACCTTAGTCTTGTGAGGAACAGCTGATCCCTTATCAACGCCAGCCGCCTTCAAGATCAAACGTGATGCAGGAGGTGTCTTGGTGATAAATGTGAATGAACGATCTTCATAGACAGTGATCTCAACTGGAATGATCTGGCCCTTTTGTGATGCTGTTGCATCGTTGTATGCCTTCACGAACTCCATGATGTTGACACCATGCTGACCTAGCGCAGGACCAACTGGTGGTGCAGGTGTTGCTGCTCCAGCCTGAATCTGCAACTTGATGAAGCCGGTTACCTTCTTCTTTGGTGCCATTTCTGTTTCCTCTTTTTCTTGGTTTTCTAATTAAATCTTTTGTACTTGCGCAAATGAAAGTTCTACAGGTGTTTCACGTCCGAAGATTGAAACAAGAACCTTGAGCTTTGCTTGCTCTGGCATGATCTCTGAGATCGATGCTGGCAGCGTTGCAAAAGGGCCATCCATCACAGTTACTGACTCGCCAACTTCGAAGTCAATAAGACGGATTTGATCCTTATCCAACTTCTTCTGTGGACGTGGTGCAAGAATCTTTTCAACTTCATCCATGCTCAGTGGTGATGGGTGATGAGCGTTGCCAACGAAGCCTGTAACACCAGGAGTGTTACGAACTGCTGACCATGACTCATCAGTTAGATCCATGCGAACAAGAACATAACCTGGGTAGATGTTGCGCTTAACCATCTTGAACTGGCCGTTCTTAAGTTCCTTGACCTCTTCTTCAGGTACTTCGATCTGGAAGATGTAATCCTCCATGTTGAGAGACATAATGCGGTTATGAAGGTTGCCTTTAACCTTCTTCTCATATCCTGCATAAGAGTGGACTACATACCAGTCGCCACGTGCTGTGCGCAGGGTGCGACGGAATTCTGCGTTTGGATCATTGTCATCTGATTCGATGTCGCCATCTTCATCTGATGCGAGCGCAAGCTCAGGCTCAGGCGAAGCTACTGGAGCTTCAACGATCTCTTCTTCAACTACCGGAGTTGAAATCTCTGTCGCATTGGCAGCAAGTGCTGCTTCAAATGCGTCTGCTTTGATCTCTTCAGTCATTATTTTCCTTTATCCAAATACCCAGAAGACAAGTCTTCCAAGAACAAGGTCGATGAGAGATACAACGGCAATGATGAATGAAACGAATACAAGAACAACAGCTGTGTATGTTGTTAGCTGATTACGTGTAGGCCAAACAACCTTGCGAAGTTCTGAAACTACTTGGCGATAGAAAAGTCCAACGCGCGCAAATAGACCGAGCTTCTCGGCTACTTGTTCAACTGACTCTGTCATCGTCATTCCTTTCGATACTTCACGGATACTTCTTTATTACACATACTTCGTACTACTTGCAGGGCAGGAGGGACTCGAACCCCCAACCGGCCGCTTTGGAGACGGCAACTCTAGCCAATTGAGCTACTGCCCTTCGCGAGAGCATGGCAAAACCATAGGGAAAAGCAAACCCTCGTGAGCGTCGAAGTGTAGAGGCAAGGTGGGGTTCAGGTCTAACTCGCGCGTGAAATACGGCAGACTTACGCCTATGACTCCACGTATCTCAGCCCGCATCGCAGCTATCGCAGAATCAGCCACTTTGGCCGTTGATGCAAAAGCAAAGGCGCTTAAAGCAGCTGGTCGTCCAGTAATTGGCTTTGGTGCAGGTGAACCAGATTTCCCAACACCTGATTACATCGTTGAAGCAGCAGCTGCTGCAACAAAGGTTGTAGCAAACCATCGCTACACACCAACACCAGGTTTGCCAGATCTACGCGAAGCAATCGTTGCAAAGACTAAGCGTGACAGTAACTATGACATCACCGTTGACCAAGTACTGGTAACAAATGGTGGCAAGCAGTCTGTGTATCAAGCATTTGCAACAATTATTGATCCAGGCGATGAAGTACTACTTCCATCACCATTTTGGACTACATACCCAGAGTGCATCAAATTAGCTGGCGGAGTTTCTGTTGAGGTATTTGCTGATGAAACTCAAAACTATTTGGTTTCAATTGAACAGCTAGAGGCTGCTCGCACACCAAAAACAAAAGCGTTGCTTTTTGGTTCTCCATCAAATCCAACAGGTGCTGTCTATTCACCAGAGCAAGTTAAAGCAATTGGTGAATGGGCTGTTAAAAACAACATCTGGGTAATCACCGATGAAATTTATGAGCACTTGTTATATGACGGTGCGAAGGCTCCATCACTTCCAGTTGTAGTCCCAGAACTTGCAGACACATGCATCATCATTAACGGAGTTGCAAAGACTTATGCAATGACAGGTTGGCGCGTGGGCTGGATGATTGGACCAAAAGATGTCATCAAGGCAGCCACCAACTTGCAATCACACCTATCGTCAAATGTTTCAAATGTTTCACAGCGCGCAGCTATTGCAGCAGTGACCGGAAACCTTGATGCCGTTCACACAATGGGTGAAGCATTTAACCGTCGCCGTAAGTTAATTGTTGGTTTACTCAACGAAATTCCAGGATTTGAATGCCCAACACCTACCGGTGCTTTTTACGTCTACCCATCCGTTAAGGGCGTATTGGGCAAAACAATCCGTGGGAAAACACCTACGACATCTGCTGAATTAGCTACCTTGTTACTTGAAGAGGTTGAAGTTGCCGCAGTACCAGGCGAAGCATTTGGTCCCTCTGGATACCTGCGCTTTTCCTATGCAACAAGTGATGAAGATATTGTCGAAGGTATTGGCCGTATTAAGAAACTACTTACAGAAGGTTAAATCTCGATCCCAATCAGATTTACCTCTGCTTCAAGGGTTATTCCAAATATCTCTTTAACGTGATCTCGTGCGCGCTTTGCAAGCTCTGCAATATCTGCAGCTGTTGCATCACCAGAGTTAGTCAATGCCAGCACATGCTTTGATGAAATACGCGCACCACCAACTTCATCACCCTTATGCATTCCTGCATTTTCAATAAGCCACGCAGCAGAAATCTTTACTCGACCATCGTTGAGCGGCCATTTAGGCGCAGCATTAGGCAAGGCATCTGCTGCTTGCTGCGAAATAATTGGATTAGTAAAGAAGGATCCAGCAGACCACGAATCATGATCTTCGAGAGATAGCAACATTCCTTTGCTTGCACGAAGCTCAAGAACAGCGTCACGAGTTGCAACTACTGGTGCTTTATCTCCTAGTTGTACTCCAAGTTTTTTAGCAAGTTCAAGATAAGTAATGGGATCACTCAACTCACCGCGACGAATCTGGAACTGGACATCTAGTACGACATATCGCCCAGGGTGCGACTTGAATAAAGAGTTTCGGTATGAGAATTGGCATTCGCTATTGGTAAATGTTTTTAGCACTTTTTCTTGGCGGTCATAAGTTCGAACACGTGTAATGAACTCTGAAACTTCATGACCATATGCACCAATATTTTGAATGGGTGAGGCACCCACCGTGCCAGGAATTCCGCTGAGGGTTTCAAGACCTGCGAAACCACTGGCAATTGTTGTTTGAACAAATACATCCCAGTCTTCACCCGCACCAATTGTCAGCGTGGCACCGCTACATGCATCAACTTCTGCTTGCACAGAGTTGTTAGAGATTCGAATAACCGTTCCTTCAAAGCCCTTATCTGCAATCAGAACATTGGTGCCGCCACCCATAATCAAAATAGGCGTATCGCCTGCCTCTTCAATGGCAGCGATTATTTGCGCCTCTGTTGATACCTGAACAATTTTTGTAGCCGGGCCACCCACGCGCAAGCTGGTGTATTGGGATAACTCGGTCATGTAGAAAGGTTACCTGCGCGGGGACAAAATTGCGCTTTTACCTCTGTACTTATCCAAGATACGGTCGTAGTTCTTCTTGGACTGCACCTCGCGGTATTCGGGATCTGCGTCGTGATATCCGTGATGACGCTCTTGCGTAAGTGGCAACTCCATTTGTAGCAACTTGCCACCTGCTTGGCGGATCTTTAATGAGTATTCCATGTCTGCATTTCGGTAATACACAGCGCGAGGATTAAATCCACCCACTTCAATCATCGCTGCGCGGTTAAATGCCATGAAGTAAGAAAACAGAACATCAACTTCGCCAGGACCCTTGTCATCAACACTTCGCCATTCATCCTCAGTGTTAACTAATCCCCCGCGCCAACCAACGGCGACGTATTCGCCCTTTTCGAGTTCTTGGACAACTGGAGTAATTGCATCGCCTGTAAAACGAGTTGAAGGATCCATGATGATTACATACTTACTTTGGACCTTTTCGAGAAGAACATTTGCACAATCTCCCCATGCAGCACCTGGATTAACTGAAATCAAATAGGTGCGCTTATCCATTTGCTCAAACAATGTGCCAGCATCACCAATTGAAATTATTGCCACAGCGCAATCACTGTTGGCCTTTATCGCTTTAACTGTTTCTAAGGCATCTTCTGTGAAGCCATCAACAATTAATCCAACTGTGACATCGTTTTCCAAATCAATAGTTCGGATATCGCGAGGGTAAGCAAGAGTTATATAAGGCTTCTTAGGCTTTAGTTCATATCCCCCAGCAACATCTACAACTTCAAAACCTGCTTGAAGTAATTCATCGCGGTATTTGTCGGCTAGGGCAAAGTCTTTTGCGGCACGTGCATCCATGCGGGCTTGTGCTAACGCAGTTACTGAATCTGGAATGCTCACTTGATTACAACCGCTTTAGCCATACCAAGAACCTTTACGCCAGCAGATGTAGCACTCAAAGTTATTGATATCTGATTACCATCTATTTCAGCAACAGTAGCTGTCACAGTTAAATCAACCTTTTGATCTGCCGGCACAATCACAGGCTTAACAAAGCGGGCCGAAAACTCTTTAACTGAAGCTGATCCGCCTGCCCAATCTGTCACATACTTTCCAACCAAAGCCATTGTTAGCATGCCGTGTGCAATGACATTAGGAAGCCCGACAGAGAGTGCAAACTCTTCATTCTGGTGGATTGGGTTCTGATCTCCACTTGCATCTGCATACGCCTTAAGCAATGCGCGATCTAGATAAAAGATATGTTCTTCCAAAACAGTGCCGACTTCAATCATGCGCGCACCACCAAAGTGGACCAAGAAGAAACAACTAATTCAGCTCCGTTATGTAGATCCGAGCGAACGGAGACAATTTCATTTCCTGCAGCAACTCGAAGCGTTTCGATTGTCGCTGAACACTTAAACACATCACCAGCAACTATTGGGCGAAAGATTTCAAACTTTTGATCCCCGTGAACTAAGCGAGTCCAATCAACGCCAATGTCAGGTTGAGTCAGAATTGCTTCATATTGGGACAATGAAATCCGAATAGAAAAGGTAGGAGGTGCGACAGTTGTATTTGTCTCTGAGATGACAGCACAGAAGTCATCAATTTCAGATTGAGAAACAGTTACAGACCCTGCACCTTCAAAGGTGCGCCCGACCGAATCGGGATTGATCATTAGCGAGTTTCGCGGTGAAGAGTTGACAACTTGCAACGTGGACAGAACTTCTTAAGTTCCATACGGTCTGGATCGTTGCGGCGGTTCTTCTTTGTAATGTAGTTACGCTCTTTGCAATCAACGCATGCCATGGTGATCTTTGGACGGACGTCCGAGCTCTTACTTGCCATGGTCTTACTCCTTCTATCGATTACGAGAGGCACAGGTTACCTGAGCCATCACGTAGCGCGAAATTCACGCTCGTTGAACTAGTAGCGGAGGCGGGATTTGAACCCACGACACAGCGATTATGAGCCG
>NZ_JBBAMW010000005.1:0-69980 GCF_040402275.1 Candidatus Planktophila sp. | reverse complement strand
ATATCAAATCTTGGCAATTACCTTCACAAACAAAGCAGCGGGTGAAATGAAGGAGAGAGTTGCAGATCTAGTCGGCCCGATTGCCAAATCTATGTGGGTCTCAACTTTTCACTCAGCATGTGTTCGCATCTTGCGCCAAGAGGCAACCCGCCTTGGATATAGCAACTCTTTTAGTATTTATGACTCTGCCGATTCACAAAGACTCATCACTATTGTTGCCAAAGAGTTAAATCTGGATGCAAAGCGATATCCCGCCCGCCAATTTCAATCCATGATCTCAAACGCCAAAAATGAATTGCTGGGGCCCCAGGATTACTTAAATGCAGCCAGCAATCCCTTTGAGCAGATAGTTGCCGATGTTTATGCGGTGTATCAGCAGAGATTAATCCGCGCTAATGCAATGGATTTTGATGATTTGATTCTAAAAACTGTCGAGGTACTGCAACGCTATCCAGAAGCAAAGGCTCGCTTTAGATCACGCTTCCACCATGTTCTAGTTGATGAGTATCAGGACACAAACCATGCCCAATACATCTTGGTCAAGGAGCTAGTAGGAACTGAACTTGAAGGACAAGCACCCGCAGAGTTATGCGTGGTGGGAGATGCTGATCAATCAATTTATGGCTTCCGAGGAGCCACAATTCGCAATATTTTGCAGTTTGAACTTGATTACCCAAATGCCCGCACAGTATTGCTTGAACAAAATTATCGCTCTACCCAAAATATTCTAAATGCGGCAAATGCGGTTATTACTAAAAATGAAAGCCGTAAAGAGAAGAACTTGTGGTCAGATGCTGGCGCAGGTTCACCTCTTACAGGTTATGTTGCCGAAAGCGAACACGATGAGGCTAACTTCATTGCAGATGAGATTAGATCTCTGCAACGTGAAGGGGTTTCAACTCCAGGGGATACCGCGATTTTCTACCGCACCAACGCCCAATCTCGTGTTTTTGAAGAAGTATTCATGCGCAACGCCTTGCCATATAAAGTTGTTGGAGGCCTGCGATTTTATGAACGTCGCGAAGTAAAAGACTTACTGGCTTATTTGCGTGTTCTTGCCAATCTAGAAGATGAAATCTCTCTTCGTCGAATCATCAATGTGCCCAAGCGAGGCATCGGTGACACATCTTTGGATTACGTAGATGAGTTTGCCAGAAACAACGATATATCTTTCTGGCAAGGCTTATTACGGGTAAGCGAGAATAGATCTGTTCCAAGCCGTGCTGCTCAAGCAATTAATGAATTTACATCGATGGTTAGCGCCTTAGCGGTATTAGTAGAGGCAAAAACAAAGCCTTCTGTAATAGTTGAAGCAGCGCTTGAACAATCAGGGCTGTTAAAGGAGTTAGCAGATAGCACCGATCCACAAGATGAAGTTCGCGTGGAGAACTTAAAGGAACTTGTTGCTGTTTCTATGGAGTATGAAGAGCGCCCATTTGACGAGCTGGGTGAAGATGAGGAAATTTCACTGGCAGGGTTTCTAGAAAAAGTTTCATTAGTAGCAGATGCAGATGAAATTCCAGAAGGTGAAGATCATGGGGGAGTTGTCACGATGATGACTTTGCACACCGCTAAGGGTCTTGAGTTCCCAACGGTATTCCTTACTGGTATGGAAGATGGAATCTTCCCGCACTCACGAACTCTTGGTGAAAAAGATGAGATTGAAGAAGAACGACGTCTTGCATATGTTGGATTAACTCGCGCACGTCAGCGTCTTTATATTTCACGAGCTGAATATCGTTCAACATGGGGAGCTCCTAATTACAATCCACCATCACGTTTTCTTGATGAGATTCCAGAAGATGTAATTGAATGGCGAAATCACGGGGGATCATCATCCTCACCTTCACTTGTTACACGCACTCGTACTGCTACAACTGCACCACCACGAGCTACAGGTAAAAAGAGTGTCGCTATGGAGCTAGCAGTTGGTGAGCGTGTGTCACATGACACATTCGGATTAGGCACGGTTGTAGCTGTTGCTGGGGCTGGCGACAAAGCCGAAGCGACAATTAACTTCGGCCAATACGGTGAGAAGCGATTACTGCTGCGTTATGCACCTGTTGAGAAACTATAGGATTACCCCGTATATAGCCGGCCAATAGATTGTGAGCCCCAGTGGATCTCTTTGAATACCAAGCCCGAGATATCTTTGAAAAACATGGCGTACCTGTTTTAGCTGCAGCAATTGCAACAACAGCAGATGAGGCAGAAAAAGCTGCAACAACAATTGGCGGCAAGGTTGTAGTCAAGGCTCAGGTCAAAGTTGGTGGACGAGGAAAAGCAGGCGGAGTAAAGCTTGCAGAGAACCCACAGGATGCTCGCGAAAAAGCTGGCGCAATCCTTGGAATGGATATCAAGGGTCACACTGTTCGCACAGTAATGATTGCAGCAGCAGCCCCAATCGAAGCCGAGTATTACCTGTCGATTTTGTTAGACCGCTCAAACCGAACATTCCTCGTAATGGCATCTGTTTCAGGTGGAATGGATATTGAAGAGGTTGCACGTACTGCACCTGAAAAACTTGCAAAGATTCCAGTATCTGCAGTTGATGGAATTTCACTTGCTAAAGCGCAAGAAATTGTTGCAGCAGCAGCCTTTCCTGCAGATGTGGCAGATCAAGTTGCACAGGTATTGCTTAAACTGTGGGATGTTTTCCAGGGTGAAGATGCAACTCTTGTGGAAGTAAATCCATTGGTTAAGACAAATGATGGGAAAATTATTGCACTAGATGGCAAGGTAACTCTTGATGAGAACGCTGATTTTCGTCAGCCAGATCACCAGTCCCTAGTTGACCAAGATGCAGAAAATCCTTTAGAGGCTGTAGCAAAGGAAAAGGGACTCAACTACGTAAAGCTTGATGGACAGGTTGGAATTATCGGTAACGGTGCAGGACTTGTTATGAGCACACTCGATGTTGTCGCCTATGCCGGAGAAAAGCATGGCGGAGTCCGCCCAGCTAACTTCTTAGATATTGGTGGCGGAGCATCTGCACAAATCATGGCCGATGGCCTCTCAATTATTTTGGGAGATGCTGATGTAAAGAGCGTTTTTGTTAACGTTTTCGGCGGGATTACATCCTGTGATGCGGTGGCAAGTGGAATTGTTCAGGCCCTTGAATTACTTGGTCCTAAGGCAACAAAGCCAATTGTTGTTCGACTAGATGGAAACAATGTTGTTGAAGGTAGAGCTATTTTGGCTAAAGCTGCGCATCCATTAGTTGAGCAGGCAGACACGATGGATGGAGCAGCAAATCGCGCTGCAGAATTGGCGGCGAAGTAATGTCTATTTTTATTAACGATGCAAGCACAGTAATTGTTCAGGGAATGACTGGTTCAGAAGGAACCAAGCACACCCGTCGTATGTTGGCTTCTGGCACAAAGATTGTTGGCGGAGTAACACCTGGTAAGGGTGGACAGGTTGTCGATATCGACGGCCATCAACTTCCTGTTTTCAACACTGTTGCTGAAGCAATGTCAGCAACTGGTGCAAATGTTTCAGTTGTTTTCGTGCCACCTAAGTTTGCAAAGGCTGCAGTTATTGATGCAATTGACGCAACGATGCCATTAGTAGTTGTGATTACTGAAGGTATTCCGGTTCATGACTCAGCAAGCTTCTATGCGTATTCGCAGACAAAGGGAACAACACAAATTATTGGCCCTAACTGTCCAGGATTAATTAGCCCAGGGAAATCAAATGTTGGAATTATTCCTGCAGACATCACTGGCGCAGGTCCTATTGGATTAGTGTCAAAGTCCGGAACTCTCACATATCAAATGATGTATGAGCTACGCGATATTGGATTTAGTACAGCAGTAGGTATCGGTGGAGATCCTGTTATTGGAACAACTCACATTGATTGCTTGCGCGCATTCCAAGATGATCCAGAGACAACAGCGATTGTTATGATCGGTGAAATTGGTGGAGATGCCGAAGAGCGTGCTGCAGCATTTATTGCGCAGTATGTAACAAAGCCAGTTGTTGGTTACGTCGCAGGATTCACCGCTCCAGAAGGCAAGACAATGGGTCACGCAGGTGCGATTGTTTCTGGTTCTTCAGGAACTGCTCAAGGTAAGAAAGATGCATTAGAAGCAGCTGGCGTTAAAGTCGGCCAAACACCGAGTGAAACCGCGCGTTTGTTACGCGCAATACTGGGTCGATAACAATGATGACGCGGGTACTTGGAGCTGCATTGCCTCAAGTCCTGCGTAGCGTTGCGTGGCTCTTGCTTCCAACATCTCTTATCGCACTCCTTGCCTGGGCTACAGCAGGTAGTGCAACAGGAAATACTGGAGATCCTTTGCGCGCAGCGCTCTGGATTTGGATCGGCGCGCACCAGATTCCTTTTTCATTAGCTCTTCCACCATCTGGTTTAGAAGGTTATCTTTCCTACCTTCCACTTGGCGCACTGATTTTTCCTGTCCTGGCAATTAGAAATGGCATCTCACGCACAATAGAACGCCTAGATAATGATTCATCCTTAGTTGGTTCTGCTCGCGCAGTCTTTGCAGCCGGCTATACGCTCTCCGCACTCCTTGCTTCACTATTTTCAAAGACTGATGCAATTAAGCCTGTTTGGTACTTTGCAATTCTCTACGTTTTGCCCTTCTCGCTTTTGGTTGGCGCTACCGTCGGGCGCAAAGTTGCACTCGGTCAAGGATTTCTTTTCGGCTCCCGCATCATCGCTCTGTTGTTAGGTGCCTCTTCAATAATCTTTGGTCTGTGTTTGCTGCTGAATATTTCAATGGTGAAGAACCTAACGACAGTTTTACAGCCTGGCATCTTCGGTGGACTACTTCTTTTGCTACTTAATATTTTGTATATTCCAAATGCAATCGTTGCAACCCTTGCCTATTTCTCAGGCGTTGGTTTTGCTGTCGGATCAGGGACTTTAGTTTCACCACTTTCATTTCGCTTAAACAAGATTCCGGCGATGCCTTTGTTGGGAGCACTTCCTGAAGGAAAATCAGCAATTGCCTTACTCGGAATTGCATTCATAATCTTTGCTGGTGCCCTCCTTGCCAGCTGGACAGTTGCTCTTAACCTCAAGGTCCTACAACAAAGCCTGATCGTTGCAATTGTTATTGCAGCCTTTGTTGGATACTCAGCAAGCGGAGCATTGATTACAGATGCGATGTCAGCAGTTGGTGTTTCTCCATGGCAGTTCACGCTGGCAATAGCTGCAGAATTAATAGCAGGTGCTGCTTTGGCCCTCTATTTACCTCGATTGTTTAAGCGCACATGAGAAAGCGTGTAGTAATACTTGCTTCCGGAACAGGCTCACTGACACAAGTGATCCTGGATGCTAAAGAACTTGATATTCAAATCGTGGCAGTTGTCTCAGATAGAGCAGACGCACAAGTTTTAGAGCGAGCAAAGAAAGCCAATATCAATACTTCAGTTATTGAGCTACAGGGCGATCGCGGGGCCTGGGATGCACAATTGTTTAACCAGGTAGATCAGTACCAACCAGATTTAGTCATTAGCGCTGGATTCATGCGAATTTTGTCCGCCGAATTTGTAAGTACGTTTCCAACAATCAATAGCCACCCTGCACTTCTTCCAGATTTTCCTGGAGCCCATGCTGTCCGCGATGCTTTAGCTGCTGGTGTCACCGTGACTGGCACAACGGTTCATTGGGTCGATGCAGGCGTGGACACCGGGCCAATCATTACCCAAATGGAAGTTCCGGTGGTGCCCGGCGATGATGAAGCAACACTTCATGAGAGAATTAAGAAAGTAGAACGCGGTCTCATAGTTGCGACCATCGCCTTGATCACGCCGACACTGGAGACTATTACACGATGAGAAAACCTATTCGCCGTGCACTAGTAAGTGTCTATGACAAAGATCGCCTGATTGAAATTGGTAAGACGTTAAGTACAGCGGGCATAGAAATTTTGTCTACTGGTTCAACGGCCAAAAATTTAGCTGAAGCAGGAATTGCTGTAACCGAAGTAAGTGCATACACAGGCTTTCCTGAAATTATGGGCGGACGGGTTAAGACTCTTCACCCACGTGTTCATAGTGGAATTTTGGCAGATCAAAATAATCCAGAGCACTTAGCTGCAATTGCTGAGTTAGATATCAAGCCTTTTGATTTAGTTATTATTAACTTGTATCCATTTGCAGAAACCATTGCATCGGGTGCCAACTTTGAAGAAAGTATTGAACAGATCGATATTGGCGGTCCATCAATGCTTCGCGGAGCTGCTAAAAACCATGGCTCTGTGGCTGTTATTTGCCAGACTTCTCAATACGACCAGTTGCTAGATGCAATCAAAGCTGGCGGATTCACAGAGGCAGAGCGCCGCCAATTAGCTCTAGAAGTTTTTCGAACAACGGCTGAATACGATTTAGCGATTGCGACATGGCTGGGTCAATCAGAAGGCAACAATTTGCCTGAGTGGTTTGGATATATCTGGCATCGTGAAAACTCGCTTCGCTATGGCGAGAATCCACATCAATCTGCTGCGATTTATTCAGGTGGGTCTGCGGGCATAGTTGGAGCGCAACAACTCCACGGCAAGGAAATGTCTTTTAATAACTACACAGATGCAGATGCAGCATGGCGCGCAGTGTTAGATCACCGTGACCCTGCCGTTGCAATCATGAAGCACGCAAACCCATGTGGTGTTGCGGTCTGTGAATTGGGTGTGGCTGTTGCATATCAGCACGCACATGAATGTGATCCGGTATCAGCTTTTGGTGGCGTCGTTGCTGCAAACCGAAAAGTAGATCTTGCAATGGCTGAACCATTATCAAAAATCTTTACCGAAGTCTTAATTGCACCTGACTTTGATGCCGATGCACTTGAACTCCTTATGAAGAAGCCTTCAATTCGAATCTTAAAGTGCGATGTGACATCGATTAATTCATTTGAACTTCGCCCAGTATCTGGAGGAGTGCTTTTACAAGCTACTGATTTAATTGATGCAGCTGGTGATTCTCCTGCCAATTGGACTCAAGTAAGCGGTCAGCCAGTAGATGTGCAAACTATGAAAGATCTTGAGTTTGCCTGGAGAAGTGTTCGTTCTGTAAAGAGCAACGCTATTTTGCTAGCCAAATTAACCGCCTCTGTTGGAATTGGAATGGGACAGGTCAACCGCGTTGATTCTGCTCGTCTTGCTGTTTCTCGTGCAGGTGATCGCGTGAAGGGTTCAGTTGCTGCAAGTGATGCTTTCTTCCCATTTGCTGATGGACTACAAATCTTGATTGATGCTGGAGTAACAGCTGTAGTCCAACCTGGCGGAAGTGTGCGCGATGAAGAGGTTATTGCTGCTGCGCAAATGGGCGGAATTGCGATGTTCTTCACCGGAACCCGACATTTTTCACACGCATAGATAGATAGGGTTTAACCATGAGCGCACAGATCCTAGATGGCAAGGCACTTGCATCAGCCATCAAAGCAGAATTGACAAGCCGCGTAGTAGCACTCAAAGCCAAGGGAATTACACCAGGACTTGGAACTGTTTTAGTGGGAAGTGATCCTGGTTCACTTTCTTATGTTGGTGGAAAACATCATGATTGCAAAGAGGTTGGAATCAATTCAATTCGAGTTGATTTGCCAGAGAGTGCAACTGAAAAAGATGTGTTGGCAGCAATTGCAGATTTGAATTCATCAAAGGAGTGCACTGGATATATCGTGCAATTGCCTTTGCCACAGGGAATAAACACCCAAAGAGTTTTAGAGTCAATTGATCCAGATAAAGATGCTGATGGTTTGCATCCGCTTAACCTTGGTCGTCTAGTTGCAGGATATGAGGCACCGTTGCCATGCACACCACGTGCGATTGTGGCGTTGCTTGATCATTACAAGATTTCAACCAAGGGTGCTGAAATAACTGTGATTGGACGTGGCTTAACGGTTGGTCGCCCACTTGGACTACTTCTATCTCGCAAGCAAGAGAATGCAACAGTTACCTTGACTCATACAGGAACAAAAGATTTAACAAAGCACACAAAAAATGCTGACATCGTGATTGCAGCAATTGGACAGTCGCACTTCTTAAAAGCAGAAATGATTAAGGAAGGCGCAGTAATAATTGATGTTGGCATCTCGCGCACCGTAGAAGGTTTGGTTGGAGATGTGTGTCCTGGAGTATTTGAAAAAGCTTCATATGTTTCGCCAATGCCAGGTGGAGTTGGTCCAATGACTCGTGCAATGTTGCTGACAAATGTGGTTGATGCGTGCAGCTAAATAACCGCATACTTTCCATAATTAGTTATGTTGCCGTCCTGATCGGGGTAGTTCTTGGGGCCTCCGGCATAGTGCGAGGTGGGTCACTCTTTATCGCAGCCGGCACCTTGGGGATTGCACTGAAATCTCGTAATTTTCGCCGCATCGAGTTTTATTTACCTGTTGTTATCGCAGTAGCCCTTTTTGCGCTGGCAATTGCACTTCCTCGCGGACGATAGAGTTCACCTATTCGCAAATACGCATGATTGGAGTCGCTATGGGTGGCAAAGTCACAGTAGTCGGTGCAGGTTTCTATGGTTCAACAACAGCTCTTCGTTTAGCTGAATATGATGTTTTCGATACCGTGGTTTTAACCGATATCGTCGAAGGAAAGCCCGAAGGTTTGGCTTTAGACATGAACCAATCTCGTTCAATTGAAGGTTTTGAAACAAAGATTGTTGGCGCAACAACAACTGCTGAAGGTGGTGGCTACGAAGCTACATCTAATTCAGATGTAGTTGTCATTACTGCAGGACTTCCTCGCAAGCCTGGCATGAGCCGTATGGATTTGATCGGTGTTAACGCGGGAATCGTTCGCGGGGTTGCAGAAAATATTGCAAAGCATTCACCAAATGCGGTCATCATCGTGGTTTCTAATCCACTTGATGAGATGACAGCACTTGCTCAGATCGCAACAGGTTTTCCAAAGAATCGCGTAATGGGTCAGGCAGGAATGTTGGATACTGCGCGCTTCACAAACTTTGTTGCAGAAAAACTTGGCGTAAAGGTTGGATCTGTAAAGACTCTGACCCTTGGTTCACACGGTGACACCATGGTGCCAGTTCCAAGCCGTTGTACAGTAGATGGCAAGCCACTGTCTGAACTTCTTTCACCAGCAGAAATTGCTGATCTTGTTGATCGTACACGCAATGGTGGCGCAGAAGTTGTTGCACTACTTAAAACTGGTTCTGCCTACTACGCACCATCTGCAGCAGCAGCTCGCATGGCAAAGGCTGTTATTGAAGACTCAGGTGCAGTAATGCCTGTGTGCGCATGGGTTGATGGCGAGTACGGAATTTCTGGTGTCTATCTTGGTGTTGAAGCGCAGATCGGTCGCACCGGTATCAAGAAAGTTGTTGAAGGAGCATTGACTGATTCAGAGGTTGCAGCCCTTAAAGAGGCAGCAGAAGCGGTTCGTGCAAAACAAGCAGATGTTCAAACACTTTAAGTGGGGGAGTAACGATGAGCAAGATCAAAGTAACGGGCACGGTCGTCGAGCTAGACGGCGATGAAATGACACGCATTATGTGGCAGTTCATCAAGGATTCATTGATCCTGCCTTACTTAGATGTGAATCTCGAGTACTACGACTTAGGTATGGAACACCGCGATGCCACTGATGATCAGGTAACTATTGATTCAGCACATGCAATTCAAAAGCATGGCGTTGGTATCAAGTGCGCAACGATTACTCCAGATGAAGCACGCGTTGAAGAGTTTGGTCTTAAGAAGATGTGGAAGTCTCCTAACGGAACAATCCGTAACATTCTTGGTGGAGTAATCTTCCGCGAACCAATCATCATTAGCAACGTTCCTCGTTTGGTCCCACATTGGACCAAGCCAATTGTTATTGGCCGTCACGCATTTGGTGATCAGTACCGCGCAACAGATTTCAAGGTCCCCGGTCCAGGAAAGCTAACAATTTCATTTGTTCCAGAAGATGGTTCTGCACCAATTAACACTGAAGTTTTCAAATTTGAATCTTCAGGTATTGCAATGGCGATGTATAACGTTGATGATTCAATTCGCGACTTTGCCCGTGCATCTCTTAACTACGGACTTCTTCGCAAGTTTCCTGTTTATCTCTCAACAAAGAACACAATCCTTAAGGCATACGACGGTCGCTTTAAAGATATCTTTGAAGTGATTTATCAGGCTGAGTTTAGAGCGCAGTTTGTGGCAGCAGGTATTTGGTATGAGCACCGTTTGATTGATGACATGGTTGCTATGTCACTTCGTATGGAGGGTGGATATGTCTGGGCATGTAAGAACTACGACGGCGATGTTCAATCTGACACCGTCGCACAGGGCTATGGCTCACTTGGTTTGATGACATCGGTGTTGATGACACCAGATGGAATGATCTGCGAGTCAGAGGCTGCACACGGAACTGTGACCCGTCACTATCGCGATCACCAAGCAGGTAAGGCAACGTCAACAAATCCAATCGCATCCATCTTTGCTTGGACTCAGGGACTTGCACACCGTGCAAAGCTTGATGACAACGCAGAGCTTGCACAGTTCTGTGCAACTTTAGAGCGTGTGTGTATAGAGACAGTGGAGCAAGGGAAGATGACAAAAGATTTGGCTATTTTGATCTCAAAGACTGCTCCGTACCAAACAACACAGGAGTTCTTGAATTCAATTGATGAGAACCTCAAGAAGGCTATGGCATAACAGCTTTACAACAGTAAAAAACCCGCGGTAGCCATTGGCTTTCCGCGGGTTTTTTATGTGATCTATTTAAATACGCTCACCAGTTGCTGAGTTGAACAAGTGAACAGATCCCTTAACAGCCTCGACAGTAATTGTGTCACCTGGCTTTGGAGGATTCTTTGGATCCCAGCGAACAATTACTTGTGCGCCTTCATCTGATGCATTAGCAAACTTAACTGTTGAATCAGCTGGCTTTCCGTATACGAAAGCATCTGAACCTAGTTCTTCAACAACTTCAACAAGAACATGGAAGCCCTTAGATGATGGTGTGAAGCCTTCTGGACGAACACCAACTGTTACAGATGATCCTGCAGATGCTGGAACATCAATTGCTAGATCTCCAAGCATTGCCTTGCCAGCGCTAACTGGTGCGATAAGAAGGTTCATAGCAGGGGATCCAATGAAGCCCGCAACGAAAGCGTTGACTGGGTTGTCATAGAGATTACGAGGTGTATCAACTTGCTGGAGCAAGCCATCCTTCAACACTGCAACGCGATCGCCCATAGTCATAGCTTCAACCTGGTCGTGTGTTACATAAACAGTTGTGATTCCTAGACGACGCTGTAGTGCAGCGATCTGTGTACGAGTTGCTACACGCAACTTCGCATCAAGGTTTGATAGTGGTTCATCCATAAGGAAAACCTGTGGCTCGCGAACAATTGCGCGACCCATTGCAACGCGCTGACGCTGTCCACCTGAAAGAGCTTTTGGCTTGCGCTCTAGGTATGGCTCAAGGTCAAGCAACTTTGCTGCTTCTAGAACACGACGATCGCGTTCTTCCTTTGGAGTTCCTGCGATCTTTAGTGCAAATCCCATGTTCTCCGCAACTGTCATGTGTGGATACAGTGCATACGACTGGAATACCATCGCGATGTCGCGATCTTTAGGTGCAACATTTGTTACGTCGCGATCGCCAATTAAAATGCGGCCGCCATCAATTTCTTCAAGCCCAGCCAACATACGAAGTGATGTTGACTTACCGCAACCTGATGGACCAACAAGAACTAAAAACTCTCCGTCATTAACGGTGAGATTTAACTTGTCGACTGCAGGTGCTGTTGTTCCTGGGTAGGTACGTGATGCGCCATCAAAAACTACTGATGCCATGAGATTGCTCTCCTTCTCCGGGCAGGTACGTGCCCGACGGTCCGAGGATGAAGGTGATGGCCGGTTGGCCAACGGGGGAAGATTACGCGTAAACGCTGGGTAAGGGAAGATAAGGCCACGCGCCCCGACTGTGAGATCGTATACTTCTCACATAATGGAACCTCCCTCGTTGGCTTCACTGTTTATTGACCTAGCAACCATTGCTGGCCTGATTGTCCTGGCCTCATTCTTCGTTGCAGCTGAAATTGCTCTTATCTCTCTTCGAGATAGCCAAGTCCGCCAAATTGCAACCCGTGGAAAACGAGGCGCTCGCGTTGCCGCCCTTGCCGAACACCCCAACCGCTTATTGGCCGCTGTTCAAATTGGCGTGACTGTCAGCGGATTTCTCTCTGCAGCCCTAGGTGCTGATCAACTAGGCGATTATGTGATTCCGTGGCTTGAGTCCTTAGGTCTTGCCACAGGTTGGGCAACAACACTTTCTCTACTCGGTGTCACATTGGTGATCGCGTACTTCTCATTAGTCTTTGGTGAACTAGTTCCCAAGCGAGTTGCACTCTTTAGAGCTGAAGAAATTGCGATGAAAACAGCTGGAACCATCAATATTGTTGCAAATATCTTCCGTCCAATTATTTGGCTTTTGTCCAAATCAACCGACTTTGTTGTGCGGGCATTTGGTGTTGATCCGAAAGAACAACGCAGCCAGATGTCTGAAGAAGAGCTACTTGACCTTGTAGTTGGTCATGCCGCGTTAACGGCAGAAGAGCGCGACATCGTTGAAGAAGTCTTTAACGCTTCAGAGCGTCAGGTGCATGAGGTTATGGTGCCCCGCACTGAGGTTGATTTTATGGATGCATCGTTAACCGTTGGTAAAGCTATTGAATTAGCCGTTGATAAAGCACACTCTCGGTACCCGGTTGTACGTGGATCATCTGATGAAGTAGTTGGTTTTATCCATGTGCGCGATTTGCTGGACACATCACTTGCTAGCAAGACTACAAAAATCGTAGAGCTAGCAAGAAACATTATGTATTTGCCGGGCACGAAAGGTATTTTGCCTGCCCTGACAGAAATGCGTATGCAAGGTCAGCATCTGGCAATTGTTTTGGATGAGTACGGTGGCACTGACGGAATCGTCACCTTGGAAGACTTAGTTGAAGTACTCATCGGAGATATTCGCGATGAATATGACGTTCATCAGGATGAGATTTCACATGAAGAGCGCACAGGAGACTTCGAAGTAGATGGCCTTATTTCTATCGAGGACTTGATCGAGCAGACAAAGCTAGATATCCCTGAAGGTCCCTATGAGACTGCAAGTGGATTTGTAATGCACTTTCTAGGCCGAATCCCACGTGAGCACGATGCTGTTAACGTCAATGGCATCCGAATTACGGTGTTAACCATGGAAGGCAAACGCGCTGGGCAGTTATTGATCTCTCGATCTGCATAGGTGTGAAAGAATTACAGCTATGACACAGAAGCGAGTGCTATCAGGCATACAGCCAACAAGTGACTCCTTCCACTTAGGCAATTACTTAGGTGCATTGAAACAATGGGTTGAGCTTCAAGAAGGCAATGATGCTTTTTACTGCATCGTGGATTTGCATGCCCTAACTGGCGAGATCGAACCAGCACTATTTAAAAAGCGCACCTTGGCATCTGCGGCGCAGTTAATTGCACTCGGTATTTCACCTGAAAAATCAACCTTGTTTGTGCAGTCCCATGTTGCAGAGCACAATCAATTGGGCTGGATCATGGAGTGCCTTGCAGGCTTTGGCGAGGCAAGCCGTATGACTCAGTTCAAAGATAAATCTGCAAAGGGTGGAGCAGATACAGCTCGCGTTGGACTATTTACATATCCAATGTTGCAAGCGGCAGACATTCTTTTGTATCAAGCACATTACGTTCCAGTCGGTGAAGATCAACGTCAGCACATTGAATTAACCCGTGATTTAGCTACACGTTTTAATTCACGATTTGGTGAAACCTTTAGAGTGCCAGAGGGCCACATTCTCAAAGCTGGCGCAAAGATTTATGATCTGCAAGAGCCAACAGCAAAGATGAGTAAATCATCTGGTTCTGCCGCAGGAGTTCTAGAACTGATGGACTCACCAGAGGCCAATACAAAAAAGATTAAGAGTGCAGCAACTGATGCTGGTCGTGAAGTGAAATTTGATGAAAAAGAAAAGCCTGGTATTAGTAATTTGTTGACGATTCATTCATCACTTTCAGGCACATCTATTGCAGATCTTGAAAAACAGTTTGATGGTAAGGGTTATGGCGACTTTAAAGGCGAAGTTGCAGAGGTAGTAGTTGAGTACTTCCGCCCAATCCGCGCAAAGGCTGTGGAGCTTTTAGAGGATGAAAAGCACCTGATAGATCTTCTGCACGAAGGTGCGGACAAAGCCCGCGTGGTGGCCTCTTCAACCCTTCACAACACCTATAAAAACCTGGGTTTAGTGAAGTAATTGAGCCAGTATCTCAACCCCTAGTTGAGAGTTTTCCAAAACGTTACACCGCTGAGACCAAAACAGAGCCTGGCTTATTGAACTTAATCACGCTCAAGTAATAGGCTCCCAAGTACACAAAGCTTCAGTATGTGCCCTTAAAAGCAGGTATTGAACATCCCCTTGAATCCTTGGAGGAAAATTGAAGAAAGTATTTCGTCTTGTAGCAGTTCTTGCTGCATCTGTATTGGCAGCGACAGCATTTGTTGCTCCTGCAGCAACAGCAGCATCAAAGGTAAAAGTAGGCCTTGCTTATGACATCGGTGGACGTGGCGATAAGTCATTCAACGATTCAGCAGCAGCTGGTCTAGATGCAGCAAAGAAGAAGTTTGGCGTTACAGCTAAGGAAGTAACAGTTACACAGGGAACAGACTCAGAGCGCGAAGACAAGCTTCGTTTGCTAGCTAAGGCTGGTTACAACCCAATCATCGCTGTTGGTTTCCTCTATGCAGGACCAATCAAAAAGGTTGCCTCTGATTACCCAAGCACACAGTTTGCGATCATCGATGATGCTTCAGTAGATCTTCTAAACGTTGCAGGTCTTGTATTCGCTGAAGAGCAGGGTTCATACCTTGCTGGCGTTGCAGCAGCACTTGCATCAAAGTCAGGAAAGATCGGTTACATCGGTGGAGTTCGCATTCCACTACTACAGAAGTTTGAAGCTGGATTCGTTGCTGGTGTTAAGGCAACAAAGAAGTCAGCATCAGTTGATGTTAAGTACGTAACTGAGTTCCCTGATTTCTCTGGCTTCAATGACCCAGCTAAGGCAAAGGTTATTGCAAAGGGAATGATCGATAAGGGTACCGATGTTATTTACTCAGCAGCAGGTGGATCAGGTGCGGGTAACTTCGCAGCTGCAACAGATGCTGCAAAGGCTGGCAAGAAGGTTTGGACTATCGGAGTTGACTCTGATCAGATCCTTACAGCTTCAGCTGATGAGAAGAAGAACATGCTTACATCAATGATCAAGCGCGTTGACCGTGCTGTTTACGATGTTATTGCAACATCTGTTTCAGGTTCATCTGTGAACGATGTTCTCGATGAGTCAGGTATCTACGGTCGCGTATACAACCTTTCACTTGACGGTGTTGGAGTTTCATACACAGGTGGATATATCAACAAGTACAAGGCACAGATCGATAAGGCTGCTGCTGCAATTAAGTCAGGCAAGATCAAGGTTCCAACAAAGCCATAATCTCGCTTAAGTAAGTGGCGTTTGGCCCAGCAATGGAGTTTAATCTCCTTGTTGGGCCAAATGTTTTTCCCAGAATAAATTGAATCAAAGGAGAGTTTAAGTGTCAGTAGCAGTTGAACTGCGACACATTACTAAGCGCTTTCCAGGCGTAGTAGCCAATAAAGATGTTTCGATGAAGGTTGAAACAGGCACGGTCCACGCTCTTGTTGGGGAAAATGGAGCCGGAAAATCTACAGTAATGAAGATTCTGTACGGAATGCAGCATCCAGATAGTGGCGAGATCTTGGTTAATGGCAAAGCCGTTAATTTAAAGAACCCCAACGATGCAATTGCACTAGGTATCGGTATGGTCCATCAGCACTTCATGTTGGCTGACAACTTCACAGTGCTTGAAAATATTATTCTTGGCGCAGAGCCACAGCATGGTGTGACAATTGATTTTAAAGCCGCTCGCGCCAAGGTCGCTGAAATGTCTAAGGCATATGGCCTTGATGTGGATCCAGATATTTTGGTAGAAGAGCTAGGCGTTGGACAACGCCAGCGCGTAGAAATTTTGAAGGTGCTATATCGCGGTGCAAACATCTTAATTTTTGACGAGCCAACTGCTGTTCTTGTTCCACAAGAGGTTGATGATCTATTCGGAGCGCTCGAAGGCCTTCGTGCAAAGGGCATGGCGGTCATTTTCATCTCACACAAACTTGATGAAGTTTTGCGTGTTGCAGATGATGTAACCGTTGTGCGCGCTGGCGAAACTGTTGCCGAAGTGAAATCTAAAGATGTGACAGCGCGTCAATTGGCAGAGCTCATGGTGGGTAGCGAACTACCTCAGCCAACAACACATGGAGACACTCGCCGATCTGAAGTCACATTAGAGCTAAAGGATGTTTCGATCCCTACCGCCACTGGCAGTCGTGATTTGATCTCACACATCAGTTTTAATTTGCATGCAGGTGAGGTTGTTGGAATCGCCGGTGTTGAAGGAAATGGGCAGGCTGAACTTGTTGAAGCGATCATGGGGCTTCGCAATTACACCGGTTCTATTGATTTTCAAGGCTCATCTATTGATCACATGAGCGTTGCGCACCGTCACGACCTAGGTATTGGATTGATCCCAGAAGATCGTCAACGACAAGCACTAATGATGGATTCACCCTTGTGGGAGAACCGCATATTGGGTCACCAACGTGGCAAGCCAGTTATGCGCGGTTATATTTTAGATAAGAAAGCAACTATCGAGGACACAAAGCGCATCATGGAAGAGTTTGATGTGAGAGCCCCTGGTCCAATGACAGCTGCAGCTGCGTTATCTGGTGGAAATCAGCAGAAATTTATTGTCGGTCGAGAAATGAGTAAAGCTCCTGCACTCCTTGTTGCATCGCATCCAACACGTGGTGTTGATGTTGGGGCACAAGGTGCGATTTGGGAAGTTCTTCGAGAAGCACGCACAAAGGGCATGGCGATTGTGTTGATCTCTGCAGATCTTGAAGAGCTCATCGGAATGTCAGATAGATTATTAGTTATGTTGCGCGGTGTAATTACCGCTGAACTTGATCCACAAAAAACTACCCCTGAGCAACTTGGCTCAGCGATGACGGGTGCGGCATGAAAAAAATGTCTCCACAAAAGATTGCACTTGCAGTTGCTGCACCTCTTGCAGCCGCAGTTGTGTCAATAGTTGTTTCAAGCCTTGCGGTAGTCGCTTCAAATAAATCTCCAATGTTGGCGTATAAGACAATGTGGGAGTTTGGGACGCAGGGTGGTTCTCTGATGGAGATGCTTAACCAAGCCACCCCTTATTACATTGCAGCAATTGCAATTGCCGTTACCTTTCGAGCTGGTTTGTTTAACATCGGTGTTGAAGGTCAACTTCGCTTAGGCGCCCTATTTAGTGCTTACATCGGTGCGATGTTTACTTTGCCGCCGGTACTCCATGTTCTTGCTGTATTTATTGTTGCAATGACTATTGGTGGACTTTGGGCATCGATCGCTGCATACCTCAAGGTCAAGCGTGGTGTTAATGAGGTTATTTCAACAATTATGTTGAACAGCTTGGCTGTGGGTGTTACCTCGTTCTTGTTCTCAAAGTACTTCGCTGTGATCACCGAGGGCTCAAACAACCTATCGACCAAGGAGCTTCCAAACTCTGCATGGTTCCCTGATTTGGTGCCTCTGCTGACAAAGATGGGCGTACCTGAGCAACCAGGCGGAAGTGTCAATGGAATGCTCGTAATCGCCATCGCTCTTGGATTCATTTTTTGGTTTGTTGTCAATCGCACACGATTTGGCTTCGAACTTCGGGCATCGGGTGCTAACCCAATTGCAGCACGCGTTAGTGGTGTTAATTCAAAGAAGATGATTGTTGTGGCATTGGTAATCTCTGGTGCGATCGCTGGATTATCTGGCTTACCTGCAGTACTTGGTGAGACACATGCATACAACATGGGCTTCCGATCAGGTATTGGCTTCTCTGCTATTGCAGTTGCACTTCTTGGTCGCAATTCAGCTGGTGGCATGGCAATTAGCGCACTGCTATTTGGTTTCCTCGAAGTGAGCTCACGTTCACTGGAGTTAATTGATATCGCTCCAGAAACTTATGTGATCATGCAGGGTTCAATTTTGCTGAGCTCTGTTATTGCTTACGAAGTGGTGCGTAGGTTCAAATTGACCTTGCAAAGTAAAGAGCTGGCAAAGGTGGCGTCAGCGTGAAGATTAAAGCCACGAAGTTACTTTTGAATGCAACGTATTTATTATTGCTCATCTCAATTATTCGACTGATTACTGGTGCAACAGATTTAACAAGCATTGGTACAGCTTCAGCTGCATTGTTGCTCTCAGTGCCAATTATTTTGGCAGGACTTGGCGGTTTGTTCTCAGAACGTGCCGGAGTCGTCAATATTGGTCTTGAAGGAATGATGATTCTGGGTGCTTGGGCCGGCGGTTTTGTGGGCTCTAAGCATGGACCATGGTTTGGATTAATTGCAGCAGTAGTTTTTGGCGCAGTTGGTGCTCTATTGCACGCAATAGCAACAATTTCATTTGGTGTTGACCATGTTGTGTCAGGTGTTGCAATCAACATCATTGCAGCAGGACTAGTTCGCTACCTGTCAACAATTCTTTATCAAGGCGGTTCATGGCCTGGTCCTTCCCAATCTCCAGATGTAGAGCCAATCTCAAGTAACGGGTTACCCGTACTTTCTGGTGGGCACTTCTTCGGTTGGAAAAGCCCTGATGTATTGACTCCCATAGCTGAAAAACACTGGTTTTTGATCTCAGATCTCGTTGGAATTATTCGAGGAGTAACTGGTGATCTTTCCTATGTAACCCTGATTGCTGTTCTATTTATTCCATTGTCTTTCTTTATTTTATGGAAGACATCATTTGGATTACGTCTACGCAGTGCTGGCGAGGCACCAATTGCAGCTGAATCTCTTGGTGTCAATGTTTATGCCATGAAGTATGCAGGTGTATTGATTTCAGGTGGCCTTGCAGGTCTTGGTGGTGGCTTCCTAGCGATCGTTGCGGCTAATCACTACCAAGAAAACCAGGTAGCAGGCCGCGGGTATATTGGTCTTGCAGCTTTGTTGTTTGGTAACTACCGACCAGGTGGGATCTTGGCAGGTGCTGCATTATTTGGTTTTGCAGATGCGTTACAGCTGCGAGATTCTGCATCAATCCATGCACTTATCTTGTTGATTGCTGCAATTCTTGGTTATTTGGTTTATCGAGATGTTAAGCGTGGAAAGATGCTTAGCGCATCGATTAGTGCGGTTATGGCTGCAGGATCAGTCTGGTTCTACTTCGCAGTTCAAGAACTACCAGGACAGCTTGTAACAATGACTCCATATATTGCGACATTGCTCGTTATGTCTCTTGCTTCGCAGCGATTACGAATGCCGGCGGCAGATGGAATGCCATACCGCCGTGGTGGTTTGCGATGACTCAGATCAATTGGGAACTAATCCACAAGGAAGCTATCGGGGCAATGAAGAATGCTTATGCGCCTTATTCAAAGTTTCCAGTTGGTGTTGCAGCACTTGTCAGTGATGGTCGCATTGCAACTGGTTGTAACGTTGAGAATGCAAGTTATGGCGTGGGACTCTGTGCTGAGTGCGGATTAGTTTCTAATCTGATTTCAACCGGTGGTGGACGATTAATCGCTGTTGTCTGTGTTGATGGTCAAGGAAATTACTTGGCTCCATGTGGACGTTGTCGCCAATTGTTATTTGAGCATGGTGGCCCTGAAGCGTTACTCATGACAGATGATGGACCACAAAAAATGTCTGCGATGTTGCCCTGGGCTTTTGGCCCAGATGACTTAGACCGCAACGAGCGATAAGTGATGGAAGCCTTTTCAGCCGCTGAAATCATCGCGGCAAAGCGTGATCACCATTCTTTAACTGACCCACAGATCGATTGGGTAATCGATGCCTACACAAGAGGCGCAGTTGCCGATGAGCAAATGTCCGCCCTGCTTATGGCGATTCTGCTCAACGGAATGGAAAATCGTGAGATTTCGCGATGGACCGATGCAATGATCAATAGCGGCGAACGCATGGAGTGGTCAGCACTCTCTCGCCCAACGGTTGATAAGCATTCAACTGGTGGCGTTGGCGACAAAATCACATTGCCACTTGCTCCTTTAGTTGCAGCATGTGGCGCAGCGGTTCCACAATTATCTGGTCGTGGACTTGGCCACACAGGTGGCACTTTAGATAAGTTGGAATCTATTCCAGGATGGCGCGCTTCATTATCTAATGAAGAGATGCTTAAAGTTTTGCAAGAGTGCGGCGCGGTAATTTGTGCAGCAGGTGCTGGTTTAGCTCCAGCAGATAAGAAGTTGTATGCATTGCGCGATGTGACAGCAACTGTGGAAGCGATTCCCCTGATTGCATCCTCAATCATGAGTAAGAAAATTGCTGAAGGAACAAGTGCTCTGGTGTTAGATGTTAAAACGGGTGCTGGTGCATTTATGAGTGATCCAGAGAAAGCAAAAGAACTTGCCCACGTTATGGTGGGACTCGGAAAGCGCGCTGGTGTTAAAACTTTGGCTTTGGTAACTGCGATGGATGTTCCGTTGGGATTAACTGCTGGTAACGCACTTGAAGTTCGTGAATCCGTAGAAGTTCTGGCAGGTGGTGGGCCATCTGACATTGTCGAACTGACTGTTTTATTGGCAGAAGAAATGTTAGAAATTGCCGGCATAAAGGGTACCGACCCTGCAGCCGCATTGAAAAATGGAAAAGCAATGGATGTGTGGCGCCAGATGATTTCAGCACAAGGCGGAGATCCTGACGCAAAGCTTCCAGTTGCAAAGGAAAATACTGTTGTCACTGCACACAGCAGCGGAATAATTCTTTCCATGGATGCAATGAAGGTCGGAATGGCTGCCTGGCGTTTAGGGGCGGGGCGTTCTCGTCAGGGCGAAGCGGTCCAAGCAGGTGCTGGCATTGAGATCCACGCTAAGCCAGGAGATGTTGTGAGCGCTGGATCACCCCTATACACGCTCCACACAGACACCCCAGCCGCCTTTGCCAGGGCTTTGGAGTCGCTGGAGAACTCTGTGAGTATTGGCGCAGTACCTGCCGGAGGCATTGATCGTCTGCCGTTAGTTATTGAACGTATTGTTGATTAAGGGGCACAGGGGTAAAAAATGTCAATGAACAGTATTCCTACAAAGGATCAGATCAAACTAGTTCCAAAGGTGTTGCTCCATGATCACCTAGATGGTGGACTACGTCCACAAACCATTATTGATATTGCCCAAGAGATCGGATACACCGCACTTCCCACTCATGATGCAACAGAGCTAGCGACATGGTTCCGCGAAAGCTGTGATTCTGGATCATTAGTTCGCTACCTTGAAACCTTTGATCACACGATTGCAGTGATGCAGCGTCGTGAAGACATCATCAGGGTTGCCCGTGAGTGCGCACTAGATCTTGCGCGCGATGGTGTTGTCTATGCAGAAGTTCGCGGAGCACCTGAGTTGTTTACCGGACAAGGTCTGTCTATGGTAGATGTTGTCGAAGCAACACTAGAAGGATATGAAATTGGCATGAAAGAGGCAGCAGCCGAAGGTCATCCAATAGTTGTGCGCTCACTCTTATGTGGAATGCGTCAGAACAAAAACTCGCAAGAAGTTGCTGAGTTAGTTGTTAAGTACCGAGACAAGGGAGTTGTTGGATTTGATATCGCTGGCCCTGAAGATGGTTTTCCGCCATCTGATCAAAAAGATACTTTTGATTATCTTCGTAAAGAAGATGCCCATTTTACTATCCATGCTGGTGAAGCGTATGGAATCCCCTCCATCTGGGAAGCCATCCAACTCTGCGGAGCCGAAAGACTAGGTCACGGTGTTCGAATCATCGATGATATCGATTTTTCTGGCCCTGAACCAAAGCTAGGTCGACTTGCATCATATGTTCGGGACCGACGCATTCCATTGGAGCTATGTCCCACTTCAAATCTACAAACAGGAGCGGCTGCAAGTTATGCCGAACATCCCATTGGTGTCTTGGCCAAGCTTCGTTTTCGCGTAACGCTCAACACTGATAATCGTTTGATGAGCCAAACCTCTATGTCTTTTGAGATGGATGAGGCGGTTAAGGCCTATAAATGGGACTTTGCAGAGCTTCAAAGAGTCACTATTAACGCTATGAAAAGTGCCTTTATCCCTTATCCAGAGCGTTTAAAGATCATTGAACAGATCATTAAGCCTGGGTATGCGAAGGTTTCATCTGCTTCATGATCGACTTTACAGACCCAGCCTTTGTATCTAATCCATACCCAGCGCTGAAAGAACTTCGTGCTGCAGGCCAACCTGTGTGGCACGAGGGAATGCAGATGTTTCTAGCTGCTCGCCATGGTGATGCTAACGATGTTTTTCGCAATAAATCAATTGGCAGAATATTCACCGAAAAGAGCCCAGAGTTTGAGTGGGAAATCTTTAACTGGCTCCATGCCGATTCAATTTTAGATAGCGAACCACCTAAGCACACTCGTCTTCGCTCACTTGTTGCAAAAGCATTCAACCGTCAAAAGATCGAAGGCATGCGCCCAGCCGTTGAGCGCATCACCGAGCAACTACTTGATGCTATTGATGAAAAGGTTAAGTCAGGTCAAACATTTGATTTAATTGCTAATTACGCCGAACCATTACCGGTCAAGATCATCGCAGATCTCTTAGGGTTCCCAGAATCTGAAGAGCACTTACTTCGACCATGGTCACAAGCGATTGTGAAGATGTATGAAGTAAATCCAACTATGCAATATCAAAGTGAAGCAAAAGTAGCTGCGCAAGAGTTTGCAGATTATGTTCGTGATTTAGCTGAAAGTCGCAAGAAGACTCCAGGTAAGGATTTAATTTCAGATCTTGCAATCGTTGAAGAAAATGGCGAGAAGCTTAATATGCATGAGCTGGTAGCAACTTGCGTGCTGCTACTTAACGCCGGACACGAGGCAAGTGTGAATGCATTTGGTAATGGAATGGTTGCAGCCTTACAACGCCCAGATCAAACTGCTTTGCTACGTGAGAATCCTCGAGGCGTTACTAATACCGCCCTTGAAGAGTTCATGCGTTTTGATGCGCCACTTCATTTGTTTGAACGCACTGCGACAGCTGATACTGAAATTGGGGGAGTCGCGATCAAAGAAGGACAAAAGATCGCAGCCCTTATTGGCTCTGCAAACCGTGATGAAACAGTGTTTTCTACCCCAGAATCGATGGATTTAACACGCGATCCAAATCCTCATATTGGTTTTGGTGCGGGTATTCACTTTTGCATAGGTGCGCCATTGGCACGACTTGAAATGAGTGTTTCCTTGCCAGCGCTATGGGAAAAGTATCCACATATGCAATTAGCAGGAGATGCGATTCGCAGGCCAACCTTTGTTTTGCGTGGTTATGAAAGCGTTGCTATCTCTGCTTGATGTGGGTAGGAAGATTGCGCACCTTTTTTAGTAACACTTAAGGATGCAACATTAATTCCTAGAGTCATCGCTGTCACGGGATCTTTACCACTAGCAAGTGAGTAAGCAAAAGTCCCAACAAAAGCATCACCAGCACCTGTTGTGTCAACCGCGGTAACTTTCGGTGCACCTACTTTAGTCAATTGACCATCAGCTGAAATATAGACAGCACCTTGGCTACCAAGAGTCACAATTGAATTCTTGCCTGGCCTAAAGTTTTTTAGAATTTCATCACTTGTTGGTAATGCACCATGGAGTTCACGGAATTCAGTCTCGTTTGGAATGATCCAATCACACAGTGCCAGTAAATCGACTGAGATTTCTTGATAGGGAGCAGGATTCAAAATAGTCGTACATTCCCGAGTCTTAGCCGCTTTGAAGGCCGCAAGAGTCACCTCTTGCTTAATTTCACATTGAGCTACGACAACTGACAAATCTTTTATGGCATTTATTGCTTCTACCGCTTTTGCAATCTCAATCTCATGATTTGCACCAGGGATGATAATGATTCGGTTCTCGCCATTTCCATCTACCCAAATGTGGGCAACACCTGTGGGAGTTTCACTTTGATTCACATACTCTGAATGAATTCCTACTTTTACAAAGTTATCTGCAATTGCTGTTCCAAAAACATCATTACCAAGTTTGCCAATGAAGTGAACCTCGGCGCCGCAGTGCGCAGCCATAACCGCTTGGTTAGCACCCTTGCCACCAAAACCTGTTGTAAAGAGTTGGCCGGCTAAGGTTTGGCCCGGTTCAGGTAGAACATCGGCATAGGCAGTTAAATCCATCATGGCACTTCCCACGACTGCGATGACTGCTGACTGTTCTCCAATAGATTGCATACCGCTAGGCTAGCCGTTATGAGCAAAACTTCAATCATTATGGATGTAGATACCGGCGTAGATGACGCCTTTGCTGTTCTATTTGCTGCGATGCATCCAGATATCAACTTACTTGGCATCACCTGCGTTGATGGCAATACCAACGTTGATCAAGTTGTGGCCAATACATTTAAAGTTTTGGATGCAGCAGGTGCTGGGGACATTCCTGTGGCACGAGGCGCGGTCCGTCCGTTGTTAGGCAAGAGCCAGTACGCCGAGTATGTACACGGCAAAGATGGAATGTGTGATCTTGGGATTGCTCCATCACATCGCACCGTTGACCCACGCTCTGCTGTTGAGCTACTTCGGGATCTCATTGAGTCATCTGCAGATCCCGTAACTATTGTTCCAATTGCACCGTTAACAAATATCGCATTGTTCTTGCGAGCATTTCCAGAAACTGCCAAGAAGATCCACAGAATTGTTTTGATGGGTGGTTCAGCTTCAGCTGGAAATGCAACTGCTGCTGCTGAATTTAATGTGTGGCACGATCCAGAAGCTGCTGCGATAGTTTTTCAAAGCGGAGTCCCTATTTCCATGTACGGACTAGATGTCTTTATGCGCCCTACAATTGGCCGAGAAGATGCAACTGCAATGAGTAAGTCTGACAAGCCTTCCTCACAATTTGCAGCATCACTGGCCCTTGGATTTATGGAGCAGGTTCGAACTGATCCCATCTCATTAGGTGATTACGGGGCACTTGCCTTGGTCATCCATCCAGAACTTTTTACGACTGAAATGTTTGATGTTGTAGTTGACACATCAGCCGGTCCTGCTCGAGGTCAAACAATTGTGGATCGTCGTGATGCATGGCTCAAGCAATTAGAACCACTAGACCTAGAAGATTCAGCGAAGGTTCGCGTTGCACTTGATCTAGATGTTGATGCGGTCGTTAAATTGTGGCTAAAAACCGTTAATTCATAGCCCTATTGGATGCCACACAGTTTTAGCCTCCATAAAGGCAATGATGCGACCAGGATCTGCTGACTTAAAGGAATGAATTCGCTTTAAGTTTTCAGCTCCAGCAACCTTAATGTCAGCATGCTTCTTAGAGGGCAATCCAGATATATCTAATGCATTAATATCCATATGAGATGCCATCCATGGCGCAATTTCATCTTTCTTGCCTGTAAGGATGTTGATGACACCTGCAGGTAGATCACTTGTTGCCAGAACTTCAGCAAATGTCATTGCGGACAATGGGGCTTTAGTGCTTGCTAGAACAACAACAGTATTTCCTGAGGTAATAATTGGCGCGATGACATCGATTAACCCAAGCAGTGAAGGAGTTTCAGGTGCAATGGCTGCAACAACTCCCATACTTTCAGGAATCGTAAAGTTATAGAAAGGACCTGCTACAGGATTTGTTGATCCTGCAAGGGATGCGATCTTGTCTGTCCAACCTGCATACCAAACAAGGCGATCAATAGATTCAGTCACCTCTTTATCGGCTTTTGACTTTGTTGCACCCGTGATATTAACAATTTCTTCTACAAACTGTCCGCGACGACCTTCAAGCATTTCGGCGATGCGATACAAGATTTGCCCACGGTTATATGCCGTTGCTGTGTTCCATCCAGCATGTGCTGCGCGTGCTGCAACAACTGCGTCACGTAAATCTTTACGAGAGGCAAGGCATGGGTTTGCAACAAATACACCCTTTGCATTCTTAACCTCATATGTGCGCCCTGATTCACTCCGAGGGAAAGCACCATTTATAAATAGCTTGTATGTCTTCTTAACATCGATGCGATTACTCATGGTTAACTCCCTTCAAATATGCAGACAGGCCGTGGCGTCCACCTTCGCGGCCCCACCCCGATTCCTTATATCCACCAAATGGTGATGTTGGATCAAACTTATTAAATGTGTTAGCCCAGATAACTCCTGCGCGAAGCTGTTGTGATGCCCACAATGTGCGGGATCCTTTTTCACTCCAGATGCCTGCAGATAGTCCAAAGGGGGTGTTGTTAGCCTTTTCTATTGCCTCGGCGGGTGTTCTAAAGGTCAAAACTGATAGAACTGGTCCAAAGATTTCTTCGCGTGCAATGCGATGTGCCTGTGTTACGCCTGTAAAGATTGTTGGTGCAAACCAGAATCCCTTACTTGGCAGTGTGCATGCTGGGCTCCAACGCTCAGCACCTTCTGCATCACCAACAGCTACAAGTTCAATTATTTTTGCAAGTTGTTCTTTGCTATTAATCGCACCGACATCAGTGTTCTTGTCCATTGGATCGCCCACACGAATCTTTTCCATGCGGTTCTTTAGCTTATGCAAAACCTCTTCCGCAACATTTTCTTGCAAAAGCAATCTTGAGCCAGCACAACAGACATGTCCTTGGTTGAAGAAAATACCGTTAACAATGCCTTCAACGGTTTCATCAATAGGGGCATCATCAAAGACAATATTGGCAGCCTTGCCACCTAGTTCTAGGGTCACGCTCTTGTTAGTTGGCGCAACAGCGCGAGCAATAATCTTTCCAACTTCAGTTGATCCGGTAAATGCAATCTTGTCGATTCCTGGATGATTAACAATTAAGGCCCCAGTTGATCCATCACCAGTAACAATGTTTACAACACCTGCAGGAAGTTCAGCTTGCTGACAAACCTCTGCAAATAACAATGCTGTAAGTGGTGTTGATTCAGCTGGCTTTAGAACAACTGTGTTTCCAGCAGCTAGTGCTGGCGCAACCTTCCATGCCAACATTAATAATGGAAAGTTCCAGGGAATAATCTGTCCTGCAACACCTAGTGGCTTGGGGGATGTGCCAAGACCTGCGTATTCAAGCTTGTCTGCCCATCCTGCGTGATAGAAAAAGTGAGCTGCTGCCAATGGAATATCGGTATCTCGTGATTCACGAATCGGCTTACCGTTATCCAGAGTCTCTAGTACTGCAAATTCACGTGCGCGCTCTTGCATGATACGAGCGATTCGATACAAATACTTTCCACGCTCTTTGCCAGACATCTTTGACCATGTATTTGTATAAGCCTTGCGCGCTGCCTTAACCGCTGCATCAACATCTGCTTTACCGGCGAGTGCAATCTGGCTTAACACCTCTTCAGTAGCTGGATTAATTGTTGGAAAGTGCTTGCCACCTGGAACAAATTTCCCACCGATGAAGTGTCCATACTTCGGCTTGATCGTGACAATTGCGCGAGATTCTTGCGCTGGGGCGTATTCGAAGGTCATAGTCGTCTCCATTAATCCATCGTCACATACAGAGGGCTAGTGTAATAACCATCATCCATCTTCATGCGCTGCATCAATAGATCATTGAGCAATGCACTGGCTCCAATTCGAAAGAGTTTCGGATTGAGCCAATCTGGCCCAACAGTTTCATTGACCAAAACTAATTGCTTGATTGCATCTTTGGTATTTCGGATTCCACCAGCTGGTTTGACCCCAATTCGAACTTGAGTCATTTCATAAAAGTCGCGTACTGCTTCGAGCATCACCAATACGACTGGGGGAGTTGCAGCTGGTGCAACTTTGCCAGTTGAAGTCTTAATAAAGTCAGCACCTGCTGCCATAGCTAAAAATGATGCTTTGCGAACATTGTCATAGGTGACTAATTCGCCAGTTTCAAAGATAACTTTTAGGTGTGCCCTGTCCCCACATACTTCGCGAATCTGAACAATTTCATTGAAAACATCTATGTATCGACCAGCAAGAAAAGCACCTCTATCGATCACCATATCGATCTCTGCTGCACCTGCATCAATTGCATCTTGTGTATCTTGAATTTTGACCGGCATTGATGCACGTCCCGATGGAAAAGCGGTAGAAACCGCTGCTACCGGCACATGCTGGCCACCAATTAAATCTAGGTGTTTACGAGCTACTGAAACCATGTCGTTATACACACACACAGCACCAACGCTAGGAACTGATGAATCAGTTGGATCTGGCCTAACCGCCTTTGTGCACAATGCTTTTACTTTGCCAGGTGTATCTGCACCTTCAAGGGTGGTTAAGTCCACCATCGTTATTGCAGTATCAATTGCCCACCGCTTTGAAGTTGTTTTGATGCTTCTGGTAGCAAGCATTGCTGCGCGAGCTTCAGCGCCCACCTGGTCGACACCGGAAAGATTGCCAAGGTAGCTCTTTAGTGAGGCATCAGTGCCATCAACTAAACCATAAAAACTCACGATAACAATTCCTTTAGCGGTGGTCGTAGTTGATCCAATACTACTTGAGCGGTTTTGGAATCCTTTTCAATTACCTCAATGTAACACTTCATCTTTGCTTCAGTGCCGCTGGGGCGAATAATAATTCGAACTCCACCATCTAGCCAGATTCTTAAACCATCTGTTGGCGGTAATCCATCGGTAGGGGCAGCCAGATCATCAATTGATGTAACCACTCGACCTGCAATATTTTGTGGTGGATTACTACGAAGTCTGCCAAGAATTACGCCCACTTTTGATAAGTCACTCAGGCGGATTGAAATTTGTTCTGTTGCGTGGAATCCGTGACGGGCCCAAATCTCATCCAATAAATCAAGAAGAGTTTTTCCATCAGCTGCAAGATCGGTTGCTATTTGCGCCAAAGTGATTGCTGCTGAAATTCCATCTTTATCATTGACTGTCTTTGCATCAACTGCGTAGCCAAGTGCTTCTTCATAGCCAAAGGTCAGATCCTTAATTTTTGCTAACCACTTAAAGCCTGTCAGGGTTTCTTTGAATTCGAGGTTGTAGTGCTCAGCTATTTTTTTCAGAATTGATGAGGAAACGATGGAATTAGCAAAAATCCCACTACTAGTCTTTCGAGCAATAGATTCGCCCAATATCGCGCCTAATTCATCGCCTCTCAGCATGCGCCAGCCTGTTACAGGGTCATTAACTGCAGCGGCGCATCGATCTGCATCTGGATCATTTGCAATGACTAGGTCTGCATTAAATGTCCTGGCTGTTTCAAGTGCTAAATCAATAGCACCGGGTTCTTCAGGGTTAGGGAAAGCAACTGTTGGAAAATCAGGATCTGGTGCAGCTTGTGCGTCAACCAAGATTGGGGAGGCAAATCCAGCTGCGTGGAATACACGTTTAAGAGTTTCAGTTCCAACCCCATGCATCGCCGTGTAAACAATACGCAAAGAACCGGGCTTTGTGGCAAGAGATGCTGTGCGATTGATGTATTTCTCAATTATCTCTTCACCTAAAACTGTCCACTCTTTTCCACGTGGTTGTTGTTTCAGGGATGGGATCGCAGCAATTTTGTGTGCAATTGAAACATCGGTGGGTGAAACGATTTGAGATCCGCGGTATTCGATGCCATCGACTGTTCCACCGAGATAAACCTTGTATCCATTATCTTGAGGTGGGTTATGACTTGCAGTAACCATGATGCCCACATCGCAACCCAATTCATTAGTAGCAAAAGCTAAAACTGGAGTCGGAAGAGGCCGTGGCAATACAAAAACCTTCATACCCGCACCACTCATAATCTCAGCGGTTTCAAATGTGTAATCTTCAGATCCATAGCGTGCATCGCGTCCGATAACTACTGAAGTTAAGTTGCGCTCTTTCATATAGGCAACTATTCCGGCAGCTGTGCGCCCAACGACTGCGCGATTCATTCCAGATGGTCCAGGTCGAATGGGACCACGCAGCCCGGCTGTTCCAAATTGTAAAAAGCCATTAAAGGATGCGCGAAGTTCGGCTTCATTATTTGTATCTAGCCACTGCTGTAATTGAGAAACTGTCATTGGATCTGGATCATCTGCTATCCAGGCTTGAACTTCGCCCACTAATGATTGATCCATGTGCCTAGAGTAACTTCGAGACAACCCTTTGAGAAGTCAGGTTATTTATCGATAATGTCACAGAGATTAGTTCCACTTGAAACAGTGGCCCCAATGACAGCTGTGAGATTAGAGATTATGCCCGCCTTGTGAGCAATTAAGGGTTGCTCCATTTTCATCGCTTCAAGAACAAAGATTAGATCACCAACTTCGACAGATGCGCCTTCTTCTACTGCAATCTTAACAACAGTTCCTTGCATTGGACTTGTGAGTCCAGAACTGCTTGATCCACCAGTCATAGTTTGTTTTGCGCGGTGACGCTTTATAACTGGCTTTGCCGCATGAACAAGAATCTCAAATCGTTTCCCATTAACTTCGGTAACGAGATATTCAGGTGCCATATGAGTTTCAAGAGGGGGCTCAGTGAAAGAAAATGCTGGAATTTGATTATTGAATTCATTTTCAATGTAACTTGTGTAAACCTTGAAATTCTTTGTGTATGCGGGATCGTCAAGAATTGCACGATGGAAAGGAATTGCAGTTGCTAATCCGCCCACTATGAATTCAGAGAGTGCGCGTCGAGCACGTTCAATAGCCTGTTCGCGAGTTGCGCCGGTAACAATTAACTTTGCAAGCAGGGAATCAAAGTTGCCACCAATTGTGTCGCCACCCTGGAAGCCTGCATCTACGCGCACACCAGGACCAGTTGGGATTTCCCATTCAGTAATGCGTCCTGGTGCGGGTAGGAAAGATCGGCCTGGATCTTCCCCATTGATTCGAAATTCAATTGAATGTCCACGAATTATTGGATCATCAAAACCAAGTGCTTCGCCATCTGCAATTCGGAACTGTTCGCGCACAAGATCAAGTCCGGTTACTTCCTCACTGACAGGGTGCTCAACTTGTAAACGTGTATTTACCTCAAGAAATGAAATAGTTCCATCGACTCCAACTAAGAACTCACATGTTCCAGCGCCTACGTAGCCTGCTTCCTTCATGATTGCTTTACTTGAACGGTAGAGCTCATCATTTTGTGCTTGGGTTAGAAATGGAGCAGGAGCTTCTTCAACGAGTTTCTGGTGACGACGTTGCAGAGAACAGTCACGGGTACTAACAACAACAGCATGACCGTGCTTATCAACTAGTACCTGTGTTTCAACATGTCGGGGCTTATCTAAATAGCGCTCTACGAAGCACTCACCGCGACCAAAACCTGAAATCGCCTCACGCACAGCAGATGCAAATAGTTCTGGAATCTCTTCCATAGTGCGCGCAACCTTTAATCCACGTCCTCCACCACCGTGGGCGGCCTTAATGGCAACAGGTAGACCATGTTCTTTGGCAAAAGCTGTAACTTCTTCATGGCCTGCAACGGGATCTTTAGTGCCAGCAACTAGTGGAGCACCTGCCTTTGCAGCGATCTTTCGTGCAGAAACCTTGTCGCCTAATGCACGAATGGCATCCGGTGGTGGACCAATCCATGTAAGACCTGCATCAACAACGGCTTGAGCAAAGTTTGCATTCTCTGAAAGGAAACCATATCCAGGGTGGACGGCGTCTGCGCCAGATTCTTTTGCAACTGCGATTAGCTTTTCAATATCTAAGTAAGTTTGCGTCGCAGTGGTGCCGTGAAGTGAATAGGCAGTATCTGCCATTTGGGCATGCAGTGAGGTGCGATCTTCATCTGAATACACCGCAACACTTTCGATGCCATGATCCTTACAAGCACGAATAACACGCACAGCAATTTCACCACGGTTGGCGATTAGTACGCGCTTCATTTCATCACCTTTGCTTGTGGCCAGGTGTAACCAAGTTGTGCAAATGCCTTGCGCACAAATGGCATTGATATACCAACAACATTTGTGTAATCACCTTCAATAGAAGGAATAAATGGAGAGCTAAAACCATCAAGAGTAAAGCCACCAGCAACATGTAGTGGTTCTTCTGTCGCAACGTAATCTGCGATTTCTTCATCACTCATATGATCAAAAGTGACTCGGGTTGTGACACGATCTGAAATTTCAACATCTTTGACGGTATCGATAATGCAGTGACCAGTGTGAAGAAGCCCAGAGTTGCCTCGGACTCGCCTTGCCCGCTCTATTGCAATATCTGGAGTCCCTGGCTTACCTAGTGAGACTCCATCAAATTCGAAGGTTGAATCACATCCGATTATTATGGCTGGATAATCAATCTTTTCGCGGACTGTGTGGGCTTTTGTAATTGCTAACGCGATAACCATATCCGCTGGGTGCATTGCATTGAAAAACTCCGTGTCCTCATCAACATTACTAACCATAATCTTTGGAGACAAACCAGCAGACTCAAGTAAACGACGTCGACTAGTAGATTGTGATGCTAAAACAATTGTTGGCATTGTTATCTAAACCTTCTCGCGCCAAATGTAATTTGATGGGGCAGCGGCTTACGCAGCTGTGGTGAGCCATAAAGACTGCGGCGAATCACAGGTGTGAGTTCTTCACGTTTGTGTTGAGCCATAACAACCTCAATTGCGGCCAACTCTTCAGGAGTTGGATTCCCAGAAGTAATCTCAAATTGCATTACAGAGGAATGTTTCCGTGCTTGCGTGCAGGCAAGACATCGCGCTTTGTCTTCAAGGTTCTAAATGCTTTTGTGATGTATGCGCGAGATTGGCTAGGTTCGATAACTGTGTCAATTGTTCCGCGCTCTGCTGCCAAATATGGATTTGCAAGTGATTCGTTGTATTCCTTTACTAACTCAGCACGCCTTATTTCAGCATCTTTAGCATCTGCTAACTCTTTGCGATACAAAATGTTTACTGCACCTTGTGCGCCCATTACGGCGATTTCAGCACTTGGCCATGCGAAGTTAATGTCACTGCCAAGATATTTAGATCCCATAACAATGAATGCTCCACCGTATGCCTTGCGAGTAATAAGTGTTACAAGTGGCACAGAAGCTTCAGCGTATGCGTAGAGTAACTTCGCTCCACGACGAATGATTCCGTCCCATTCTTGCTCTGTACCAGGCAAGAAACCTGGAACATCTACAAGGGTAAGAATCGGAATATTAAAGGCATCGCAGAAACGCAAGAAACGTGCTGCTTTTTCACTTGAATTGATATCAAGAGTTCCTGCTAGTTGATTGGGCTGGTTGGCGATGATTCCAATTGATTCGCCTTCGATGCGTGCAAAACCAACGACAATATTTGGCGCATAGAGTGCGTGAACTTCGAGGAACTCGCCCTCATCTACTAAGGCCTGAATCAAAATCTTCATGTCATATGGCTGGTTAGGACTATCCGGAATCAAAGTATCTAATGCGATATCTGTTGCTTTCTTTTCCAAAGTTTCAGTTGGGGGTAGATGGGGCGCTGCATCCATATTGTTTGATGGTAAGTATGAGAGAAGCGCCTTAACATAATCAATCGCATCATCTTCGTTTTCTGCTAAATAATGTGAGTTGCCGGTGCGCGTGTTATGCGTGCGTGCACCACCAAGCTCTTCCATTCCAACTTCTTCACCCGTAACAGTCTTGATGACATCAGGGCCGGTAATAAACATGTGCGAGGTTTCATTCACCATGATTGTGAAATCTGTAAGTGCTGGTGAGTAAGCGGAGCCACCTGCACATGGACCAAGAATCAGTGAGATCTGGGGGATAACACCTGAAGATCTGGTGTTGAGGCGGAAGATTTTCCCGTATCCATTAAGGGATGCGACACCTTCTTGAATACGAGCTCCACCGGAATCATTTATTCCAATAAGTGGTATTCCAGATTTAAGTGCAAACGCGGCGATCTTTACAATCTTTTCTGCGTGAACTTCACCAAGTGATCCACCCATAACGGTGAAATCCTGTGAATACAACGCGATTGGGCGGCCGTCAACAGTTGCTGTTCCGATTACTACACCATCACCATATGGGCGATTTTTTTCCATTCCAAATTGCGTTGAACGGTGACGCGCGAACTCATCAATCTCAGTAAATGAATCGGCATCAACCAGCAATTCAATTCTTTCGCGCGCAGACTTCTTACCTTTTGAGTGCTGCTTCTCAACGGCGCGCTCGGAGCCACCATGGACAGCTTCCTCAACACGGTCGCGAAGATCTTCTATTTTTCCGGCAGTTGTATGCAGATCACGGCTCATGGGCGTACGGTACTAGTCGTGGGCAAAGAATTGTTAAGTGCAGCGCTTGATCCGGCGGAGATCAATAGATTAATTACGCCTTACTGGCGAGTAAGCGTGGTTGAACTCACGAGTACTACGCAAGGCGATTTAGTGCAACGAGTGCGTGATGGAAATGCGCAAGTGGGCGATGTAATAGCTGCAGAATTTCAGAGTGCCGGACGAGGACGCTTGGACCGCACATTCGAAGCACCAAAAGGAACTGCTTTGCTATTTTCTTTTTACATCGAACCACAACGCAATCGTGATGACTGGGGATGGCTGCCTTTAATTGCTGGCTACAGTGTGGCAAAGACTCTGCATGCTTTTCATGCAACCGTTAAATGGCCCAATGATATTTTGATTAATCACAAAAAAGTTTCAGGTCTTATCGCAGAGGTAGTTGGTGATGGCGTAGTAATTGGAATTGGCATCAATGTTGGAATGAGTGAAGATCAACTACCTGTAGAAACAGCAACATCTTTGCTTGTTGAAGGCGGAGTTGATTTAACGCGAGATGAAATCTTATGCGAAGTATTGGAAGAGTTCGAAGAGCATTTTGTGCAGTGGGATCAAGGTATTGACGAGGTGCAGGCGTTGTACGTACATCTCTGTGCCACATTGGGCAAAGAGGTTCGGGTTGAATACCCTGGTGGGGTTACGCACTTAGCGGTAGCTGAATCGATTTCAGATATTGGCGCGCTCATCTTGGATGATGGGACTCATGTTCAATCCGCCGATGTAATTCATCTACGATAGACCGGTGAGCAAAGCCTTCCCAACAGTCGGAGTCATCGGCGCTGGACAACTTGCTCGAATGAGCATCGCACCAGCAACTGCGCTAGGCGTTAATTTATTGTTGCTTGCAGCCGATTCCAATGACTCTGCTGCTCAAATTGCCCAGCATGTAGTTGGCGATTACACCGATCTCGCGACAGTCAAAGAATTTGCAGCACGATGTGATGTCATTACTTTTGAACATGAGTTGATTCCATTGAGCATCATCAAAGCGTTAGAAGCTGATGGGGTAGTGGTTCGCCCATCAGCTGCAGCATTTGAATTTTCACAAGATAAAGCCGCAATGCGCCAGAAGCTGCAATCTTTTCCTTCACCGAAATTTCAAATAGTTACTGCCATAGATCAAGTAGATAAGTTTCCGATTATTGCTAAAGCAATCTCTGGCGGGTATGACGGACGCGGTGTTTGGAAAGTAAATTCAGCAAAAGAGTTGGGTGACCTTTTGCAAAAGATGCCCAAGCTGCTAGTTGAAGAGCTCATTGAATTTGATTATGAGATTGCCGTAATGGTTGCGCGTTCTCCACACGGACAAGCAACTACTTGGGCTCCAACACAAACAGTACAAAAAGATGGAATTTGCGTGATGACAATTTCACCTGCCCCACAATTGACAGCGGCATTAAGTGAAAAAGCACAAAAACTTGCTCTAGATATCGCTGCTGAAGTTGGAGTTGTTGGTGTGATGGCTGTTGAAATGTTCGTCAAAAGTGACAACTTATTTGTAAATGAGTTGGCAATGCGTCCTCACAACTCTGGACACTGGACTATTGAAGGTTCACATACAAGTCAGTTCGAACAACATTTGCGCGCAGTCTTAGATCTTCCCCTTGGTGATCCATCAATGACAGCACCTGTGGCTGTCATGGGAAATGTTTTAGGTGGCGATAAGACAGATATGTATCGTCCATATCTGCACCTGATGGCACGCACACCTGCGCTGCATTTCCATCAATACAAGAAGGATGTACGCCCAGGTCGAAAGATTGGGCATGTAACTTTGCTCGGCAAAGACCTCGTAGAATTAACCCAGGAAGTCCAACATGCGGTGGATTACATGAGCGGAGAAATCGATGAGTGATGTAGCAATCATCATGGGGTCAGACTCAGACTGGCCAACGATGGAAGAAGCGGCAAAAGTTTTGGATGATCTTGGAATTTCATATTCAGCAGATGTTGTTTCAGCTCATCGCATGCCACTTGAGATGGTTGAGTTTGCACAGACTGCGCAATCAAAAGGTTACAAAGTAATTATTGCTGGCGCAGGTGGCGCTGCACACTTGCCTGGAATGGTCGCTTCATTAACAACGCTTCCAGTTATCGGTGTACCAGTTGCGTTAAAGAATCTTGATGGAATGGATTCATTGCTATCGATTGTTCAAATGCCAGCAGGCGTGCCGGTAGCAACTGTTGGAGTTGGCAATGCAAAGAATGCAGCGTTACTTGCCGCAAGAATCCTTGGTGTATCTGATGCAGCAATTTCTGCAAAGGTTGCAGATGGCTTAAAGGAAATCAACAAGATTGCAAAGGAAAAGGGCGAGAACCTCAACTCTCGCCGTAATCAAAAAACAGGTTTTTAAGCTCGAGCGCGATATTCAATCGCAGGGCAACGATCCATGATCGTCAGTAAGCCTGCCGCTTGTGCACGCGCAATAGCATCGTTATCAATAACATCTAATTGCAACCACACAGCCTTAGCACCAATAGCAATAGCTTCATCTACAACTTTTCCCACTAATGTTGAATTAACAAAGCAATCAACAACATCGACAGATTCTGGAATTTCAGAGAGAGTTTTGTATCCAGTTTCTCCGTGTACAACTTCTGCGCGAGGGTATACCGGAATAATTCGGTGCCCTTTATCTTGAAGAAGTTTTGCTACACCAAATGCAGCGCGCTCAGGATTATTGCCAAGACCAACCACTGCCCATGTTTTTAGGGCAAGGACAGCATCAATGGTTTCTTTAGTATTAATCGGTACGCCCTAATGCGTGGAACTTCCACCCAGCGTTGCGCCACAAGGTGCGATCGAGCATGTTGCGCCCATCAATAATGATTTTGCTCTTAACAATGGAAGAAATAGCGACAGGATCGATCTGGCGATACTCCTTCCATTCAGTCAAATGAAGGATTAAATCTGCATCTTTGATTGCATCATTGATTACTTCGGCGTAATCAAGGTTTGGAAAACGCTTACGTGCAGGCTCAATACCTTGTGGATCATGGATAACGACCTCTGCACCTGCTGCATGTAACTGAACAGCGATATCTAGTGCAGGGGAGTCACGCACATCATCGCTGTCGGGCTTAAATGTTGCACCTAAAACAGCAATCTTGTACTGAGTTAGATCCTGTGAAAGCTTTCCACGCACAACATCGATAACGCGTTGTCGTGCACGTAAGTTAATTGCATCAATTTCTCGTAAGAACTCAAGCGCCTGCTTGGCACCTAACTCTTCAGCACGTGCCATGAATGCACGAATATCTTTAGGAAGGCAGCCCCCACCAAAGCCAATGCCAGCTTGTAAAAAGCGACTGCCGATACGTGGGTCGTAACCAATTGCCTTTGCAAGAACTGTTACATCACCACCTGCAGCCTCACATACTTCAGCCATCGCATTGATAAATGAAATCTTTGTTGCAAGAAATGAGTTAGCAGCTACCTTTACAAGTTCAGATGTTGGTAGGTCTGCACGAACCCAAGGTGTTCCTAAAGCAATCACTGGCTCATATACCTCTTTAAGAATCTCTTCAGCACGATCATTTGCAACACCGACTACTAGGCGATTTGGTGTCAATGTGTCTTCAACTGCAAAACCTTCACGCAGAAACTCTGGGTTCCAGGCTAGATCGGCATGAGGCGCAATCTTTGAAAGTTCAGCACGCAATGCTTGCGCCGTTCCAACTGGAACAGTGGATTTACCGACAACAAGTGATCCATCTTTTAGATGTGGAGCAATAGCGGCAACAGCAGACTTAACGTATGTGAGATCTGCGGCTAACCCATCTTTACTCTGTGGAGTTCCCACACATACAAAGTGAACATCAGCATCTTTGACTGCTGAGAAATCAGTTGTAAAGGAGAGTCGACCAGTCTTCATTTCCTGCTCAAGCAGTGTGTCTAGACCTGGTTCATAAAATGGGAGTTTTCCACTTTGTAGTAAGGCTACTTTTTCTGGATCTGTATCGACGCCGATTACTGTAAAACCTAGTGAGGACATACAAGCAGCATGGGTGGCTCCTAGATAACCGCAGCCAACAACCGAGAGAGTTAAAGTCATGTGGGGGAGTTTACTTCAGAGCCCCACAAGGGTTTTCATCAGCGGTACGAGTCTTAAATTTATCGATCACAGTAGGAGTTGCCTTTTCACTAGAAGAGGCTGATGGAGATGGGGTTACTTCATCAATGAGCGGCAAATCTTCACGCAAACGGTTGAAAAGTTCAGGAGCTAACACTTCATCCCAGATAACTACTGAGCCAAGACCAGGCACGCGAGCATTGGTATTTCCAAGTGGAATAGTCAAAGTGCGCATTTTGCTGGGAGTCAGATTTTTCATTTGCTTTGCAAGAGTCAGTAAATCACTCTGGTTGAGTTGGGAATCAGTCTTAACTGTCGCGATTGCTGCATTAAAGAAATTTACGAGCTTGATTGGGTTGAGCAGTACGCCAGTGCTTGTTACTTTTCTTAGAACTGCGCCCATAAATTGTTGCTGACGTTGCATACGTCCAAGATCGCCCATTCCATCAAAGTCACGTGTGCGAACATACTTAAGGGACTCAACACCATCAAGTGTGTGAACACCTGCTGCCAAAACTAAGTGGCTACCTGGATCATCGATGTCTCTCTTAGTACACACTTCAATTCCACCAAGTGCATCAACCATTCCTGCAAATCCAGCAAAACCGATTTCAATGTAATGATCAATCCGAACACCGGTTTCATTTTCGATTGTTTGAATCAGAAGCGGTGCTCCACCCCATGCAAATGCTGCATTAATTTTTCCCTTTGCTGCAGGAACAATTTTTGTTTTATCAAGAGATGACACATGTTCAGGAATTGTCACTAATAAATCTCGTGGTATTGAAATTAGCGTTGCCTTATCCCGCGACTTAGAGATGTGAACAAGCAGCATGGTGTCAGAACGAGATCCTGCAGCTGTTGCAGTTGATCCAACTCGAAGTAATTTTCTTTGCTCTTTTGTTAAACCTTCGCGAGTATCTGAGCCAACGAGTAGATAGTTCAGGGCTTTATTTGGTTTATCGGGGCGATCTTTCAATGTACCGAATACATCGATTCGATCGATGGCTCCGCTCACCTGACCTAGGCCCAACCAAGAAAATGCGGAGATAAGGACGACTCCCACAGATAGTGAGGTAATAATCCGAATTGCCCGCGTTGATTTCACTGTCCGAGAGTACTTGAGCGATAGCGTGTGCGGGTTATGTCGACATCAGCTAACGCGTTATATGGCTCACCGAAACGAGAGATTTCGGTAATTCTGCCTGTCCTCAATGAGGAGAAGTATTTAGAGGATGCCGTGAAAGCGATCCTTGCTCAACAATACGATGGAAAGATTGAAGTAATTCTGGCTATTGGGCCATCACATGACAAGACCCTTGAGATCGCACAGCGATTACACATAAACGATGCACGAGTTGTCATCGTTGAAAATCCAACAGGTCGAACTGCAGCGGGACTCAATCTTGCAATAGCCGCATCTCAGTACGGGATCGTTGTTCGAGTTGATGGCCATTCAAATATTCCTCGTAACTATTGTCAATTGGTTTCAGAGATTTTGGAAAGCACGGGCGCAGTAAATGTTGGTGGCGTAATGGCTGCTGAGGGACAATCTTTGTTTGAAAGTTCCGTTGCTCGTGCAATGCGTAGTCCACTGGGTGTTGGTGCATCAAGATTCCATACCGGCGGAGGCGCTGCAGAAGTAGATACGGTTTATCTCGGTGCGTTTAGAAAAGAAGCGCTACTTGCAGTAGGTGGCTTTGATGAGCGATTTACTCGCGCTCAAGATTGGGAACTCAACTTCAGATTGCGACAGACAGGTGGAGTTGTTTACTTTGACCCGCGACTAGTTGTTACATATCGACCTCGATCAACAGTTAAAGCATTAGCAAAGCAATACTTTGAATATGGACGGTGGCGACGTGTTGTCTCACGGCGTCATCAAGGCACAATTAATTACCGTTACTTAGCACCACCTTTTACAGTCGCTGCGACGTCGCTTTCATTGCTCTTCGGTTGGCTGGTTTCACCAGTTCTATTAATTCCAGCCCTTGTTTATGCTGTGTTTATCCTGATTGCATCAGTAGTAATTGGAAAAAGTCTGGGTGAGATTCTGTGTTTACCCACAATCTTGCTAACAATGCATATTTCATGGGGGCTTGGATTTCTTACTTCGCCTAAGTCGCTAGCACCTGATGTAACCTTGAACCCGTGAGCACTCCACTGCAGGTATATGAGCCATTTAAAGCTGGCCTGCCAAAACTTGGTCGTTACTGGAAATCCTTATGGTCTAGGCGCACCTTCATCAAGGAGTACTCCAAATCTGAACTTCGGGAGCAACATTTTGACTCTGTGTTTGGTCAATTGTGGCTAGTTCTAAACCCACTATTGCTTTCAGGGGTTTATTTTATTTTGATCATGATTATTGGTGGCGCCACAGATAGTGCGCGGTATGCACACTTAACTGCAAGCTTATTTCTATTTTATTTAGTCGCAAACAGTCTTACTGGAGGAGTTAAATCCGTAACTGCTGGCCAACGCTTGATTCTTAACACCGCATTTCCACGAATCATGCTTCCAATTTCTGCTGTCGTAATCGCAATTTTTAGGTTTCTCCCAACATTGATTGTTTTTGTAGTTATCAAAGCAGTGGTTGGCTCACCTTTTACAATTGAGATGCTTTGGGCAATTCCAGTGCTATTGATAACTGTTTTTCTATCCCTTGCAGTGGCAATAACGATTTCCTGCATCAATGTCTATTTCAGAGATATTGCAAGTTTCTTGCCATACCTAACCCGAACACTTCTATACCTGTCACCAATTCTCTATGAAGCATCTGCATTAAAGCCAAGTCTTCGAGCAATTGAGATCCTTAATCCGCTATTCCCAATTTTAGATTCATGGTCTCGCGCAGTTGTACAAGGGAAAGCACCTGAGGTCTCAAGCATGCTTCAAGGCTTAGGTTGGGCGACAGGTATTTTCTTTATTGGAACTTATTTCTTCTTATCGAGGGAGCGTGAGTTCGCTGTCCGTCTCTAATCCGCACCTTACTAATGAACTCGCGGTTTCAATCCGTGGAGTTGGTCTTACATACACAACATCTATTGATAAAAAGCCAACCCTTAAAGCGCGTGTTAAATCACTAGGTCGTGGCAAGAAACAAACACGAATTGTCCGCGCACTAGATGACATCAATTTAGATGTTCAGTATGGGCAAGTACTGGGCGTGATAGGAACTAATGGAGCTGGAAAGTCTTCCTTAATGCGTTGCGTTGCTGGCATCTTGCCGCCATCACAGGGTCGCATCGAGGTATATGGATCTGTAAGCACGCTGCTTGCTCTAGGTGTTGGGTTTAATCCTTCGATGTCAGGCCGAGACAATGTATTTTTGGGTGGATTAGCTGCTGGCATGTCTCGCCAAGAGATAGATGGCAACTTTGATGAGATTGCTGAATTTTCTGAGTTGGGCGATGCGATCGATGCTCCAATGCGTACCTACTCCTCGGGAATGTATGCACGCTTGGCGTTCTCAGTTGCCGCTGTTGTTCGACCAGACATTTTGATTATTGATGAAGCACTGAGTACCGGAGATGCCAAGTTTAAGGAAAAGAGCCTTAACCGGGTTAAGGAACTTAGAAGCGATGATCGCGCTCTTATTTTGGTGAGCCATGCGATGCAAACTGTGCGCGAAACATGTAACGATGTTGCTTGGCTGCATAAAGGAAAACTTGTTCAACGCGGTGAACCCAACGCAGTCATTGATGCATATCAAGAGTTCTTACACCTTGGAAAGAGCGCAGTAATTGATGAGGATTTTTAAGCCACTAGTCCTGGCTATTTCAGTTGCGCTGATATTGCCGTCGCACTCTTCTGCAGTAGATATTCCTACTACTTTCAAAGTACAAGGCGCTGGGTATGGCCATGGTGTTGGAATGAGTCAGATCGGTGCAAAAGCAAAGGCAATAGCAGGCGAAACAGCCACTGCAATTATTTCCTATTACTACAAAGATGTTGCAATTGAACCTTTGGATGACTCAAAGATATTGCGTGTGAATATCGGGCATTTGTTGACCTCTGCGAAATTGGCCACTGCAACGCAAGATGCAACGATGCAAATCTTTAGTGGTGATATCGGTGATGCGCAAGACGTTGTCCCGCTGGCTGTTGTGCCTGTTAAGAGTTCATTGAATTTTACAATTCTTGGCTCCACAGTGTTACCTAGCGTTGTTACTGGAAAGAAAACTGTCAGTATTCCTCGCAATCGAATATTCACAGTTCGCTGGAGTGGCACTCGTTACTTACCTGGTGTTGATGGAGTTATTTCTTTATCCCACACAACCACCACTAAGAAGTATCGTTACGGACAGATGCAGTTCAGAGCCGTTAAAGCAGCAACGCTTGGGTATCGCATTGAGGTTACAAACGCAGTGCGTTTATCCGATGAATACTTGTGGGGCATAAGTGAAGTCCCATCATCCTGGCCAGAAGCTGCGCTTCAAGCACAGGCAATTGCCTCTAGAACTTATGCAATGAGCAAAGCTGGAATCTATCGAACTGCATGTGATTGCGATCTTTATGGTGAAATTTCTGATCAATCCTTTGTGGGATATGCAAAGGAAACGGAAAAAGGGTGGGGACAGTTCTGGAAAGCAGCAGTTACTAACACTGCAGGCTTAACCATTACTCAAGCAGGCAAACCAATAACCGCCTACTTCGGTAGCTCAACAGGTGGGTTAACAGAGATCGCGGTGAATGCCTGGGGGACTGAAAAGAGTTTCACTCAGTCAGTTGTGGATGTTTCCAGCCTGGATCCTGTTCTCAATCCGCGCTTTTATCGATGGGATCGCGAAATTACTCAGGCCTCTGTTGCTGCCGCTTTTGTACTACCTGATGTGGTGACTCTAGAAATTGTTATGAAGAATGCCACAGGAACTGTTGCGACGATCAGGGCAACCTCTAGTACGGGAATTCAAAAGAGTTTACGTGGTGAAACATTTAGAAGCCGAACTAAAATTCCATCTGCCTACTTTGATTTAGTTGGCATGCAAGATGCTGTTGAGCCCACCCCAAGTCCCAGTCCGTAATACAACCTCTAGGCAACCATCTAGAGAATTACGTCGGAATAAAAGATTACTTGCACCTGAAAGTGTTCCGGCTTTAACTATTTCGCCATCAGGAAGTCTTACCTTCGCAGCTGAAGTTATATAGGTACCAGCTTCGATCACGCAGTTATTGCCAAGAGAGATACCAAGACCTGAGTTGGCACCCAGTAAGCACTTTTCACCAATGGAAATAACTTCTTTACCGCCACCGCTAAGTGTTCCCATTATGGATGCACCACCACCGACATCAGTGCCATCGCCAACTACAACACCAGCTGAGATTCGTCCTTCAACCATAGAAGTTCCTAAAGTTCCTGCATTGAAGTTTACAAAACCTTCGTGCATGACAGTAGTGCCGGAGGCAAGGTGGGCACCTAAACGAACACGATCTGCATCTGCAATTCGAACTCCGCTAGGAACTACGTAATCAACCATTCGAGGGAACTTATCGACACCATAAACGCTGACATGACCATATGCTGCCTTTAAGCGAGCACGAGTAATTTCAAAACCATCAACAGCGCATGGGCCAACTGATGTCCACACAACGTTACTCAGTAATCCAAAGATCCCATCAAGTGCGACTCCATGTGGCTTTACAAGTCGGTGAGATAACAAATGCAAACGAAGGTATGCATCTGCTGCATTTGCAGGTGCTTTTGTAATATCAATCTCAATACTAATTACTTCGACGGTAACCGCGCGTGCTGCATCTACGCCAGCTAGTGCAGTTAGTTCTGCAGGGGCGGCGCCAGATAGCGCGGTCAGAGATGGAGTTGGGAACCAAACATCCAAAGTAGTTCCCTTGGAAATTGTTGCGATTCCGTGGCCAGATGCAATGGTCGTCATGTCCTAAGCCTAGCCTCTATTGTTAGCAGTATGCGTATTGCCGTCTTCTGCTCATCATCCCCAACGATTGACAATAAGTACGTAGAGCTTGCCTATGAACTAGGCCAGGGGATCGCTGCAACTTCCAACGAGTTAGTTACAGGCGGCGGCCATATTTCAATGATGGGCGCTGTTTCACGTGGTGCTCGTGACAAGGGCGGCAAGACTATTGGTGTAATCCCACAGGCACTAGTCGATATTGAATTTGCAGATCATGACAACGATGAACTTCATGTTGTGGAAACAATGGGTCAGCGCAAACACATGATTACTGATATTTCAGATGCATTTATAACTTTGCCAGGTGGCGCTGGAACTCTAGAGGAGTTTTTTGAAATTTGGGTTGGCCACTATCTAAAGTTTCATACCAAGCCAGTTGTCATCTTGGACCCATTTGGAATTTATGCACCGTTGCACCAATTGATTGTTCATCTTGAGGAAGAAAAATTTATAAAGCCCGGAATGCGCGAGATTGTGCAGTGGACGACAAATGTAGACGATGCACTAAAAGCATGTGGCGCATGAGAAGTAATCACATTGCAATGAGTCTTGTAATTAAGGCACCAATTGAAAAAGTGTGGGCTGCACTTGCCGATTGGGAGTCTCAAGGGGATTGGATGTTACAAACCACAGTTGAAGTAACATCACAAGTTCGCGAAGGCGTTGGAACAACAATTGCTGCATTTACAGGGATTGGTAAATTGGGAGTAATGGACCATATGGTTGTTACTTCATGGCAACCACCACACCTTTGCGATGTTTTACATACTGGCAAAATCATCAAGGGAACTGGTCGATTTGAGTTAGTTGCAATCGATGCAGACACAACTCGATTTAATTGGTCGGAAGAGATTTTGGCTCCAAGAGCGATATTCCTTCTTATTGCACCTGGTTTATACGCTGGAGTGCGCATCTCACTGGCCAAGCTTGGCCGCCATTTGCGCCATTGAAAGCAATCCAAACGAAGTAAACTAAGCCAATGGGCAAGCAATCGCAGACTCTCGCAGATGCGCTTGCCTCTCTTCCAGATGAAGAACGCATCATCTTGACGATGCACTATCTCAAATCAATGTCAGCGGCCGATATAGCCACGATGTTAGGGGTTCCAGAGCGCTCTGCAGATGCGATCATCAAGCAAGGCAAGGCCAGATTGAGCGCAATTCTGGGCATTTAAAGGGATATCTTCGATTTCGCACAACGGTGCATTGTGCGAGATACTTACCCCCTTGCTTCAAAAGAGTAATTCAACCGATTAGAGGAGTCCCCACATGGCAGCCATGAAACCCCGTACTGGTGATGGTCCAATGGAGGTTACAAAGGAAGCTCGCTCATTGGTTATGCGAATCCCTCTCGAAGGTGGCGGCCGCTTGGTCGTTGAAATGAACGCTGAAGAAGCTAACAACCTCAGTGCCGCGTTACACGCCGCAGTCGCACTAGTTAAGAAGTAATTCCTTTTCCAAGGCACTAGCCTTACCAATCATGTCAGCACTACCAATCGCCGCCTCGCTAGATATCGAAGCGGCATCATCGGCCAACTCAATTGCAATCGGATATGTAAAAAACACCGATGATTCATTTGAATTCGTTGGGCCACTGGTAGCAGATATTGAAAAATTCTTCGGATTAAATCTTGTTGATGAGTTAACTTTCTTTGGACCAACAGCAAAAGCGGGCGAAATATTTGAGATTCCTGTTAGCGCAACCGATTGCCCAACAGATCGAATCTTTTTAGTTGCAATCGGAGATCAAAGTGGTTCTGCTCTTCGAGCTGCTGGTGCATCTGTTGGACGCAAAGTGCGTGATAAGAATTCAACTGTTTACTCTGCATGTGCAGTTAAGGAAGTTAAAGCACATGCGATCTCAATGGCACTTGGTGCCTGGGTGTGGAATTTAAAGACTGATAAGAAAAAAGAAGAGCCAACGTTATTGGTTGGAAGCAAAGACAAAAAAGTTGTAGAAGATGCTGCTGCCATTGCCCAAGCCATGTGCCGCGCTCGCGATTTAATTCATACCCCTGCAAATATCAAGACACCGGCATGGATGGGTAAGCAGGCCGAGCTCCTTGCAAAAGGAACAGGATTAAAGGTAAAGATTTTTGTCGGGACTGAACTCAAAGAGTTTGGTGGATTGCGAGCAGTAGGTGGATCATCACCCAAGCCTGGTCCACGCATGATTGAAGTCTCATATCAGCCAAAATCTAAGAAGAAATCAGTTGATGCATTGCCCCACATTGTTTTAGTTGGCAAGGGCATCACCTTTGATACCGGCGGAATTTCATTAAAACGTCCATATGACACCATGATTGCGATGAAGAGTGACATGGCAGGATCTGCTGCAATTCTTGCAACACTTACAGCTCTAGAAGAGTTACAACCCAATGTTCGCGTTACAGCATTAATGATGATGGCTGAAAACGCTATTTCTGGCACAGCACAGCGCCCCAGTGATGTCATTAAGCATTACGGTGGCACGACGGTAGAAGTAATTAATACAGATGCTGAAGGTCGTTTGGTATTAGCAGATGGACTTGCCTATGCAGATTTAAATCTTGATCCTGATTACTTAGTAGATATTGCAACTTTGACAGGTGCTATTTCATTGGGATTAGGGCGCCAATATGCGGCGATGTATACACGCGATAACGCACTTGCCGCTCGGCTATCAAAGGCAGGCGAAGCATCTGGTGATCGTGTTTGGCATATGCCACTTGTTGATGATTACAAAGATGCACTTCGTAGTGATATCGCAGATTTCAATCACAATGCCAACAAGGGAAAGTATTCTGCAGGATCTGTTACAGCAGCATTGTTCCTCGAAAATTTTGTCGGCTCGCGTCGCTGGGTTCACTTAGATATTGCAGGGACTGGACGCAGCGAAGTTGATGCGGGGGAGAATTCAGAGGGTGGTACAGGTTTTGGCGTGCGCTTATTAACAGAGTGGATTACCTCGCTGTGATGAAAATAGATCCACATGAATTTGCTGAAGGATTTATCACAGAAGATTTCTTTAAGTCCCAGGCACGTGCTCGAGGTGTAGAACTAGGAACGGTTGATACAACTCCTGGCTCTGGAGGTTTTTTGCGTTATTTAGCATTTACATTAAAAGCACAATCTGTTGTTGAAGTTGGAACAGGTTCAGGCGTTGGTGCATTGTGGTTACTTGATGGAATGTTAGAAAGTGGAACTCTTACATCGATAGATGATGAGATGGAACATACACAAATTGCTAAATTAGCATTTGCTGACGCTGACATCGCACAAGGGCGTTATCGCTTAATAACCAATACAGTTGTTGATGTTATTTCCAAGCTCACTGATCGCGCATATGACTTAGTTGTGTTGCGTCATAACCCTGAAGATCTCAGTTTTGTCATTAGCGAGGCTCATCGCATTTTGCGTAGCGGTGGGGCGCTTGTTATAGATAACTACTATGGCGGAGGCAAAGTCAGCGATGCTACGCAGCGAGATCCAAAGACTGTGGCGCTGCGAGACGCTGGGAAGATTATCAAGAACGACTCAGAGCATTGGGTGAGTTCCTTGATTCCAATCGGAGATGGCTTGCTCATAGCCACCAAGGTGTGAAGATAGAGACATGATTTTTCCTAGAAACAAAAAGAGTCAAGCCGCACCTGCTGCATGGTGGCATTCGCCAGCACCAGCAAAGAGTGGAAAAGGCACTGTTGCTTTAATTGCAGTTCTTGCGGGATCTGTCGGTGGATTTCTAGGAGTTAATGCTGCTGGTGGAGATTTCTTTAATCGAGTTCAACTCGTTTCATCGACGAGCACAATTCAACGAGCACCAGATTCAGTTGCAGGAATTGCGCAGAGAGTATTGCCGTCGGTAGTTTCAATCAGCACACGAACTCTTACTGGTGGAGGCACTGGTTCAGGATTTATTATTGATAGCAACGGTTACATTTTGACTAATAATCATGTAATCAGCAGTGCTGCACAAACTGGTGGAAGCATTCAAGTTTCTTTAAGTGATGGAACTTTTTACCCAGCCAAGGTAATTGGCCGTGATGCATCATATGATTTAGCAGTTTTGAAAATCACCGCCTCTGGACTCAAGGCTTTGCAATTTGGAGATAGTGATGCAATTGCTGTTGGGGATTTAGTAATTGCAATTGGTTCACCGCTTGGGTTAAGCGGAACCGTTACAACCGGAATCATTAGTGCAAAGAACCGTGCGGTCACCGCTGGTGAATCAAATAGTGAGAGCTCATTTATCAATGCACTTCAAACAGATGCAGCAATTAATCCCGGAAACTCTGGAGGGCCTCTTGTTGATGCAACTGGTGCAGTTATTGGAGTTAATTCTGCAATTGCATCCCTTGGCACAACCTCTCAACTTGGTTCCATTGGATTAGGTTTTGCAATCCCGATTAATCAGGCACGTAAGACCGCTGATCAATTGATAAAAAATGGTGTTGCAACGTATCCAGTAATTGGCGTTTCACTGAATATGAATTACACAGAAAATGGCGCACAAGTCTCGACATCCGGGCGTGGAATCTTGCCCGGAAGCCCAGCTGAAAAGGCGGGCTTGCGAGGTGGGGATGTGATCATTGTGATCGATGGAAAAGAGATCTACTCACCTGAAGAGCTCATTGTTTCTGTTAGAGCAAAAAATGTGGGGGATCGAGTAACCCTTGGATTCCTGCGAGATGGAGTGAAGAAAACGGTCACACTTACTCTGATCGCCGCAAAGAAATAATTACCGTAGGCTAACCTCATGTTCTTTGACATCGGTGCGGGTGAAGTATTAGGCCTTGCAATTTTGGGCATAATCTTGGTTGGCCCTGAACGGTTGCCGAAATTAGCTGTTGAAGCTGCGCAATGGGTAAAAAAACTTCGTGGCTTGGCCTCAACCGCCACCGCTGAGCTTCGCGAAAACCTTGGACCTGGCTTTGAAGATTTGCAGCCTAAAGATTTAAACCCAAAGACCTTTATGAAAAAGCAGGTTGCAGATTTGTTAGATGAAGGAACACCAAAGCCAAAGGTAAATCGTCCAAAAGCAATGATTGATCCAGATCTGTTATGACATTAGTCGAGCAGATTTTTGATGCGCTAGCAAAGGTTCAAGACCCCGAACTTCGTAAGCCAATTACCGATTTAGGAATGGTTGAAGATTTACAGGAAAAAAATGGTGCCGTATCACTCACGATCTTACTTACGATTTCTGCTTGCCCGATGCAAGATCGATTGCGCAATGATGTTACAACTGCGATTACTAACGTAGAGGGTGTTGCATCTGTTGATTTAACATTTGGAGTAATGACCGAAGAACAAAGAAATAATGTTAAAAAGATTGTTCGTGGAGGCCGTGAAAAGTTTATTCCATTTGCACAGCCTGATTCACTTACTCGAGTAATCGGCATCGCATCTGGAAAAGGCGGGGTTGGAAAATCCTCTGTTACTGCAAACCTTGCGGTCGCAGCAGCCAAAAAGGGTTTGAATGTAGGAATTTTAGATGCCGATGTTTATGGTCACTCAATCCCTCGTCTGATGGGATTAATGGGACAACGACCAACTGCAATTGATCAAATGTTTATCCCGCTGGAGTCATACGGTGTTAAGACTGTTTCCATGGAAATGTTTAAGCCTGAGCGTTCAGATCCTGTTGCCTATCGTGGGCCCCTGCTGCACCGTGTGCTTGAGCAGCTACTTTCCGATGCTTACTGGGGCGATCTCGATCTTTTGTTAATCGATCTTCCGCCCGGCACTGGTGATTTAGCTATTTCACTGGGGCAGTTAATTCCAAACTCTGAAATTGTTGTTGTTACAACCCCACAGATCGCCGCAGCTGAGGTTGCAGAGCGTGCAGGGCGCATCGCCCACCAAATCCATCAGCATGTAATAGGCGTTATTGAAAATATGTCGCAGTTTCCTTGCCCAGCATGCGGTGAACCGATGTCATTGTTTGGTGAAGGTGGAGGAGAAGAAACCTCTCGTCGCCTATCTCAATTAGTGGGTAGCGATGTGCCACTACTTGGAAAGATTCCTTTCAGCCCGGCATTGCGAACTGGCGGAGATGAAGGTGCACCAATTGTTGAAGCAGACCCAACTTCGGTGGCAGCTATTGCAATATTAGAGATCGCAGAAAAAATTGTGAGACGAAATAAATCTCTAGTCGGAGTCCGATTGGGAATCTCTACGTAACTCTTTAGCAAGTTCATCAACTAAATCAGAAAGTTCGCTGCGGACAAAATCACGAGTTGCAACTTCGCCCAAAGAGTTACGCAAAGCTGCAAGTTCGCGGGTTAGATACTCGGTATCTGCTATTGAACGTTCGTTTTGTCCACGATCCTCATTGAGCTGAATACGATCTCGGTCTGCTTGGCGATTTTGCGCAAGAAGAATGAGTGGAGCGGCATAAGAGGCTTGCAAGGAGAGAATCAGAGTTAAGAAGATAAATGGATAATTATCAAAACGAAGATCAACTGGTGCCATAAAGTTCCACAAAACCCAAAACAGAACAAAGAAAGTCATGTATACGAGAAAGCGTGCAGTACCTAGGAATCGCGCGAATTGCTCTGATAAACGACCAAAAGTTTCTGGATCAAAGTTAGGACGAAGCGAGCGACGGGTCTCGCGTGGAGTATCTAATCCATTATTGCGTGCCATATTTTGACCTCCCTACAATGTTTCTGTCTTGAAAGTTACTGGTGATTTTTCTCGGTGATCATGTCGCCAATTCTCTGGCAACAAGTGATCGAGCACGTCATCAACTGTTACCGCTCCTAGTAAACGCTCATTAGCATCAACTACAGGCAATGAAAGCATGTTGTAACTAGCGAGATACGAGGAAACCTCGTGCAAAGAAGCATCAGGGTTAACACCCTTTGAGTCATTATCAACAATTGAACCTAACAATGTTGCAGGTGGTTCGCGCAGCAAACGCTGATAGTGAACAACCCCAATGAAGCGGCCGGTAGGCGTTTCAACTGGCTGTCGACAGATGTAAATCTGTGAGGCAAGTGCAGGTGAAATTTCTTTTTGGCGAACTGCAGCTAATGCATCGGCAACGGTTGAATCGACGGTGAGCACAATTGGCTCGGTCGTCATCATTCCGCCAGCTGAATAATCTTCGTAGTTCATCAGACGCAAAACATCTTCAGCATCTTCTGGCTCCATTAAATCAATAAGAGCATTTGCGCGCTCTTCACCAATTTCGCGAAGCAAGTCGGCAGCATCATCTGGATCCATCTCACCCAAAACATCTGCAGCTCTTTCACCTTCAAGTTCGGCTAACAGCGCAACGCGATCTGTCTCATCCATTTCTTCAAGAACATCTGCAAGGCGTTCATCATCAAGTGCGATTGCAACTTCGATACGACGCTTAGGTGCTAGATCTTGTAATACTGCTGCAAGATCGGCTGCGCGAAGGTTTGCAAGAGTTGACATCAAGTTTGAAACACCTTGATTTTGTTCGGTGATTGCAAAACCTGTTACCTCTTCCCATGCAACAGTTGAAGTTGCACCCTTACGACGAAGTCCGCGACCTCGACGCATAATGTGGACACGATTGATAAACCAATCACCAGTTCGTGTTTCTTCCATTCCCATGTCTTCGACAACTACAGCCTCACCTGATTCAATCAAGGAAATTGAACGATCTAGCATTTCGCCAAGAACTAGAACCTCCCCGGGACGAGTATCGAAGCGGCGCATGTTGAGTAAGCCAGTAATAACAACTGCTCCACTTTCAATAGATGTCACACGAGTGATCGGAACAAAAACACGACGACGTAATGGAACTTCAACAACTAATCCAAGAATTCTTGGGGGTTGATTTGTAGAACGAAGGGTCGCGACAGCATCTCGCACCTTTCCTACTGGATCACCATTTGGGTCAAAGACCGCGGTGCCTGCAAGACGGGCGAGAAATACTCGGTTTAGGAGATTGCTGCTCATGGGATAAGGGTACCTTTCTCTTATGAACGCAGGCGAACGCATTAACCAACATACGGCGATGCCTGCACGTCCAGATCTGATTCGCTTAGGTCTAGGAATTATTGGAATCGGAACTTCTGGGCCATTAATCGCGATGAGCACAATGCCTGTTCTGACCTTGATTTTCTGGAGAAATCTTGGCGGATCACTAGTGACTTTGCCATTTGCACTTCGCCATCAGCGTGACAGGGCTGGCGTGAAGTGGGCGGTAACTGCTGGAGTTGTATTAGCACTTCACTTTGTCGGATTCTTCCTTGCAATGAGAATGACAACAGTTGCAGCGGGAACTGCCTTAGTTGCTTTGCAACCAATATTTGCTGCCATGTTTGTGAAGTTTTCAGGTGGGCACATTCCATCTAAGGCATGGCTCGGAATGATTGTGAGTTTTGCCGGCGTATTACTTGTTGTCGGTGTAGATCTTCAAATTTCATTCACGTCATTTTTAGGAGATCTAGCCGCTCTTATTTCCGCAGCACTTGCAGCTGCCTACATGATTGCTGGCTCGAAGGCACAAAGAACTCTAGAAACAACAACCTACACAACCATTTGTTATTTCATATGTTCGATGACAGCGCTGCCCATGGCATTAATTGCTGGCAATGAGATATTTTCATTTAGCGTAAAAGAGTGGTGGATTCTTTTAGGATTAATTCTCGGAGCACAATTACTCGGGCATTCAATGTTCAACTCTGCGCTCAAGAGAGTTTCACCTGCGGTAGTTTCTTTAATTGTGTTTTTTGAGGTTCCAGTAAGTGCGATTCTGGCATTCTGGTGGTTGGATCAAAAACCTCCAGTTGGAATAATTCCAGGCATTGCATTGATTTTGCTGGGTTGTGTTTTAGTTGTCACCAGAACACGAGGCGCGAGTAATGATTGATCTGCACACACATACAACTTGCAGTGACGGCACCGATCGTCCACGAGATTTAGTGAACAAAGCCATTGTTCAAGGTTTAGAGGTATTAGGAATCTCAGATCACGACACAACATCAGGGTGGAAAGAAGCAACGCAAGCATTGCGCGGAAGCCTCAAGTTAGCGTTAGGGGCTGAAATTTCATGCCTAACAACAGATGGCATGAGTGTGCACATGTTGGGGATGCTTTTTGATCCAAACCATAAAGAGATGCAAAGAGTGTTAGAAGAAACTCGGGATGGCCGTTTACCACGAATGCGCACAATGATTGAAAAAATGCGAGCCGAAGGTATGGATATCTCAATAGAAGATGTTCAAAAAGCCATGCCTGTAGGAGCCACAATGGGGCGTCCGCATTTAGCTGATGCATTAATTGCAAAAAAGATTGTCAAATCTCGAGATGAAGCTTTCATTGATTTATTGCACAATGATTCACGTTTTTATGTTTCACATGCCGCCCCAACGCCAGTTGAGGCAATTGCATTAATTCGCAGGGCAGGGGGAGTTGCTGTTATTGCCCATCCTTTTGCTTCTCACCGGGGAGAAATCTTAAAACCTGATGATTTTGCAGACTTGGTAGCTGCAGGCCTTAATGGAATAGAAGTAGATCACAGAGACCAAAACCCTGATGAGCGTGCAATGTTGCGCGTGATTGCTCAAGAACTAGATCTTGTAGTCACCGGAAGTAGTGATTATCACGGCACTGGAAAAATGAATTTATTAGCAGAAAACCACACAAGTAGGGAACAATGGCAGAAGCTAGAGTCACAAGCAGATGCACGAAGGGTGGTTAACGCATGAGAAACATAAGCGCAGTAACTTTTGCGGTCCAATCTTTTGTTACCCTATTTGTGATCATGGATCCACCTGGTGCAACACCTATTTTCTTAGGTTTGGTTGCAGATAAATCACCTCGAGTTCGTCGCATGCTGGCTATTCAAGCAGCAGGTGTTTCTCTCCTTGTGATCTCAATATTTGCTCTCTTTGGCCGGGCGATTTTGAATTATCTAAATATCTCTATGGAAGCACTGCAGGCCGCAGGTGCTCTCTTGCTATTGCTAGTTGCGCTAGAGCTTTTGACTGGAAATTCTAAAAAGCATGGTGATGATGGAGATTCCAATATTGCATTGGTTCCACTCGGCACACCTATCCTGGCTGGCCCTGGTGCAATCGTTGCAACGATGATCTTCGTTCAGCAAGTAGACACAACCAGCATGGCACTTGGCTTAGTAGCAGCGGTCATTGCAGTTCACGTCGCAATTGCAGCGGTCTTGATGGCGTCAACAACAATATTAAATGTCATCAAGGAATCAGGTGTCACTCTGGTTGCCCGAATTGCAGGTTTATTACTTGCAGCTATTGCCGTGCAGATGCTTGTTGATGCAATCCGCGTGTTTGTGGCTGCTTAACTCTCTTTAAACTTCTTAGTACGGGTGCGTGCGCGTTCTGTGCGAACTGGCGCAGCCTCTTGCTTGGCACGAGGTGCTCGAGATTCCTTAGATGCAACTCTTGCTACAGGCTTTGCTTTAACGAGTCGACCTGTTGAACCAGCTGGGATATTTAGCGTTTCATACAAATGTTCTGAGGATGAGTAGGTCTCTTCAGGTTCTGCAAGACCAAGCTCTAGAACCTGATTAATCATCTTCCAACGCGCAAGTTCATCCCAGTCAACAAATGTCACAGCAATGCCGTGAGCACCTGCGCGAGCCGTACGGCCAATGCGGTGCACATATGTCTTCTCATCCTCAGGACATTGATAGTTGATGACGTGTGTGATGCCATCGATATCAATACCGCGGGCTGCAACATCGGTTGCAACTAGCACATCTGATTTTCCTGCCTTGAAGTCACCTAGCGCTTTTTCACGTGCACTTTGGCCTAGATCACCGTGGATTGGAGCGGCTCTAAAGCCGCGCTCCATCAAATCTTCAGCGGTCTTTTGTGCGGTGCGCTTAGTGCGACAGAAAACCATTGTTGGTCCACGGCCATCAGCTTGCAAGATACGAGCCAGCATTTCAATTTTATCCATTGCGTGAGCACGTAATACATGTTGCTTAATGCGTGTAACAACAGCACCTTCATCTTCACTGTCCTGTGTGCGAATATGAATTGGTTGATTCATGAAGCGGCGAGCAAGAGCAATAATATCTCCAGGCATCGTTGCCGAGAACAACATGGTTTGGGCACGATTTGGAGTGCTAGAAAGAATCTTTTCAACATCTGGCAAGAAACCAAGATCTAACATTTCATCTGCTTCATCAAGAACTAAGCGAGAAACCTCTTTGAGTTTTAGCTGTCCTTGACGAGATAAATCTAGAAGCCGCCCAGGTGTACCCACAACAATTTCAACACCAGCGTGCAGTGCTTCAATTTGTGGTTCAAATGCACGTCCACCATAAACGGCAAGTGTGCGGATTCCGCGGTTGGAGGCAAGCTCTTCAATATCGCGTGTTACCTGAGTACATAGTTCGCGGGTAGGAACAACAATTAAAACCTGCGGCATTCCTTTGTTTGCAAAATCAGCCCACTCAGGATCGTGAGGTGCAATAACTCGTTCGATGACAGGGATACCAAATGCAAGGGTCTTACCGGTACCTGTCTTTGCTTGTCCGATGACATCGCCATCAGCAAGTGCGATTGGCAAGACCATTTCTTGGATGGCAAAGGGAGCTAAGAAGCCATGGGCGTGAAGTGCTTCAATTGTTTGGCTGCGCAGGGGCAGTTCGGCAAATGTTGGTGACATATAAATTTGTTCCTATCGGGATTAATTGCGCGGGAAACCTGAAATGCCTCGCCACATGAGGTTGTGAACTAGTTCCACAGCCTCATGTCGACTCAACTTGCTATCTCGTTCGAGCCAGTGACGAGCAGTTACTTGCGCATAACCAATCATTCCAACACCCAAAAGCATCGATGCCTCTTTTGGTAGGCCAGTATCAATTGCAATTACAGCACTAGCTGCAGCTGCACAGTCGTACGTCATACGGTTAAGTCGTTGGCGAACTTGTGGTTCAACACTCATATCACTTTCAAACAGTAGGCGAAATGCTTCACCTTCCTTTTCAATGAATGCAAAGTAAGCATCGACAGTTGCATGGACTCGATCTTTGTTATCTGGAGTCGAAGCAATTGCCTTTTGAATTTCAAATACTAAAGAATCGATGTGCAAATCTAGAACTGCCAGGTATAAATCGAGTTTTGATGGGAAGTGCTGGTACAAAACTGGCTTTGAAACATTTGCACGATCTGCAATCTCATCCATTGCAGCAGAGTGGTAGCCAGCAGCGGTGAATACTTCAAGGGCTGCTGAAAGCAACAATGCTCGGCGCTCATCGCGAGGCAAACGCGCCTTATTGGTTGTGTCTAGGTTACTCATTGGAGTAATCGTACGGCAGAATTACCAATCATGAACCGCCCATATGAAGGTATTCGCATCCTGCTCGTACATGCACATCCTGATGATGAAACCATCAACAATGGAGCAACAATGGCTCTCTATGCCGATCGTGGGGCTCAAGTGACCCTTGTGACCTGCACACGTGGCGAAGAGGGCGAAGTATTAGTTCCTGGGCTCTCACATCTAGCTAGTACCGAGCAAGATTTGCTGGGATCACATCGCGAAACAGAACTTGCACTTGCTATGAAAGCACTTGGAATTTCTGATTATCGATTCCTTGGAGCACCATCTACAAAATTTAGAGATAGCGGGATGATGGGTACAGAACCAAATAACCGCCCCGATGTATTTTGGCAGGCAGATCTAGACACTGCAGCAAAAATTCTTGTAGACGTTATCGAAGAAGTTAAACCACATATCTTGATTACTTATGATGAAATTGGTGGATACGGGCATCCTGATCACATTCAGGCACATCGAGTTGCAATGAGGGCCTCTGAATTATCATCATGGCAGATTCAAAAGATTTACTGGAACACAATCCCTAAATCTATAATCGCTCAAAGTATGGAAAAAATGAAGGAAATTGGTTCAGATTTCTTCGGTGCTGAAAGTATCGATGATGTTCCATTCGCCAAAGATGATGAGTTTGTTACAACTTTGATTGATGGCGCAGAATACGTAGATTCAAAGATGGCAGCCATGAAAGCACATGAAACTCAAATTGCATTAGATGGTCCATTCTTTGCACTGTCCGATAATCTCGGAATGCAGATTTGGGGCGATGAGTACTACACCCTTGTAAAAGGTGTAAAGAGTGCACCATTTGACTCCAAGGGGCGCGAAATAGATTTAACATCAGGCGTACTTCTGTGATGCGTTACTTATATTCACTTCTTTTGGGTTTAGCGCTAGGCGCCAGCTCAGTCTTTATTTACAGCTTCCTTCCACCAGTTGGGTTAATACTCTCAATTGCAGCAACCTGCATTGGTATTTGGGCAGCTGGGCGCATGTGGGGAAAACGGATCTATAGATTGATCGCCGCTGCTGCGTGGGGCTTTGTAATATTACGTGCAGGATTTCCTGGCGTTAATGAAGAGTATTTGATTGAAGGTAGTGCCATCGGAATTTCCATGATTAACTTTGGATTCATCGCAGTTGTAATTGCGATCTTGACCCCTCTTTAAGACCAGTTCTGCCCTTCGGCAGTATCTTGAATTTGCAGCCCAAGATTTTCTAATTGAATCCGCAAAGCATCACTATCTGCCCAACGACTCTCACTTCGGGCTTTTGTGCGCTCATCAAGAAGTGTTTGCATCTGAGCAGTTAATTCGCGAGTGAGGATAGGGCGATCAAGATCTAATCCAAGTACCTGATCGGCATACATAAATAACTCTCGCTTATTTTCAAAATTGCTCTTTTCGATTTCTCGCAAACGAAGAATGACCTTTGGTGTGTCTAAGTCATTATTAAATGCTGATTCCATTTCAGGATCGATAGCAGTTGAGTGGGAGTGGTTCCAGGCAGACATTTTATTACGCCATCGCTTTAGTGTTTCATTTGCGGCAGTTATCGAATTCCATGTCAGATCCATTTGAGACCTATAGCGATTTTCTAGGAAACACAGGCGTAACGCCAAAGGATCGATCCCACGCGAGATGATGTCGCTGACTAAAACAACATTGTCGCTACTTTTTGACATCTTTTTGCCTTCAAAAAGCAGGTGTTCGCCATGTACCCACACATCAACTGCTTCTTGACCGATAACGGCATTGGATTGCGCACGCTCGTTTTCATGATGCGGGAAACGTAGATCAATTCCACCAACATGCACATCAACGTGTTTATTAAGCATGTCCATGGACATTGCCGAACATTCGATATGCCAGCCGGGAAATCCTGGACCCCATGGTGAATCCCAAATCATTTCACTGCGGTCACCGGCTGTTTTCCATAAAGCCCAGTCCGCATGGAATCTTTTCGCTCCATCATTATGATTTTCGAATTTGTGACCAGGTATGAGTGAATCTAATTTGTTGCCACTGATTGAACCGTAACTGTCAAACTTTTGAGCATCAAAGTAAACGGTTTTATCACCGCCAATGTAGGCAAACTCTTTTTCGATGAGCTCACTAATCATTGATTGCATTAATTCGATGCTCTCACTGGCTCGTGGATAGGCATGCGCCTTACCAATGTTTAACTGAGCTAAATCATCATGAAATATTTCTTCATACTTTCTCGCAACTTCAAAAGGGCTTTTTTTCTCAATTGTGGCTTGAGCCAATATCTTGTCATCTCCGGTGAAATCTTCAGACATGTGTCCGACATCAGTAATATTCTGAATGAGCTTTGGCTTCACCCCACCTAATACCGCCACACGTGAAATTAAGTCTGCCAACATAAATGTTCGAAGATTGCCAACATGTGCATCTCGATAGACAGTTGGGCCACAGCAATACATGGTTAGTAATCCATCAGTTGCCGTCACCTCTTGTAGTTGACGCGATTTAGTGTCATATAACTTCATGTGCGCTCTATTACTTCGCGCCAGACAAATATCTGGTCATGAGCAAATTCGATCAAATTGTCATGTCGATTTCTTAGGGTGAAGGGAGTCTCGAGATGGCCAAGAATGTCTCGATACCCACCTTCTGGATCGTGCAGCCGAATACTGACCCTTTTGCCTCTAAGTGAGGCAAAGGTGGCTTCTAGCTCGGTTGGCATAACTGAACGATAAACCGAGTCGGCAAATATCGCGCATCAGCCACTGTAGGAGTTAGAATTCCCCGGTAACCAACTCGCTAGATTTTTTGGAGGCAGCTCGTGACATATGTGATCGCTGAACCGTGCATCGATGTAAAAGATAAATCCTGCATCGAAGAATGCCCTGTGGATTGCATCTATGAAGGCGGACGCATGCTCTATATCCAGCCTGATGAGTGCGTTGACTGTGGTGCTTGCGAGCCAGTGTGTCCGGTTGAAGCAATTTATTACGAAGATGATGTTCCTGGACAGTGGAAAGATTTCAGCAAGGCAAATACTGAGTTCTTCATTGAAATTGGATCACCAGGCGGTGCAAGTAAGGTCGGCCCAACGGGCACAGATCACCCTTCAGTAACTGCCCTTCCACCAAAGAGCGAGTAAGCATTGCGCGGCCAGCTCCCAGATTTTCCCTGGGATGCACTCGCACCATACGGAGATATAGCTAGATCACATCCGCAAGGAATAATCGATCTTTCACAAGGCACCCCGGTTGATCCGACTCCAGAGTTTATTCAGCAGGTATTGCGTGATGCATCAAACTCTCCAAGCTACCCAGTAACAGCTGGAACACCAGAGCTTCGGGCTGCAATTAAGAAGTGGGCAGTAGAGCGTTTAGGTGCAACGGGAGATTTTGATGTTCTGCCGATAATTGGATCCAAAGAGCTAGTTGCATGGCTTCCAACAATTTTAGAATCTAAAAGAGTATTAATTCCTGAAATTGCCTATCCGACTTATCACGTTGGAGCGGTGTTAGCAGGTGCCGAATCAATTCCGGTTGCAATAGATGCACAGAGCTGGCCCACTGCAGATTTAGCGTGGTTGAACTCTCCATCAAATCCAACTGGTCGAGTACATAGCGATGGCGAAATCAAAGCCTGTATTGATTGGTCGCGTACTAATAAAGCTTTATTGGTTTCTGATGAGTGTTACTTAGAGTTTGCTCAATCGGCCCAACCTGTTTCAGTTCTTTCTCATACTGGCGGAGACAACACAAATATTTTGGCTGTTCATTCCCTTTCAAAGCGCTCATCAATGGCTGGTTATCGAGCAGCATTTATGATCGGTGATTCAGAATTAATCGCAAGGATTCGCGAAATTAGAAAGCATGGCGGAATGATGGTGCCGCTACCGGTGCAAAAAGCGATGACCGTTGCACTCACTGATGACAAACATGTCGTTGAACAACGCGCTCGCTACAACGCACGCAAAGAATTATTACGCCCCGTACTTGAAGCGGCAGGATTTACCATTGAATTTAGTAACGCAGGTTTATATCTGTGGTGCACCCGCAATGAAGATGCCTGGGAAAGCGTTGCTTGGTTTGCAGCTCGTGGAATCTTGGCTACACCAGGCTCTTTCTATGGCAGCCAAGGTGCCCGCCATATACGTATTGCAATGACAGCTACAGATGCTCAAATTGCTGATGCCGTGCAACGTATTAAGGCCTAACACATGGCTGTAGCGATTTTATTAGTGGGTGGTTTCGGCACACGCCTGATGCCTCTTACAAAAAATACGCCAAAACCAATGCTTACCGTGGCTGGTGTGCCCGTAACAGAACATCAATTGGCAATGGCAAAGTCGGCAGGTATTACAGAAATAGTTCTAGCAACCTCATATCTTTCTGAAGTATTTATCCCTTACTTTGGTGATGGATCTAAATGGGGTATGAAAATTAAGTATGCCGTTGAAAAAGAACCACTAGGAACGGGTGGCGCAATACGCAATGCGGCGAAATTACTTGATACCAATGAGTCAGTTGTGATTCTAAATGGTGATGTTTTGAGTTCTCATAATCTGGCAGAGCAAATTCGCCACCATGAATCACATGATGCTGATGTGACCTTGCATTTGACTCAAGTAGAAGATGCTCGAGCATTTGGGTGCGTTCCAACCGATGGTGATGGACGGGTGACGGCATTTCTAGAGAAGATGGAAAACCCGGTAACCGATCAAATTAATGCTGGTTGTTATGTATTTAATCCTCGGGTTATTGCAACAATTCCATTAGATACCGTTGTTTCAGTTGAACGTGAAACATTCCCACAGTTAGTTGCAAGTGGAGCCAAAGTTTTTGGATATCTAGAAAATGCTTATTGGCTAGATATCGGGACGCCACGTGCCTTATTGAAGGCTTCTATCGATATCGTTCAGCGAAGCGGTGATTTCTTAGCCATGCCGGGATCAACAATTGATCCATCGGCTGTGATTACTGGTGGCAGTTGCATTGGCCTTAATTCATCTGTTGGGGCGGGGGCGGTTATTGATGGCTCCATTATTGAAGCTGGTTGTGTGATTGGCCCGAATGCGAGAATCACTGATTCATTTGTTGCAACTGGTGCGATAGTTGAAAATGGTGCGAAAATTGCCTCATCATGTGTGACAAATAGCGAAATTCTTTCAATTCCCTAGAAATTAAGCGTAAATATTCATCCAGAGGAGTGACTCTGGGCTTGACATGAGCGAGTTACAAGCGTGTAATTCATTCTTAAGAACGTCTTTTCCATGAGGGATGAGACAACGAAAGCTAATGGAGCATCGACGATATGCCGATTCAACCCGCAGCCCAGAACTCCCCAATCCCCACGTCAGGCCCAACAGTCACACTCGCATCAGGTGAGAACATGGAACTCTCTTGGCAGGAGCGCGCACTGTGCGCTCAAACTGACCCAGAGGCGTTCTTTCCAGAAAAAGGCGGATCCACTCGCGAAGCAAAGCGCGTATGTCTTTCGTGTGATGTTCGCGCAGAATGTTTGGAGTACGCACTTGCACACGATGAACGCTTTGGAATTTGGGGCGGATTATCAGAGCGCGAACGCCGTCGCTTAAAGCGTCGCACCGCTTAAGGTTCTTGCATCTCTTAGGAGATAGCGAGTTGTTCTTATGGCTTCCCTAGCCGATGTAGATAAGCATCGCGTAACTGCTGTTCTTGTTTCTCACAATGGAGCACTGTGGTTACCCGAAGTTGTTGCAGCACTGACTTCTCAAACCCGACCTATTGATTTAATAACGGCGGTCGATACAGGATCAGAAGATGCATCTACAAAATTATTAAAATCTGCACGGATTCCATTTTTTTCTACCGACCGTGAAACAGGTTTTGGACAAGCGGTTTCACTTGCTGTTGATAAATTACCCAAAGCTGTTGAGCATGAATGGATTTGGTTAATCCATGATGATTGCGCACCCGCGCCAACAGCGCTCGCAGAGTTATTAAATGCAGTTGATGACCGCCCACAAGTTGTCATGGTTGGTCCAAAATTACTTGGTTGGCATGACCGAACACATTTATTAGAAGCTGGCATCAGTATCGCCGGCAATGGTGCGCGGTGGACTGGACTTGAACCTTTGGAGTATGACCAAGGTCAACATGATGGAATTCATGATGTGCTGTCAGTTAGTACAGCAGGTGCGTTAATTCGCCGTGATGTCTTTGAAGAGCTTGGCGGACTTGATCAAAACCTTGCACTGTTTAGAGATGATGTTGATTTTGGATGGCGTGCTCGCACAGCAGGACACTCAGTGATTGCCGCCACCAGTGCTATTGCCTTTCACGCACAAGCTTCTGCAACAGAGCGCAGAAGAATTGATGTTGAAGGTGCGCTCTTGCACCGCCCATTACTTTTAGATCGTCGCAATGCCGCATATGTTCTTCTTGCAAACTCTTCGTGGTGGATGATTCCGTGGATTGCATTACAACTGTTTAGTTCTGCGATTGCTCGCGCACTCGGATATCTTTTAGCAAAATTGCCAGGTTATGCATCTGATGAAATCCTGGCGTTCACCACACTCATTCTTCGGCCAGGAAAGATTCTTGAAGCTCGTAAGGTGCGCAAAAAGCAAAGATTTGTCAGTGCCCGTGTTGTGGCAACTTATATTCCACCTCGATGGTCACAGCTTCGCTTAGGTACAGAGCGTTTAGTTGAGTCAATGCGAGCAAGAGTTTTCCCGGACAACACTTCTGCAGCAGTTTCTATTCTTGACTCAGTCGAAGACGAAGATTTATTAACACCAGTAAAGACAATTAAGTGGTTCTCAGTCTTTAAACGGCCAGAAGTTATTGGATTCCTAGCAATAGCAATTATTTCTCTTGTAAATTCTAGAAATCGCTTTGGTGCAATTGTTGGTGGCGCTCTTCCCATTTCGCCATCAGGTGCAACGGATTTGTGGCGAACATACTTTGAATCCTGGCATCAAGTCGGAATGGGTTCTTCCCTTGCAACACCACCCTGGGTGGCTGTTACAGCAATTGCTTCTCTTGCGGTATTAGGAAAAGTCCAATTCTTGATCACAACGTTTTTCTTAGTTGCACCAATTTTGATTATGTGGACTGGTTTTCTTTTGCTTAAGAAGTTAACTAGCAACAGCTGGATATCTATCCCAGCGGCCTTCCTATATGCAATTTCACCCGTAACTATTGCAGCTGTTAGCTCGGGATACATCGGCACTCTCATTTTGCTTATTTTTGTGCCACTTGTTGCGATCATTCTTCATGACTGGCTGGCTATTGAAAAATACAGTTGGCGTAAGATATTTGCGGTTTCGCTTCTATTTACTGTGTTGTATGCCTTTACCTTGATGAGCTTTGTGATTGCATTAGTGGCTTCGGTTCTTGTTTCTATAGATAACTTTAAAGATTATTCATCGACTCAAGACAAGAGTGTGTGGTTTGATCGTTTAAAAAAGAGATCAGCCCTGGTATTTGTTCCATTCCTAGTTAATGCGCCGTATTCCTTTGAAGCAGTAATTAACCCCAGCAGATTCTTAACAGAACCAGGGTTACGGATCCCTGGTGGAGGATCACTTGCTGTTCTTTCTGGAAATCCTGGCGGACTTGGCTCAGTGCCATTGTGGTTGATTAGCCCTATCGTGTTGGTACTAGTCATTTCTTTATTCTCTTCAACACATGCACGAGGTATCGCAGAGTATGGAATCACAGCATTATCACTGGCTGTTTTTGTTGGGTCGCTATCAATTTCCACCCGTGGCAATGAAGGAGCAGCAAAAGCGTGGGCAGGCCCTGTACTTTCAGTTGTTACTTTGGCTGCAGCAGCGGCAGGAACAGTGTTGCTCAATAGTTTGCGCCAAACTTTAATTTTAAGTCACATTCACTATCGACATGTTTTGGCGGCTACTTTACTTTTCATTACCGCCGCTTATGCCACATTAGCTGTTGGATATTCCCTTTCGACAGGTGCAGATTCTGCAGTGCAAGCAAATCGTGCCACTGTCATGCCAGCATTCTTAAGTGTCGAAACTGATACCAAGATATTAGTCTTGCGTGAAGTCGAAAATACCGAAGATAAGAAAATTCAGTACTACATTTCTAGAGGGCGGGATATTTCGCTAGGTGAACCTGATGTAGCTCCACAACAAAATGCAAGTATTGCTCAAGCAGCGCGATCATTAATCGATGGGACAGGCATTGCAAGCAGTAAGACATTGGCAGATTACGGGATTAAGTATGTTTATGTGAAGAACCCCTTTAAAAAGGAGGTTATTAGATCAATCGATGGGCTTGGTGGATTTACTCGAACATCTGCAACCTCACTGGGTGTTGTTTGGAAAGTCAGTCAGCCAACAGGTCGACTTCTATTTGTTGCCGAAAGTGGTGAGCGAATAGTTCTTGAAGCGGGTGAATTCGGCGCACGCACATTTGTTCCGGGACCTGGGACATTAATTCTGACTGAAACTGCCAACAGGTCATGGCAAGTGCTGCAAAACGGATACCGCTTGGATCGAATAAATAATGAACTTGGATTGCCAACATTTAAGGTCACGGAGTCTGGTGAAATTTCTTTACTACACGATGGAACGGTTCGTCGCGGCTGGCTTTCATTGCAAATCATTTTCCTATCTGTCGTGCTAGTGATGGCACTTCCTGCCGGTCGCCGTAAAAGTGAAATCTCCGAAGAGGAGCTCGCATGAAATTTGGTAGATCACTTGGATTTTTAGCTGCGCTAGTAAGCGCTTTGTGTATTGGGGCATTACTCTCGGTTGCAGTAACCACAAAGAGTTATTCAGAGAGCTATCCATCAGTTGTCTGTCCACCAACTATTGCCGGACTTACTTCGCAAATTTCTCTCACTTCAAAAAAGACCCCTTTCCAGAGACTTCAAAACCGCACCACTAAAACAGCACCAGTCAAGGTTTTGCGCTTACCTGTTAATAAGGATTCATTGCTGTTTAACTCTGAAGGCGTGGCCCCTGTTGTGTGGCAAAGCAAAGCATCTAGTTGGGCAGGCGGTGCGGTCTGTACCGGTCCTGCAACTTCTCAATGGTTTGTTGGTGGCACGGCTGACATCACTACTCGTGGGCGTTTAATCATAATTAATAGTGGGCTTAGTGACGCAGTTGTTGATATTCAAAGTTTTACTGAAAATGGAAAACAACCACTTCGTACAATTACTGTTGTGTCAAAAAACTATCAAGTAATCCCAACAGACTCTCTAGCTCCTGGAGATAAATACTTGACCGTACATGTTGCACCACGCTCTGGGCGAGTCAATGCTTTTATGATTGACGAGCAAGGTAAAGGTTTGAGTACTCTCGGTGGGGATCTTGTTAACTTCGCACCAACTGCTAGTAAGTCCTTGATGATTCCTGCAATCCCGCATCAAATCAAAGATCGTTCAGCAGCCCTACCTCACACATTAAGAGTTTTGACCCCAGGTGATGTGGATGCAATTGTCACTGCAGAAGTTTTATCAGCAGATGGAGTCTTTGTGCCTGTCGGATTAACGTCACGATCAATAACCGCCGGCATTGTCACTGAGTTCCAGCTCACGCCAAAGATCACCTCGGCTGTTTTAGCGGTTCGAATTACTTCAACTGAACCAGTGGTAGCCGCAATTAAATCGACCGTGACTGTTTCTGGAAGAAAAGATTTTGTGTGGAGCACCTCTGCCCCTGCACTTGTCCCACTAACAATTGCAATTTCTGGTTTAACCCCACTCATTTCATTTGCAGGTGACCGAATCAATGTTTCATTAGATGTCACATTAAATAATGGAAAAGTCGTAAGAAAGACCATCAAGGGTACTGAGATCGCAACCTGGCGTGCACCAGATGCAGCACGTTCATTTACGATTACAAAAGTTGGCCCAGACACCTTCGCTGGCGCTCTTGTATCTTCAGTGAATGGATATGGATACTTTCCCATAGCCCCTGGAAGCCTTCTAACAAAGATTGAATTACCAGATTCAAATATTCGCGTCCTAAATCCCTGACAATCCCAAGATTTATACCTCTTTCCCACTAATGTTTAATGTATGAGAACACAAGGTAGCCGTGGCTGCTCCCGTGCTGGGTGCAGATCTCAGGCAACGATGACACTTACCTATGTGTACTCCGAATCAACTGCCGTTGTTGGTCCACTTGCAACATATTCCGAACCGCATGCATACGATCTTTGTGCAGTCCATGGCGCACGGTTAAAGGTTCCTCACGGCTGGAATGTGATCAAACAAGAACTTGATGGTCAAACACAAGGGCCATCAGATGATGATTTGATGGCGATTGCAGATGCTGTTCGTGAAGTTGCACTAAAAGAAATTCCAGAAGAAACACCGACTGAAAGTTCATCGGCGCAACAGCAAATTGGTCGTCGTGGACACTTACGCGCTGTTCCTTCTTAGGAAAATTTAGTGGACGAGTTCGCGCACATATTTAAGGCTTATGATATCCGCGGTTTAGTTGATGTTGAAATTGATGTTGATTTTGCATTTGCAACAGGTGTTGCCTTTGCTCGATTTCTGCAGATAGAAAGAGAACCCGGAACAATTGTTATCGGGGAAGACATGCGTCCATCCTCACCATTATTAGCTGATGCATTCTCGGCAGGTGCAACTTCATTAGGAATGGATGTCATTCGCATCGGGTTGGCTTCAACAGACATGCTGTACTTCGCATCTGGAAAACTGGGGTTTCCTGGTGCGATGTTTACAGCCAGCCATAATGCTGCCGAGTACAACGGAATAAAGCTGTGCTTTAGTAGTGCTAGACCTATAGGTAAGGAATCTGGTCTTGTAACGATTGAGAAATTCGTGCGCGAGGGATCACCTCTAGCACTTGGTGGTATCGGTGTAGAAAAACAGCGCAACATGCTTGAGGAGTATGTGGATCATTTATTAACACTTGTGGATATTAAAAATATCCGTCCACTCAAAATTGTTGTCGATGCAGGTAATGGAATGGCCGGCCATACCGCCCCTGCAATCTTTGCTCGACTCAATTGTGAAGTTATCCCTATGTACTTTGAACTTGATGGGACATTTCCTAACCATGAGGCAAATCCGCTTGATGAAACAACTTTGACTGACTTGAAAAAAGCAATGATCGATCAGAAAGCAGATCTTGGCTTAGCATTTGATGGAGATGCAGATCGTTGCTTCTTAGTTGATGAGCGAGGAGTTGCGGTCAATCCATCGGCATTAACCTCGTTAATTGCCCATCGCGAATTAATCAAGCGACCAGGCTCTTCAATCATTTATAACTTAATTTCATCTCGCGCTGTTCAAGAAGTTATCGATGAGAATGGCGGAGTGGGATTACGCAGTCGCGTTGGCCATTCTTATATTAAGAAAATGATGGCCGAAAGTGGGGCGATTTTTGGTGGCGAACATTCAGGGCACTTCTACTTCAAAGAGTTCTGGCGCGCAGATTCGGGAGCTCTTGCCGCCTTGCATGCAATTGCAGCGTTAGGTGAAAGTGCCACAACCATGTCAGCCTTGCTTGCCCCATATAACAGATATGTCATAAGTGGTGAGATAAATTCAAAGGTTGCAGATGTCAAAGCGGCAATTGAAGGTGTTGAAAAGAATTACTCATCAGATCAAGTCACAATCGATCATCTGGATGGTCTCACCGTTAACGGGGATACCTGGTGGTTTAACCTTCGCCCATCAAATACCGAGCCATTGCTTCGACTCAATGTTGAGGCTTCAACGCAGGCTCAAATGGAGACCGTGCGTGATGCGGTTCTCTCGCTTATTCGTAGCTAATTCCCGTTTTCCATTAGAGAGTTTAAGCGTGTGGCGGTAATCTTTACCCATAGTCGCCTAGCACTGTAGAGCCCTACGCCTTAGGTACCCAAACAATTCTTTGAATACCACTTAAGGAGAAATACGTGAACGTTCCAGTAACAGCAACTCTTCCAGCACATGACATCGCAGATGCATCACTTGCTGCAGAAGGTCGAAAGAAAATTGAATGGGCAGAGCGCAACATGCCTGTCCTAGCCCAGATTCGTGAGCGCTTCGAAAAGTCACAACCATTTGCAGGAGTTCGCATTTCCGCATGTATGCACGTAACAACTGAGACAGCTAACTTGATGCGCGTACTAAAAGCAGGTGGCGCAGAAATCGCTCTTTGTGCATCGAATCCATTGTCAACACAAGATGACACCGCTGCAGCCCTAGTACATGAGTACGGAATTTCAGTATTTGCTCGTAATGCAGTTGATCGTGATGGTTACTACAAGCACATTAACGCTGCTCTAGATATCGCACCTCACCAAGTATTTGATGATGGTTGCGACCTAGTAAACACTCTTCACACAACACGTAAAGAATTGATTCCAGGTATCACTGGTGGTTGCGAAGAAACAACAACTGGTGTTATCCGTCTTAACCAAATGGCAAAAGATGGCGCACTTCAGTTCCCGATGATTGCTGTTAACGACACTGATACAAAGCATATGTTTGATAACCGTTACGGAACAGGTCAATCAACACTGGATGCTGTATTTCGCGCAACAAACTTTTTACTCGCTGGTCGCGTAGTAGTTGTTGCTGGTTTTGGATACTGCGGTAAGGGTGTTGCAGAACGCGCAAAGGGTATGGGCGCAGATGTAGTTATTACTGAAATTGATCCAACAAAGGCACTTGATGCAATGATGCAAGGCTTCCGTGTGATGCCGATGCTAGATGCAGCAAAGGTTGGCGATGTGTTTATTACCGTTACTGGTAACCGTGATGTATTGCGCGATGAGCACTTTGCAGTAATGAAGGATGGTGCAATCATGGCTAACTCAGGCCACTTCGACATCGAAATCGATGTTGCATGGCTAGAGCAGAATGCAAAGACAAAGAATTTGAAGATGCGCCACCAAACAGATGAATACGTATTGGCTGATGGACGCCGCTTGCTTCTTCTTGCCGAAGGCCGCCTTGTTAACCTAGGCGCGGCAGAAGGTCACCCAGCATCAGTTATGGATATGTCATTCTCTGATCAGGCACTTACAGCTGAGTACCTTGTTAAGGAAGCGAAGAACTTAAAGCCAGGTGTGCATGAAGTTCCTACATACATCGACAAGGAAGTTGCTTCACTTAAGTTAATCAGCATGGGCGGACGCATTGACGTTCTAACTCCAGCTCAAGATATGTACCTGAACTCTTGGGAGCACGGTAGCTAATGACCTTAGTCATGGTCGTCGATGACGACCAGGATCTTGCGGAGATGCTTGGCATCGTTTTAACAGGTGCCGGCATCGACGTAGATCTAGTAAGTCGTGGTGATGAGGTTATGGATGTTTTTCGTAATAATCCTCCAGATTTAGTTTTGTTGGATGTTATGTTGCCTGGCCTTGATGGAATCGAAGTGTGCAAGTTAATTCGTGCAGAATCTATGGTTCCGATCGTCATGCTTTCAGCTAAAGGTGACACGCAAGATGTTGTAAAAGGCTTAGAGG
>NZ_JBBAMW010000004.1:74356-91797 GCF_040402275.1 Candidatus Planktophila sp. | reverse complement strand
GGGTTTCCCCACCCACTCTGACCGTACTTACAACTTTCGCCGAAGCGAATTATGCCTTGATTGCTCCAAGAAGAACGATCTTTCCGTTCTTGATTACGAAGCCGTTTACATCTGCACCAGATACTTCTCCGTCAGCATCAAACTTAAGTGTCTTTGAAAGACCCTTTGATGACTTAGTTGAGACGTACTTGTTGATTGATGCACGATCTGAGTTTCCAGCCTTGATTGCCTCAAGGAAGAAGTTAGCTGCATCGTATGACTCTGTTGTGTAAACACCAGGAACCATACCCATCTTTACCATTTCCGCAGCAAGCTTTGGAGATGCTGTTTCCATTGGGATAGCTGGTGCTGAAAGTAGAGCACCTTCTGCAGCCTTACGTGCAAGCTTTACGAACTGGTTGTCAAGAGTTCCGTCGCCTGAAGCGAAGACAATCTTCGAACCTGAGTCACGTAGCTGCTTTACGAATACTGCTGCCTGTGAGAAGTAACCTGAGTAGATCACTGCTGTTGCCTTTGACTTCTTGATCTTCGCAATTGTTGCTGTGAAGTCAGTTGTTCCGTTTGGAGTTACATCCTTACCGACAACGCGGCCTGCAAGTGTGATGTCTACAGTCTTCTGAAGACCAACTGCGTAGTCTGATGCATCGTTAACTAGGAACACTGCTGCGTTCTTAACCTTTGATGTAACCAAACGTGCTAGAGCTGGACCCTGGTAATCATCTGTCAACACTGCACGGTGGAAGATTGACTTTCCGAAAGTTGGAAGTGTTGGGTTTGTTGCTGAAGGTGTGATGATTGGTAGACCTGCTGATAGGTACACAGGTAGTGAAACCTTTGATGCGCCTGAGTAAGCAGGACCAACTAGTGCAACTACGCACTCTTCAGCTGCAACCTTAGGTGCGATTGGACCAGCAACTGCTGGATCTCCCTGGTCATCTACTTCGTAAACAACTGGATCAATATTTGCTGACTTGTTAGCTGCAAGGAACTTGCTTAGTGCGAACTTAACACCGTTAAGCTCGTTGATTCCTAGTGCTGCTTCTGGTCCTGTTAGTGGACCTTGGTATGCAATCTTTAGCTTGCCTGAGCAAGCAGCTGATGCTGACGGAGCAAATGCAACAAATGATGATGTTGCGATAGCTACAGCAGCTACAACCGCGAGAACGCGATTCTTCTTCATATGTAGTGCCTTTCCTGTTCTTGTGTCCCGGGACAGGGAGACCGAAAGAGTAATGGAGTAGGTAAGGGTTAGACAAGACAGAATCCCGCGTGAATTGTCTCGGTTTCGTTATAAAGTGGGATTTTTGGTATCAAACAATGAGACGGGTAGAAGGCTTACTTATCTGGCACCGCATTGGGATTTATGACCGCCTCGGCCACATCCTTCATCGAAAGTCGTCGATCCATAGCAGCTCTTTGAATCCATGAAAATGCTTCTGGCTCTGAAAGATTAAGGGCTTTCATCAAAATACCCTTTGCGCGATCAATTAATTTTCGAGTTTCAAGTCGGTCATGAAGATCTGCAACTTCATCAGCTAACGATCTCATTTGCAGATGCCTACTGATTGCAATTTCAATGGCTGGCATCAAGTCTCCGATCGTGAAGGGCTTAACGACATAGGCCATTACCCCTGCATCGCGGGCACGATCCACCAGCTCTTTTTGTGAAAAAGCGGTGAGCATTAAAACTGGTGCAATTTGAATAATTCTTTCTGCGGCTGTTATCCCATCAAGGATTGGCATCTTCACATCAAGAATTGCAAGATCTGGTTTATGTTCTATTGCAAGATCAATTGCTTCTTGTCCATTTGTCGCTTGAGCAACGACCTCATATCCGGCACCTTGTAACATTTCAACAAGGTCCATCCGAATTAAGGCTTCATCTTCTGCCACAAGGATGCGAACACTCATGTTCAATTCATCCCTTCACGCATTACTTCTAGAGTGCCCCGAGTCGGACTTGAACCGACACTGTGCAGTGTTTGAGACTGCCCTCTCTACCGTTGGAGTACCGAGGCTTTCTTTTGGGCAATCTTAGCGGTAAGCGGCAACCACTCCACCAACAGCATCTCCTACGCGGTGAACGCGCATTGCATTGGTTGAGCCAGGAATTCCTGGAGGTGAGCCTGCAACAATTATGACGTTTTCACCGATTTTGGCACGAGCTGATTCAATAAGAAGAGTATCTGCCTGCTTCACCATTTCATCGGTGTGCTTCACCATCGGAGTGATTTCTGGTTCTACTCCCCATGACAATGCAAGACGGTTATAAGTTCCGACCTCTGGAGTGAAGGCAAGGATTGGAATAGGTGAACGCAAACGAGCCATTCGACGGGCAGAATCTCCAGATTGAGTAAAGGTTACTAAGTACTTTGCACCAACAATTGAGCCAACTTCAGCAGCAGCGCGAGTAATAGCCCCACCCTTTGTCTTGGGCGTTGTGCGCAGTGGGCGAATCATTTCAAATCCGCCTTCTTCTGTGCGAGCAATTATGCGTGCCATTGTTGCAACAGCTTCAATTGCAAAAGCTCCAACAGATGTTTCACCTGAAAGCATCAACGCATCTGCGCCATCTAGAACAGCATTTGCACAATCTGTTGCTTCAGCCCTTGTCGGTGATGAGTTTGTAATCATTGAATCAAGCATCTGAGTTGCAACAATTACTGGCTTAGCTGCCTCACGCGCAAGTTCGATGCAACGCTTCTGAACTAGTGGGACATCTTCGATTGGCAGCTCAACACCTAGATCACCACGAGCAACCATGATGCCATCAAAGGCGGCAACGATCTCTTCAAGATTTTCAACGGCCTGAGGCTTTTCAATCTTTGCAATAACTGGAACTCGAAATCCGACCTCATCCATGATTGCGTGTACATCATCAACATCGGCAGCATTTCGAACAAATGAAAGTGCGATGAAATCTGCACCAGCACGAAGTCCCCAACGAAGATCGTCCTTATCTTTTTCAGAAAGTGCTGGCACAGAGACAGCAACACCCGGCAAGTTAATACCCTTGTTGTTACTGACAGCTCCTGGCTGAATAACTTTTGTAACTACATCGTTTCCTTTTACTTCAACAACTTCTACAGTTACTTTTCCATCATCAATCAGGATGCGATCTCCTGGCTTGCAATCTCCAGGCAAACCTTTGTAGGTAGTTCCAACACGATCTTTAGTTCCTTCAACTTCATCAACGGTGATTGTAAAAATATCCCCACGCTCTAATTCATGTGGACCATTTGCAAATCGAGCCAGACGAATCTTTGGGCCTTGAAGGTCAACAAGAATTGCAACAGGTGTTCCGGCTTCCTTTGCTGCCGCGCGTACGCGATCTAGACGTGTTTGATGCTCCTCATATCCGCCATGTGAAAGGTTGAGTCGAGCCATATTCATGCCTGCCTCGATGAGCTCCTTAACTTTCTCAGGAGATTCAACTGCTGGACCCATCGTGCAAACAATCTTGGCTCTACGCATGCACCAACCTTAAACCATCAGCGGACGGTCAGTTGGCGCAATCGGCACGGGAAGTTGTGTGCGACCCGTGAGATATCTATCAACCTCTGCAGCTGTGCTTCGTCCTTCAGCTATTGCCCACACGATCAATGATTGACCGCGTCCAGCATCGCCTGCAACAAACACACCTTCTTCTGTTGATTGGAAATTCTTATCGCGCTTAATCATGCCGCGATCATCTAGCTCTACTTCAAGTTGTGTAAGCAATGGAGATTTTTCTGGTCCCGTAAAGCCCAAAGCCATGAAAAGAAAATCGCACTTGATTTCCTTATCTGATCCTGAAACTGGAACAAATTTTCCATCCTTAAACTCTGTTTCAACAATCTTTATTGCGCGAAGATTTCCATTCTCATCGCCCAAGAACTCTTCGGTGCTAACAGCAAACACTCGGTTGTCATTTTCTTCATGGGCACTTGAAACACGATAAATCATTGGGTATGTCGGCCAAGGCTGTCCTTCTGGTCGCTCCTCTGTTGGACGAGGCATGATTTCAAGTTGAGTAATACTTGCCGCACCTTGGCGAATAGAAGTGCCCAAACAATCTGCGCCAGTATCGCCGCCACCAAGAATGACAACATGCTTACCAGCAACATTGATGTCTGGATTTTCAACCTCACCCAGTGCTTGCTTATTACCCCATGGCAAGAACTCCATAGCTTGATAAATACCTTTGTACTCACGACCTTTAATAGGAAGATCTCTCCATTGCGTTGCACCAACTGCCAACACAATCGCGTCATACTTCTTACGAAGATCAGAACCAGTTAACGTCACACCAACATCGACACCTGGGCGAAAGCGAGTTCCCTCTTTTTCCATTTGTTCTAAGCGGCGATCAAGTATGTTCTTTTCCATTTTAAACTCTGGGATTCCATAGCGGAGTAGTCCACCAATTTTGTCGGCGCGGTCATAAACAGCAACGGTGTGCCCAGCACGTGTTAACTGCTGCGCCGCAGCAAGTCCTGCAGGTCCTGAACCAATGACTGCAACAGTTTTGCCGGTTAAGCGATCTGGTGCCATTGGCTTCACATTGCCAGCCTCAAATGCTTCTTCAATTGTGCGCAGCTCAATCTGTTTGATAGTTACTGCGTCACGATTTATTGCAACAACACACGCTGTCTCACATGGCGCCGGACACAGACGTCCAGTGAACTCTGGGAAGTTGTTAGTTGCATGTAAGCGATCAACAGCTTCTTCTTTATCGCCACGCCAAATTAACTCATTCCATTCAGGAATTAAGTTACCCAGTGGACATCCGTTATGGCAGAAAGGAATGCCGCAATCCATGCAACGACCAGCCTGCTTTTGTAGATGTTCAAAACTTTGTGCTTCATATACTTCGCGCCAGTCTTGGATGCGAACATCAACAGGCCGACGAGTTGGAACCTCACGAGGAGTTGTCATAAATCCCTTTGGATCAACCATTAGTTGCAACCTCCATCACTAGTGCATCTGCTGGCAGACCTTCGCGGACTGCTCGTTCCATTGCTGCCAGTACACGTGCGTAGTCACGAGGCATGATTAACGAGATACGGCCGACACTGCTTTGCCAATCCTTGAGCAGCGCAGAAGCAATCTCAGATCCTGTTTCGGCAAAGAAAGAAGATATGTGTGACTTAAGAATCTCTTTTTGATCATCCGGCACAGCCAAGACATCAACCATGTCAGCATTCACATGTGCTGTGTCAAGATCTAGAACAAAAGCCCGTCCACCAGACATACCTGCTGCAATATTGCGGCCTGTGCGTCCTAGAACTACAACTGTTCCACCCGTCATGTATTCACAACCATGATCACCAATACCTTCAACGATTGCAAGAGCTCCTGAGTTTCTGACACAGAATCGTTCTCCCACAACACCTCGAATGAAGATATCTCCTGCAGTTGCGCCATAACCAATAACATTTCCAGCAATAACATTATCTTCGGACTTAAATGATGCTTTTTCATCTGGTCGCACAATTACTCGACCACCAGATATTCCCTTACCGACATAGTCATTTGAGTCGCCATACAATCGAATTGTTAGGCCCTTTGGAATAAAGGCACCTAATGATTGACCGGCAGATCCATGCAATGTCACATCGATGGTTCCTTCTGGAAGACCTTCTGCGCCATATTTACGAGTGATCTCGGCGCCAAGCATCGTTCCCACTGTGCGATTAACGTTGCGCACAGGTAAATCAATTCTGACTGCCGCGCCACTCGCAAGTGCTCCTTCAGAAAGCTTGATCAAAGTGTTATCAAGAGCTGCATCTAATCCATGATCTTGCTTGATTGTGCTGTGTAGTGGACTATCAACATCTGGGCGAACCAAAAGTGGCTCAAGGTTTAATCCTGCCGCCTTCCAGTGTTCAACAGCCTTTCGTGTATCAAGAGACTCAACATGGCCGACAGCCTCAAGAAGTGTGCGGAATCCAAGTTGGGCCAAGATTTCGCGCACTTCTTCTGCAATGTATTCAAAGAATGTCTCTACGAACTCAGGCTTACCTGTAAAGTTTTTACGCAGCTCTGGGTTTTGTGTCGCCACTCCAACAGGACAAGTATCCAAATGGCACACGCGCATCATGATGCAACCAGAAACAACGAGTGGCGCGGTTGCAAATCCATACTCTTCCGCACCTAGCAGCGCCGCAATGACAACATCTCGACCAGTTTTTAACTGACCATCAGTTTGAACAACAATGCGATCCCGAAGTCCGTTAAGAAGCAATGTCTGCTGAGTTTCTGCAAGACCTAACTCCCATGGCGCACCTGCGTGCTTGAGAGATGTGAGTGGAGATGCACCAGTTCCGCCGTCATGGCCTGAAATCAAAACAACATCTGCGTGTGCCTTAGACACACCAGCTGCAACTGTTCCGACGCCAACTTCTGCCACCAACTTCACGTGAACACGAGCATTCTTATTCGCATTCTTTAAATCGTGGATCAGCTGTGCAAGATCTTCAATTGAATAAATATCATGATGCGGAGGCGGTGAAATCAAACCAACGCCAGGTGTTGAGTATCGTGCTTTGGCAATCCAGGGATAGACCTTATTACCAGGTAGTTGACCACCTTCACCTGGTTTTGCGCCTTGTGAAATTTTGATCTGAATATCATCGCTATTAACCAAGTAATTACTGTTTACACCAAATCGACCAGATGCAACCTGCTTGATTGCAGAACGCTTCGAATCACCATTTGCCATTGGGAGATAACGCTCTGGCTCTTCTCCACCTTCACCTGTATTGGACTTTCCACCAATACGATTCATTGCAATCGCTAATGTTTCGTGAGCTTCGGCTGAAATAGATCCATATGACATGGCACCTGTAGAAAAGCGCTTAATAATCTCTTGAATTGATTCAACTTCATCAATAGAAATTGGCGGATTAACACCATCTTTGAATTGAAACAATCCCCGAAGCGTCATCAAACGTGTGCTTTGCTCATTAACGCGATCGGTATAGCGCTTAAAAATGTCATAACGCTTATTGCGAGTTGAGTGCTGCAATGTAAACACAGTTTCTGGATCGAATAGGTGTGGTTCACCCTCACGGCGCCACTGGTACTCCCCACCAATAGGAAGACGCTTTGTTCCTGGTACTTCTCCCCCAGGTGGATATGCAATGTGATGGCGAGCAATTGTTTCTTCAGCAATTATGTCGAGTGAAACGCCACCTAGGCGTGAAGTTGTTCCAACAAAGTACTCATCGACTACTTCTTGTGACAAACCAATTGCTTCAAATACCTGAGCACCTGTGTATGAAGCGATTGTGCTGATACCCATCTTGGACATGACCTTGAGAACACCTTTACCAAGACTCTTAATTAGATTCTTAACAGCCTTTTCTGGAGTGATTCCAGTGATGACACCTTGTAGAACTAAATCTTCAGCAGACTCCATAGCAAGGTATGGGTTAACACATGCCGCGCCATATCCAATAAGAAGTGCCACATGGTGAACTTCTCTCACATCGCCAGCTTCAACAACCAGGCCAACCTTGGTACGAGTCTTTTCGCGAATCAAATGATGATGAACTGCAGATGTAAGAAGAAGTGATGGAATTGGTGCGTTCTCTGCATCACCATCGCGATCAGATAGAACAATGATGTGTGCGCCATCGTTAATAGCTTGTGAAACTTCCGCCTTGATCTCATTTAAGCGATCACGCAGTGAATCTCCCCCATCGGCGATGCTGAACAAACCACGAACCACATATGCACTTAAACCTGGATAATCTCCGTCAGCATTAACGTGAATAATCTTTGCAAGTTCATCATTATCGATAACAGGAAATGCCAAAGTAATCTGGCGACAGCTAGCTGGACCTGGATCCAACAAATTGTGCTCAGGACCCATTGAAGTTCCAAGACTTGTTACAAGCTCTTCACGGATTGCGTCCAACGGTGGATTTGTTACCTGTGCAAATAATTGTGAGAAGTAATCAAAAATTAGACGTGGCTTATCGGAAAGGGCTGCAATAGGAGTATCTGTTCCCATCGAACCAAGTGCTTCCATACCGTTTTTCGCCATTGGAGTAACCAGGATGCGCAGATCCTCTTCGGTATATCCAAATGCACGTTGACGACGAACAACAGATGAGTGCGGATAAACAATGTGCTCGCGTGATGGAAGATCGCCGAGCTTAACCATCCCAGCGTGCAACCAATCTTTGTACGGAGCTGCATTTGCTAGTTCATCTTTAATTTCACCATCTTCAATAATTCGGCCCTGCTCAATATCTACTAAAAACATTTTTCCTGGCTGCAAGCGACCCTTGCGTTCAATGTTCTCAGCTGGAATATCAAGAACTCCAACTTCAGATGCAAGAACTACAAGACCATCTTTTGTAACCCAAAAACGTGATGGACGTAGTCCGTTGCGATCTAGTACTGCGCCAACTTGATGCCCATCTGTAAATGTCACACACGCTGGACCATCCCATGGCTCCATCATTGATGCATGGAAGGCGTAGAAGTCACGACGGTTCTGCGGCATCGTTGCATGATTTTCCCACGCTTCTGGAATCATCATTAAAACTGCGTGAGGCAATGAACGTCCGCCCAAGTACAACAGTTCTAGTACTTCATCAAAGGATGCTGAATCTGAACCTGACATTTCAACAATTGGGAAGAGGCGCTTTAGATCTCCTGGAATTAGATCACTGGCTAGAAGTGATTCGCGAGCGCGCATCCAGTTGCGATTTCCCTTAACGGTATTGATTTCACCGTTATGTGCAATAAAGCGATAAGGGTGAGCCAGTGGCCATGAAGGAAAAGTATTTGTGGAAAAACGTGAGTGAACCAATGCAAGAGGAGAGACAACACGCTCATCAGATAGTTCAGGGAAGAACTCTTCTAACTGTCCGGTTGTGAGCATTCCCTTATAGACAATTGTCTGTGATGACAATGAAGAGAAGTACAGATCAAGTGCGTGCTCAGCGCGCTTTCGCAAGCAAAAAGCTAAACGATCAAGTGCGATACCTGTCTCGCCATTCTTGCCGGCAACAAATACTTGATGAAAATCTGGCATTACAGATAATGCTGTCTTTCCCAATGATGCGGGATTAATAGGAACGCCGCGCCATCCAAGGACAGTTAGACCCTCTTCTTCGGCAATCTTTGCGATATCGCCCTTTACATCTGCCCCACGCGCCACAAATGCAATACCTGTTGCATATGCATTAGCTGCTGGAAGTTTGAAGTCAACAACTGCTTGGAAGTAAGCATCTGGGATGCGCATTAAGATTCCTGCGCCATCGCCACTATCTGGTTCTGCACCGGATGCACCACGGTGTTCCATATTGCGAAGAGCTGTCAGCGCTTTGGCAACAATCTCGTGTGTTGCAACCTTGTTAAGGGTGGCAACCATCGCAACACCACAGGCATCATGTTCTTGAGCAGGGTTATAGAGCCCTTGTGCTTCTGGATAATTAGATGCAAGTGCCATGTGCGAAGCTCCTACAGAATGGTCCTACGTGTTGAGGGACATCCTTGGCCCGGGCCTTACTTAGTAGGAAAGCGTAGCAACAAGTAGATAAAAGGGAAGCCTCAAAGAAGGCTGTTTAGATGCCAGAGATATTGGCGATTTGGCCAATTCCGGCGGTGATCGCCATACCTAGGCAGCCGCCAATTAACACGCGGACCGTTGGAGCTAACACCTTTGAACCAGAAATTTTGGCGCTAACCACACCTGTTAAAACCAAGCCACAGAGAGTAAATCCGACAATGCTCCAGGCTTTAGCACCAAGGGTTGGTGCAAATGCTCCTGCAAATGGAATCAAACCACCTGAGGTAAAGGCAATGGCAGAGGCAATCGCAGCCTGAACAGGCCTTGCCTTGGTGTGTGGGTGCTGTCCAAGTTCATCACGTAAATGTGCCTCGAGTGGATCTTTGCGGTGCATTTCTAATGCAACCTGTAAAGCAAGTGCAGGAGTGAGTCCACGATTTATGTAGATGTGCTGTAGCTCCTGTAATTCACCTTCTGGATCTGCAGCAAGATGCTCAATTTCTAACAAGCGATCAGATGCTTCTACATCGTTTTGTGAACGCACTGAAACATATTCGCCAACTGCCATCGACATCGCACCAGCGGTAATTCCTGCAATGCCAGCGGTGACTAAAAAGTCATTCTTGCCAGCTGCTGCAACGCCAACCATTAACGATGCAGTTGATACCAGGCCGTCGTTAGCACCAAGGACTGCAGCACGTAGCCAACCTGCTCGGTGGGTACGGTGTTGCAGATTGCGCTTATAAACCTCTTCGAGTGCCATTTCTATAGCCTACCTGAAGGCTATGCATTCTTTCTTGAGCCACGAGCAAAATAGAGCAAGGAGCCAACTCCAACGATCACACTCACCCAGACATTCACGCGCAATCCAGCAATCGTATTAGCTGAATCAATGCGAATCAATTCGATAAAGAATCTTCCCAAGCAATATGCAAACACATATGCCGCAAATACCTGTCCGGCCTTGAGCGTTTTACCAAATCTCATGAGAGCTACTGCTACAAGCACACACCAGATTGCTTCATATAAAAAGGTTGGGTGAAAGGATTCAAATTCACTATAACCAAATGGGCGATATCTAAATGGAACATCAAGTGCCCACGATGTGTCTAGTGGGCGACCAAATAGTTCTCCATTAAACCAATTACCAATACGCCCGATTGCTTGGGCAAATAAAATCCCAGGAGCTAATGCATCAGCAAAGACTGTAAAAGAAGGCAAGTCGATGCGTTTTTGTAATGATCTATAACGCACATACGCGCCAAACAAACCTAGGGAAATAGCGCCCCAGATACCCAATCCCCCTTGCCAAATTTTTAGCGCATCCAATGGATTTCCCTCTGAACCAAAGTAAGCAGATGGTGAAGAAATCACATGATAGATCCGTCCACCAATAATGCCAACTGGGACTGCAGTGATTGCAACTTCAGAGACTACTGATTTACCATTTTCCGTTTGCACACGAAATCTTTTGTCACCCAACCAAATAGCTATTGCAATACCCGTGATGATGCACAGGGCGTAGTAATGGATTGTTAAAGGACCGATTTCCAACGCCGATTGCGTTGGCGTTGGAAAAGCGATCAACAAGATTTAGGCAGCCTCTACTGCGGCTTTAAACTCATCTACGTTGAAATCTGGACTAATACGCTCCCACAATTTGCCATTAATGAAAACAGTCGGAGTGCCCTTAACGCCAAATTTACTCATCGAGTCATAGTTTGCTTTAACTAATTCAATCTTGGAACCCTTAGTCACACAATCTGCAAACTTTGCTGAGCTTATTCCAATTTTGCTACCGATCGAGACTAATTTTTCATTACTCCAGAAACCGGAGTTTTCAAGTGGAGATTGAACAGCATAAATTGCATGGTGGAAATCTAGATACTGTCCTTCATCAGCGGCGCAAAATGATGCATTTGCGGCGCGAACAGATTCATCTCCTAAGAATGAAAGAACATGGAAGCGAACAGTTGCCTTCTTATCGCGAATCAAGGATTCGATGTATTCACCATTTGCATCTTCAAAGTTCTTACACACCGGACACTGTGGGTCTTCCCAAATATCAATGACCTTAGTTGAACCTGGATTTAAAGCAATTGCTGATCCATTGTCAGTATCAATTGTTGAAGTAATCGCTGGCTTTAGCTTTGTGCCATCTAGGGCAGCAAGCGAGGCATTTTCCTTATTGCTCTGGCTCATTAATGAAAAGACGACACCGGTTACTACAACGAGTGAAACCATTGCGATCACGATCCAACGTGTTGTGTTGTCACCGCTTTTTGCCTGTTGCTTAGTCATTCTTACTCCTCCACCGTTGCCTTTTCAAAGGAAAACTTTCCGTAAGGGAAAAAGTACAGATAAAGAGCACATAGAGCCAAACCTAAATCGCGCATAATTTCTATGAAATAGGTCCTATGAACCTGATCTGCCAAAGAAGGGTCTAATTCGCCTCCTCCGCCGAAGCATCCACAGTCAATTATCAGCCCACGTGCCCATGCTGAGGCAATCGCCCCAATAAAAATGACCATGATCAAACCACCTGCAGTTGCAGCAGGGCGAACCATGATGCCAATAATTAGAAGTAGCGCAATTGCAACTTCTAGCCATGGCAATGCATAGCCGAATAGATGGGCAATGTTTGTCGGCATTAATTTATATGCAGCTACCGCATTTGCTGAATCTGTTGGCTTTGTAACCTTTAATCCCCCAGCCACAAGCAGAACTCCACCCAGTAGTAGACGTGCAAGTAGTGATACATAGGGTTGAAAGCGTGCATTAAAACTCTTCATCGTCCCTCACGTACTCCCAGTGCTAGCTCTTTAGCCAGATGGGAAATCGCATCTAATCCTTCTTGCTCTGTTGGTGCATCGAGTAGCAGCTTTATAAATGCTGAACCAACAATGACTCCATCAGCATATGCGGCCAACGACTTTGCCTGCTCGCGTGTTGAAACACCTAGACCTACCGAAATAGGCAAATCGGTGACTGTGCGAACACGTGCAACTAGTTCACTTGCCGTAGAGGCCACCGAAGTTCTAGTTCCTGTCACACCCATCATGCTTGCCGCATACACAAAGCCACCAGTTTTTGCCGTTACATTCTTTAAGCGCTCATCTTTGGTACTTGGCGCAACGACATAAATTGGATTGATACCAGCCTTCTTAGTCGCTGCAATCCAACCATCTGATTCTTCAATTGTTAGATCAGGAGTAATAACCCCAGACCCCCCATTATCAACAATGGATTGTGCAAACTTTTCAATACCATACTTGGCAATTGGATTCCAATAGGTCATGACAACTGCTGCCACGCCTGTGCTTGATGCGACATTAAGTGCTTCAAACACATCGGCAGCATTTGTTCCCGCCTTAAGTGAAATATCTGCAGCCTCTTGAATAACAGGTCCATCCATTACTGGATCGCTATAAGGAAAACCAATTTCAATTGCATCAACCCCGGCATCTGCCAACGCTTTAATCGCTTTGGCACATCCAGTTTTAGAAGGAAATCCAGCGGGGATATATGCGATGAGTGCTGCGCGATTTTCTGCGCGAACCTTTGCCATTACTGAATCTAATTGGGTCATTACAGTGGAATTCCAAAGTATTCAGCAGCTGTTGATACATCTTTATCTCCGCGGCCAGATAAATTAATCAATAGATTCGCATTTGGTCCAAGCTCTTTACCAATGACCAATGCGCCAGCCAAAGCATGAGCAGTTTCTATCGCAGGAATAATTCCCTCTGTCTTGCACAACAAATCAAATGCTGCCATTGCTGCATCATCATTCACAGCACGATATTCAGCTCTACCAATGTCATGAAGGTAAGCATGCTCAGGACCAACTCCTGGGTAATCAAGACCGGCAGAAATCGAATGCGACTCAACCGTCTGACCATTTGCATCTTGTAAAACGTAAGAACGAGTGCCGTGTAAGACGCCCGGTGATCCACCAGTAATTGTTGCAGCATGGCGTCCTGTTTCAACACCATCACCACCTGCTTCAAGGCCAATTAGTCGAACACCTACATCAGGAATGAATGCATTGAAGATTCCAATTGCATTTGATCCCCCGCCAACGCAAGCAAGAACTGCATCTGGCAGTCTGCCGGTTAGGGCAAGCATTTGCTCCCGGGCTTCATCACCAATAATTTTGTGAAAGTCACGAACCATAGTTGGGAAAGGATGCGGTCCGGCCACTGTGCCTAGCATGTAGTGAGTATCGGCAACGTTAGTGACCCAATCACGCATGGCTTCATTAATTGCATCTTTTAATGTTTTGGATCCAGATGTCACTGGAACAACTTGCGCACCGAGCAACTTCATACGCGCAACATTGAGTGCTTGGCGGCGTGTGTCTTCTTCCCCCATATATACGACGCATTCAAGTCCCATCAATGCTGCAGCTGTTGCAGAAGCAACTCCGTGCTGACCAGCACCAGTTTCAGCGATGATGCGCTTTTTTCCCATGCGCTTTGTTAAAAGGACTTGACCTAAAACATTGTTGATCTTGTGGCTACCAGTGTGATTTAGATCTTCACGCTTGAAAAATATTCGAGCACCACCTGCATGTTCGGCAAATCTCTTTGCTTCGGTGATGATGCTTGGGCGGCCGGTGTAGGTGCGATGAAGCTCGGCAAGCTCGGCGATAAATGCTGGATCCTTTTGCGCCGCATTATGAGCAGCCTCTAACTCTTCAAGAGCGCCAATAAGCGCTTCCGGCACAAAGCGCCCGCCATACTCTCCGAAATGGCCCTCAGTAATCATTGTGCAAGCCTACCGAGCAACTGAGCCATCGCAACATTTGAATTTCCTGAGCGAACCAAGGCCTCTCCTACCAAAATTGCTGTTGCTCCATGCTCTTGGGCAAACTCGACATCTGCTCGAGTGGAGATACCTGATTCAGCAACACGAGCAATGGTGCTCGGTATCTGTGGAATTAGTTGGGCGAAAGCTTGTGCATCAACATCTAGTGTTTTTAAGTTACGTGAATTAACACCAACAATCTCAGGTGATATTTCAAGTGCACTTTCTAACTCGCCAGGTGTATGGACTTCAATCAAAGCTCTCATGCCAAGCTCTTTAGATAAATGAAAATAATCATCAAGTTGATTCTTACTAAGGGCTGCAACAATCAACAAAATCACATCTGCCCCGTGGGCTCTTGCTTCGTAGAACTGGTACTCATCAACCATGAAATCTTTTCTTAAGATCGGCAACTCAACTGCTTTGCGCACCCCATCAAGATCGGCCAAAGTTCCACCAAAACGACGTTGTTCAGTGAGCACGCTAATTACCGCCGCACCTGCTTCTTCATAACTTGCTGCAAGGCCGGCAGGATCTGTGATGGGAGCAAGAGCGCCCTTGCTGGGCGAAGATCTTTTTACTTCAGCAATCACAGAGATATCTTCAGTTAACAACGCAGCTAAACAATCTCTTACAGGTGGTGCTACTTCAATTGCCTCTAGTAGCTGCGACATAGGTAAACGTCTAGCTGCTAAATCCTCGCGCACACCCTCAATAATCGAATCTAGAACGCTCATAGTTTTTGATCCTCAGTTGGGTCTATCCCCTTATCAAGTGCTGACCAAGAGTTGAGAACGCGGGGTGCACGCTCATACCTAGATGAAATCTTAAACTTTCGTGCAAGCAGCAAAACTATTGCCATTACAAAAATTCCAGCAATAGCAATAGGCAAGAGATCACTCATGGCTATCTCCTAAACGATTTGCCGCATGTATTGCTGTTAGAACAGCTGCTGCCTTATTTCTACACTCTTGATTTTCTGACTCAGGATCTGAATCTGCAACTACACCAGCACCTGCTTGCACATATGCGGTGCCTTGATACAACAACGCTGTGCGAATCGCTATGCATGTATCGATATTGCCTGTGAAATCTATGTACCCAACGATACCGCCATAAACGCCGCGGCGCGTGGTCTCTAACTCTTCAATAATTTCCATAGCTCGTGGCTTTGGTGCGCCAGATAGTGTTCCTGCAGGAAAGACTGAGAAGAGCGCATCAACTGGCGTGGCTTTATCTGCCAACTTTCCAACAACTGTAGAGACAATATGCATCACATGTGAATATCGTTCAATGTGCATGAAGTCGACTACTTCAACTGTTCCTGGCGCACATACACGCCCTAAATCATTTCGACCCAAATCAACAAGCATCAAGTGCTCTGCTCGCTCCTTTGGATCGGCCAACAACTCTTCACCTAAACGATGATCCTCTTCTGGATTTGATGAACGCTTACGAGTACCTGCAATCGGATGGATCATCACATCTTTTTGATTGACCTTTACTAATGCTTCAGGACTAGATCCAACGATCTCAATCCCATCCGTAAAACGGAACAAATACATATAAGGCGAGGGATTATTAAGGCGAAGCATGCGATAAACATCGATTGCATCAGCCTGACATGGCATCGCAAAGCGCTGTGACAAAACAACCTGAAACGCTTCTCCTGCAAGGATCTCTTCCTTAACCTTGAGAATGTTCTCTTTAAACTGCTCCCCAGAGATATTGCCCATGTAATCAGGAAGTGAGAAGTCCGGAATAGCTGCAGCCTCTCCAGATAACGGAGTTGAAAGATCTGCTTGCATGCGATCTAAGCGTTGCAAGCAGGATTCATATGCATCATCAATGCGATCATCGCTTCCATCCCAATTTATCGCATTTGCAATCAAGGTGATTGTTCCATCGCTGTGATCAAGCACTGCTAAATCACTTGTTAACATAAATGAAAGTTCTGGCAAGGGAATATCTTTTGTTGTTAAGTCAGGCAACCGCTCTAAGCGTCGCACAACGTCATACCCCATAAAGCCAACTAGCCCACCTGTTAGTGGTGGCAATCCTGCAATCTTGGGTGATTTCAAATGTGCAGCAGAAAGTCGTAACGCTTCAAGTGGATCAATTCCAGTTGGCGCACCAGCAGGTGCCGTTCCCTGCCAATATGCAAGACCATCTTTTTCACTCAGCGTTGCCTCACTGCGCACGCCAATAAATGAATACCGTGACCACGCACCACCATGCTCTGCTGACTCAAGTAGAAATGTGTTGTCAGCGCTCTTGGCTAACTTGCGATAAACGCCAAGTGGAGTCTCGCCATCTGCAAGCAATCGCCTTGAAACTGGAATTACATTTGAAACCTTGGCGTAAGCGCGAAACTCTTCCAGGTTCATTTACTGACCAAGTTCAAGTGGTGTGTGAAAACAGGTGCGATCACCCGTATGGCATGCGACTCCAGTTTGTGTCACCTTTAACAAAAGTGCATCACCGTCACAGTCCAAAGAAACCGAATGCACTTCTTGGAAATGTCCAGATGTTGCACCCTTAACCCACAGCTCATTGCGACTGCGACTCCAATATGTTGCTTTGCCGGTTGAAAGTGTTAAAGCCAGTGACTCTGTATTCATATATGCAAGCATCAAAACTTCATTGCTTGAAACATCCTGAACAATTGCTGGAATCAATGCAGCGGGATCCTTGAGCAGCGCTTCTACTTTAGGATCAATTGTCGTCATGTGCTTATTCTGCCTTAACGAGGCGCCATCGTGCGCACCGGATAATTGTGCTTACCCAGGTATGACTTCACATCGCCTATGCGATGAATACCAAAGTGAAAGACGCTGGCAGCAAGTAGCGCATCTGCGCCTGCATCAAGGGCTGCAGAAAAATCTGCAAGGCTTCCTGCTCCACCACTTGCAATCAATGGAACCTTTGAAACTGCGCGAACTGCAGTAATCATTCCGATGTCATATCCAGCACGAGTACCGTCAGCATCCATTGAGTTGAGAAGAATTTCACCAACACCTAATGCGCAAGCTTTTTCAACCCACGCCAATGCATCTAGTCCAGCACTTTCACGGCCACCATGTGTTGTGACTTCAAAACCAGAATTAGTGCGTGCACGTCTTGC
>NZ_JBBAMW010000004.1:0-74256 GCF_040402275.1 Candidatus Planktophila sp. | reverse complement strand
CACGGCCACCATGTGTTGTGACTTCAAAACCAGAATTAGTGCGTGCACGTCTTGCATCAACGGAAAGAACTAAAACCTGTGATCCAAAACGATCTGCAATTTCAGCAATCAATTCTGGGCGGGCAATTGCAGATGTATTGATCGAAACCTTATCAGCACCTGCACGTAGTAATCGATCTACATCTTCAACACTTCTGATTCCACCGCCAACTGTGAGTGGAATAAACACTTGTTCTGCTGTGCGGCGAACAACATCCAAAGTTGTTTCACGTCCTACAACACTTGCTGAAATATCTAAAAAGGTTAGCTCATCAGCACCTTCGAGGTTATAGAGCGATGCCATTTCAACTGGATCACCCGCATCAACTAAATCTGTGAAGTTAACACCTTTGACCACGCGACCATCAGTAACATCTAAACAAGGAATGATGCGAACAGACAAGCTCATTTTCCGCTGACCTTTAGCGCCTCAATCAATGTGAACTTACCGGCATATAATGCCTTACCCACTATCGCACCTTCAACACCGCTACCAACTAGTGCGGCAAGAGCTGCAATGTCATCAAGAGATGAAATACCACCACTTGCAATTACTGGCTTTGTTGTTGCAGCACATACTGATTTAAGTAATTCAATATTTGGTCCAGCCAATGTTCCATCTTTAGCAACATCTGTAACAACATATCGAGCACAACCATCGCGATCTAAGCGCTCAAGGGTTTCAAACAAATCTCCACCCTCTTTTGTCCATCCGCGAGCTGCCAGAGTATGACCGCGAACATCTAAGCCAACTGCAATGCGATCTCCGTACTCACCAATTACGCGCGCAGTCCATTCCGGATCTTCAAGTGCGGCTGTTCCTAAATTAACGCGTCGACAACCTGTAGCAAGTGCGCGCTTGAGTGATTCATCATCGCGAATTCCACCAGATAACTCCACCTTGATATCAAGTCTGCCTACCACTTCTGCCAACAGAGCTGAGTTTTCCCCGCGACCGAAGGCGGCATCTAAATCAACAAGGTGTAGCCATTCAGCACCTGCTGCTTGAAATTCAAGTGCCACATCTAATGGCGCACCATAAATACTTTCTTTATCTAGCTCGCCCTGAACTAATCTGACTGCGCGGCCATCTTTAACATCGACTGCAGGTAATAACTCTAAGTAGCTCATAGTGATTCCACCCAATTCTTAATCAACGCTAATCCAGCTGCGCCAGATTTTTCTGGGTGAAATTGAGTTGCACTGATATATCCATCTTCAACCGCTGCTAAAAACTTTTCACCGTGGGTGCTCCATGCCTGCGTTGTTCCCACAGCTTTTTTGGCTGCATATGAGTGAACAAAGTAAAAGGACTCGCCTTCAACACCGTCAAAAAGTGTTGAAGTTGAAGCAGCTTCAACTGTGTTCCAACCCATGTGAGGCAAGATGGGAGCATCTAATTGCGAAACAGTTCCATCCCAAATTCCGATTCCGGCATGTGGTGCGCCATCTGAATGCTCTGTGCCCTGACTAAACATGATTTGCATCCCAATACAGATGCCTAACGTTGGACGCTCTTTTGCCAAACGCTCACGCACAATTGCCCCACCATCAACTGCATTTAAACCATTCATGCATGCAGCAAAGGCACCAACACCTGGAACTACTAATCCTTCTGCTTGGAGTGCAACGGTTCGATCTGATGTAACAACTACATCTTTACCAGCTGTTGCAAATGCGCGTTCTGCAGATCGTAGATTTCCAGATCCGTAGTCAAGAATTGCTATCAAAGAGATCCTTTTGTAGATGGAATTCCGGCGACTCTGCCATCTAGTGAAACTGCATCACGCAGTGCGCGAGCAACGGCCTTGAACTGTGCTTCAAATACGTGGTGAGCATTGCGACCTTCTAGAACACGAATGTGTAATGCGATGTGTGCTTCGGCAACAATTGACTCCCAAATGTGCTTACCCAGTGTTGTATCAAAAGTTCCGATGAGCTCAACAATTTCTGGTTGGCGGTGCACCAAATATGGACGACCTGAAAGATCTACAGCTGCTTGAACCAATACCTCATCCAAAGGAACCATTGAATCGCCAAAGCGACGAATGCCTGCTTTATCGCCCAGTGCTTCACGAAGTGCCTGACCAAAGGCAAGTGATGTGTCCTCAACTGTGTGGTGGGAATCAACATCAATATCACCAGTTGTTTTAACTGTGAGATTAAAACCAGAGTGCTTTCCTAGTTGAGACATCATGTGATCAAAGAAAGGCACACCTGTATCTACATCGATGATGCCTTGACCGTCGAGATTGAGTTCAACGAGTACGTGTGACTCCTTGGTCTTTCTTTCAACGCGCGCTGTTCTCATGGCTTTCTCCTTTAAATGAGCTCTTTGAGGGCTGATAAAAATAAATTGTTCTCGGCTTCATTGCCAATTGTGACTCTTAAGTACCCTGATAATCCCACATCTCTAATCAGAACACCCTTTTCTAGCAAAGCCGCCCACAGTTGTGGCGCTTCTTGCTTGAAACCCGTGAACAAAACGAAGTTGGCACTGCTATCAATGGTGGTTAGGCCCATTTCTCGAAGTGCCTTAACAACAGACTCTCTGGCAGCAATAAGCGTTGCAACTCCACCTAATAACTCTGCTCGATGATCGATGGCAACTTGAGCTGCGGCTTGTGTCAATGCACTGAGGTGATACGGCAAGCGCACAATCATCATCGCATCTTTCACTACAACATCACTAACTAAGTAACCAAGACGAGCGCCAGCAAAAGCGAAGGCTTTGCTCATCGTGCGAATCACAATTACATATGGATTGTTGGCAATTAATGTGACAGCTGATTTTTCCTGCGAAAATTCTGCATAGGCTTCATCAACAACTAACAATCCACCAACTACCTTACAAGCATCTGCAAGCATCTGAACTTCATCAATTGTTACTGCCCCACCTGTTGGATTATTCGGTGTTGTAATAAAAGTTAGAGTTGGTTTGTGCTTTTGAATTTCTGCGACAGCATCAGCAGCATTCAAAGAAAAGTCTGCATTACGCTTGCCATCAATCCACTGTGCACCAGTCACCTTTGCAATGAGCGGGTGCATTGAATATGAGGGTGTAAATCCAAGAACTGACCCCGAAGCAAATGCCAAGAAAATCGATTGAATGATCTCGTTGCTGCCATTTGCCGCCCAGATATTGTCAGCAGAGAATTTAGTACCGCTCAACTCGTTAATGTAGCTCGCAAGTTTTGTGCGCAATACAGTTGCATCACGATCTGGATAGCGGTTTAAGTCCGCAGCAACCTTTGCAACTGCATCGGTAATTGCCTTTTGCAGAGCAAGTGATGGTGAATATGGATTCTCGTTTGTATTAAGTGATGCACGAGCCGGCACTTGCGGTGCACCGTAGGGTGACATTGGGCGAAGTGCTTCGCGCAGCGGTAACCAGGTTGGCCAACTCATTACAAATTCTCCAAGCGCACAGTCATTGCTTCACCGTGTGCTGGTAAATCTTCAGCATTAGCAAGGGTCACAACGGTATCGACGATGTCTGTAAAGGCTTTTTGGCCATACTCAATAAAGTGCAACCCACGCAGAAAAGTCTGCACAGATAATCCACTTGAGTGACATGCGCAACCGCCTGTAGGCAATACGTGATTTGAGCCAGCTGAATAATCTCCTAGGGACACAGGTGAAAAGCGTCCGATAAATACAGCTCCTGCGTTACGAATCTTGGCAGCATCACTGCGCGCATTTCGAGTTTGAATTTCAAGGTGCTCTGCAGCGTACGCGTTAACAACATCTAAGCCTTGTTCGATTGAATCAACCAAAGCAATTGCAGATTGGACCCCTGACAACGCGGTCTTAATTCGATCACTGTGCTTTGTGGCGTTCACGCGAACATTTAGCTCTGCCTCAACTGCTTTTGCTAACTCTGGGGAATCTGTAACGAGCACAGCTGCTGCAATCACATCGTGCTCTGCTTGGCTAATCAAATCTGCAGCAACATCTGCTGCAATTGCAGATGAATCGGCAAGGATTGCAATTTCAGTTGGGCCTGCTTCTGAATCAATTCCAATAATTCCGCGCAAAGCTCGCTTTGCAGCAGCAACATAAATATTGCCGGGTCCCGTTACTAAGTCAGCCTTTTCGCAGACACCATCCATACCGTAAGCAAAGAGGGCAATCGCTTGGGCTCCGCCGACTGCATAGACCTCAGTAATTCCAAGGAGCGCGCACGTTGCAAGAATTGTTGGGTGCGGCAATCCGTCAAACTCTTTTTGTGGAGGGGATGCAACGGCAATTGATTGCACCTTTGCAATTTGTGCGGGAATAACATTCATCATCACGCTGCTGGGATAAACAGCGCGACCGCCAGGGACATAGAGTCCAACGCGATCAACTGGAATCCATTTTTCAGTAACAGTTCCGCCATCTACGACTGTCGTTCTCTTATCTGTTCGAACTTGATCGTTATGGACCTTTTTAATTCTAGAAATCGAAAGCTCTAGTGCTGTTTTAATTGCTGGTTCTAACTCTGACAATGCCTTGTCTAGTTCTTTTTGTGGCACTCGAATACTTGCCGGTGTAACTCCATCAAACTCTTGGGCCAGGGCAATTAGATCCGCCTCGGTTCCATTTTTAACTCGATCGAGAATTGGCTGAATTAGCACCATCGCCTCTGCCACATTAAGCGTGGCACGAGGAAGTTCGAGGTTGTATTGGGCTTTAGATAGGGCTCGCCCGCGCAGGTCAACGGTACGAATCATTGGGCAATTGTAACGGTTGAGCCCCCAACCTTGTTGCTCAATTTAGACGAGGCAGTTAGGTCCCAGAATTGATTTCAGATCCGCGCTCAAACTTGGTGATGAAGTGATTAATGCATCAACCTTCATAACAGTGCTATTTCCGTTGTCATTGAGTTGCAAGTGAACTTCCCGCTTGCCCGGATGTGAACGCAAGATCTCCTTGATTCGTTCAACTACTGGCGGTGTGCACTGCTGAATTGGCAATGAAATAACTAGCGGACCAGTCGGAGTTGCATTGATATCTGGCATCGACATTTCAAGTGCTGTAAAACGCAATTTATCTTCTCGGCGATCTACTCGACCTCGGATTGTGACGATTCGGTCTTCTGTGAGCGACATTGAGTACTGATTGTAAGTATTAGCAAAGAACAAGACTTCAAGTGATCCCTCAAGATCTTCAACAGTGACAACTGCCCATGAAGCACCCTGTCTTGAGACTTTGCGTGTAACGCTGGTGATCAATCCACCAATGGTGACAATAGATTCATGCTGAGCGCCATCATCAACAATTTCGCTAATAGACATATCTGTATTGGCACGCAGAACATGTTCAACGCCAAGAAGTGGATGATCTGAAACGTAGAGTCCTAACATTTCGCGCTCGTATGAAAGCAGCATCGATTTATCCCACTCACCTGTTGGAACTTCGATATCTAATCCTGAAACTGCAGTAACTGCTTCCCCACCAAATAAATCAAACTGCCCAATAGCTTCGGCTCGTTTTGATTCGATCACAGAGTCAATCGCCTCTAAGTGGATGGCAATCAATCCCTTACGAGTAGAACCCAGGGATCCAAATGCTCCAGCTTTGATCAGTGATTCAATTGTCTTTTTATTACACACTTGAGCATCAACCTTTGCAAGGAAATCTCCAAAGGAGGTGTAGCGACCCTTGCTCGTGCGCGCACTCTTAATTGAGGCTACGACACCTTCTCCAACATTTCTAATCGCAGCTAAACCAAAACGAATATCAACACCTCGTGGTGTGTACTCAGCATCAGATTCATTGACATCAGGTGATAAAACTTTGATTCCCATGCGACGACATTCAGATAGGTATAGCGCCGACTTGTCCTTGTCATCGCGAACAGATGTAAGAAGGGCAGCCATGTATTCAGTTGGATAGTTAGCCTTGAGGTAGGCGGTCCAATATGAAACAACTCCATATCCAGCAGAGTGAGCACGGTTAAAGGCGTAATCTGAAAAGGGAATCAAAACTTCCCACAATCGCTTAATTGCAGTTGTCGAGAATCCGTTCTCCTTCATACCTGCTTCAAAGGGAACGTACTCTTTATCCAGAATCTCTTTGTTCTTCTTTCCCATTGCCTTACGCAAAAGATCTGCGCGGCCCAGTGAGAAACCAGCAACCTTTTGCGCAATCGCCATTACCTGCTCTTGATACACGATTAGGCCGTAGGTATCACCAAGAATTTCCTGAAGTGGTTCAGTTAATTCTGGGTGAATTGATTCGACGGGCTTACGCTTATTTTTACGATCTGCGTAGTTGTTATGCGCGTTCTCTCCCATTGGTCCTGGGCGATACAAAGCAATAACAGCTGAAATATCTTGAAATGAATCTGGTGACATGCTTTTGAGCAGTGCGCGCATAGGCCCACCGTCTAGCTGAAACACGCCTAATGTGTCGCCGCGGCTAAGCAACTCATATGTCTTTGGATCATCCAGCGTCAAGGTTTCTAGAACCACATCAATACCTTGATTTGCTGTGATGTTAAGTAAGCAATCATCTAGTACTGAAAGATTTCGGAGTCCCAAGAAATCCATCTTGAGTAATCCAGTTGCTTCACACGCTCCCATATCAAATTGAGTAATAATCGCGCCATCTGCTTCACGGCGATGAATTGGTATTACATCGAGCAAAGGTTCGCGAGACAAAATAACGCCGGCAGCGTGAACACCCCACTGGCGCTTCAAACCTTCAAGTCCGCGAGCGGTATCAACAACACGTTTTGAATCAGGATCAGAGTTATAGAGAGCACGGAATTCGCCAGCTTCTCCGTAACGATCATCCTTTGAATCAAAGACTCCACTTAAGGAAATGTCTTTTCCCATAACACTGGGAGGCAAGGCTTTAGTGAGCTTTTCGCCAATGACATAGGGATATCCAAGAACGCGAGTTGAATCTTTAATAGCTTGCTTAGATTTAATGGTTCCGTAGGTAATGATCTGAGCAACGCGATCTTCACCATACTTATTGGTGGCATACCGAATCATTTCGCTGCGTCGACGCTCGTCAAAGTCCAAGTCAATATCTGGCATTGAAATACGCTCTGGATTAAGGAATCGCTCAAACAAGAGGCCATGTTCTAGTGGATCAAGACCAGTAATACCGAGCGCATATGCAACAAGTGAGCCCGCGGCAGATCCACGACCTGGACCAACGCGGATACCAACCTTTTTAGCATGAGCAACGAGGTCTGCAACTACAAGGAAGTAGCCAGGAAAGCCCATCTTTTCCATAACGCCCAGCTCATACTGCAAACGAGTCTCATGCTCGGCGGTTAACCGATCTCCCATACGTTCTTTGAGCCCACGCTCTGCCTCTTTTTTCAGCCAGGAATCTTCACTCTCACCTGCTGGCACCTCAAACTGTGGAAGTAAGTTTTCACCTTCACGAAGTGTGATGTTGCAACGCTCAGCAATAAGTAAGGTGTTGTCACAGCTTTCAGGAATTTCCTTAAATAGCTCTCGCATTTGTGCTGCGGTCTTAACGTAGAAAGTATCGTTATCAAACTTAAATCGCTTGGGATCTGCCAAGGTTGAACCTGACTGCACGCAGAGCAACGCTTCATGAGCAGGCGCATCTGACTGCTTTGTGTAATGAAGATCGTTGGTAGCAAGTAGCGGCAATCCAAGTTCTTTGCCAAGCTTTAATAGATCTTGCTTAACGCGGGCTTCGATTTCAATCCCGTGATCCATGACCTCTAGATAAAAGTTTTCAGCACCAAAAATATCCCGGTAAGCACTAGCTGCCTTGATCGCTTCTTTGTATGCACCCATACGTAAACGGGTTTGGATTTCGCCGCCCGGACATCCTGTTGTTGCAATCAATCCTTTTGAATAGGTTGCTAAGAGCTCGCGATCCATACGCGGCTTGTAGTAATAGCCTTCAAGTGAGGCAAGAGATGACAATCGAAATAGATTTGCAAGGCCTTGATTGTTTTCTGCCAGAATCGTCATGTGCGTATATGCACCGCCACCTGACACATCATCTTCTCCACCCGCAGCCCACTGCACACGCTTTTTATCAAAACGCGATTCGGGGGCAACGTAGGCTTCGATTCCGATGATCGGCTTTATGTCAGCATTTTTTGCAGCTTTATAAAAATCAAAGGCACCAAACACATTGCCGTGATCTGTCATTGCAATCGCAGGCATGCCTTGAGCCTTAACTTCAGACATTAAATCGCCAACACGAGCCGCCCCGTCGAGCATTGAATACTCGGTATGAACGTGCAGATGTACGAAATTATCGTTGGACATGATTGGCGAGATTAGTGCTTATGGAAGAACGGCGTCGGAAAGCAACGCCAGCGAGCGTGTGAGATCGGCTGGGTATGGGGCTTCAAAGTGAAGCGCCTTACCTGTTACTGGATGGGCAAAATTAAGTTCGGCAGCATGAAGCCAAGGTCTAGACATTCCTAAACTCTTACCCAGTACTGGATCTGCGCCATATGTCGTATCCCCCACCAAAGGATGGTGAAGGGCTGAAAAATGAACACGGATTTGGTGGGTGCGACCTGTTTCTAATTCGACTTTCACCATTGAAACGCCGCGATAAAACTCGATGACCTCATAGTGAGTGATTGATTCTTTTCCTGTAGCCATTACCGCAAAACGGTGATCCTCTTTTGGATGACGATCAATTGGTGCATCAATGGTTCCTGTTGTTGGATCCATGTGACCTTGAACCATTGCGTGATAAATCTTGTCCACTGTGCGATTACGAAACGCATCCTTTAAAACATGAAAGGCTGTATCACTCTTTGCAACAATCATTAATCCACTAGTACCAACATCTAGACGATGAACAATTCCTTGACGCTCTGCTGGGCCAGATGTTGAAATTGAGTAACCAGCTGCCATCAGCGCACCAACAACAGTTGGCCCTGTCCATCCTGGACTTGGGTGCGCCGCACAACCAACCGGCTTATCAATAACAACGATGTCGCTATCGTCATAAATAATGCTTAAGCCATCAATAGGTGTCAATGGAATTGGATCAGAGTTAATTGGCTCTGGCATCAATACTTCAATTACTTGTCCTGCGCTCACTCGATCTGACTTAGGCATTGGCTTGCCGCCAGTTGTGATGTCACCATCTTCAAGCAATTTAACAACAGCTGTGCGAGAGAGTCCTAGAACTCGAGTCAATGCACTATCAATACGTTCGCCTGCAACTCCTTCAGGAACGGTTAATGTGCGGGCGATGCGATTGCTCATACCTATGAGCCTACCTTTGTTATGGGTGGGATATTTCGGGCGGTAAGCACCATAGAAAGAAGTGCTGCAATGACAATTGCTGAGTCTGCAATGTTAAAAATTGGCCAATTCGGCAACTGCATCCAATCAATCACATGTCCCCGTAACACGCCTGGTTCGCGGAAGATTCGATCTACAAGATTTCCAAGAATTCCGCCCATTACAAGGCCCAAAACAACTGCCCATCCTTTAGAGGTAATTCGAGGTGAGAAGTAGAAAATTGCACCCAATACAAATAATCCGAAGATTGTTAAAAAGATAGTTGCGCCCTCTGCAAATGAGAAAGCTGCCCCTGAATTTCGAACCAAGGTCAGTTTGAAAAAAGATCCCAACACTTTGATATCTGGCTTGTTGGAAAGTGCGCTGACCGCCCAGATCTTTGTTGCTAAGTCGAGGATCCAAACAAACCAGGCAACACCAAAGAGTGTTCGCCACATGCGCACAGTTAGCGCCGTTCTTCCTTCTGCTTGCAGAGCATGCAGAGAGTTGCGCGAGGGAATACCTGAAGGCGTGCTTTACCAATTGGCGCTCCGCACTCTTCGCAATTTCCATACGTCTTGTTATCAATACGCTCAAGTGCGCGTTCTGTTTGCAAAACCATGTCACGTGCATTAATTACCAAAGACATCTCATGCTCGCGCTCAAAAGTTTTTGTTCCTGCATCTGCTTGATCATCTCCAGCACCTTCGCCAGATTCCTGGATCAACTCATCCATTTCAAGTTCAACAATTACGAGCTCTTTACGAAGACGTTCTAGCTCCTTTGAGATGTCAGTGCGAACAGCCTTAATTTCAGCATTGCTCCACGGAGCCTCAGTTTCGCTAACAACTACTGGAGTTGGAGCAACCTTGATTGGCTTAAGCGGTGCGACCTTCTTGCCACTCATTGCAGGACGTGGTGGAGGTGGCATAACCAATCGGCGCTCTTCAATAACTGGCGCAACAACTGGTGCTGTGACTGTTGAAACTGAGACAGTTTGAGATTTTTCATCAACAGTAAGAGTGGTCTTGGATGGAAATGGCTTTCCTGCAGCCTTCTTCACGGGAATGCTTTTCACCGCTGACTTCTTAACAGGAGCAGCCTTCTTTGCAGGAGCCTTCTTCACTACCTTCTTTACTAACTTCTTTACGGGAGCTTTTTTAGCAGCTTTTTTAGCAGGAGCCTTTTTCGCAGCCTTCTTCTTTAAGGGAGCCTTTTTTGCAGCAGCCTTCTTGGCAACCGCTTTTTTTACAGGCTTCTTAGGCATGTCGCGAACCTTATGCCCAAGGGGGCGCCTATACCAATTACGCCACGGTCAATTTTTAATACCTCTATGACCTACACTTAAGACCTCGCGTACACGGCGTTGACGGGGATATCACCTCACGAGCCGGCAGGAAGAAATGAGCCAGCGCTCATCTAGACCCAGCACGCAAGATACGAAGTGGCACACCACGGTGTGCAAGGCGGGTGGTACCGCGAAAGCTGCACATGCAGCGATCGTCCCTCCAGAGATTGTTTTCTGGAGGATTTTTTTATGTCATTTCGCGCCATCCCAGCAGCAGTTGATCTGCCTGCCGTCGAACATTCAATTTTAAAGTTCTGGCGCGATAACTCAATCTTTGAAAAAACAGTTGCAGCCCGTGAAGGCGCACCTACATGGACATTTTATGAAGGTCCTCCAACTGCAAATGGAATGCCAGGAACTCACCACATCGAAGCCCGTGTGTTTAAAGATTTGTTCCCGCGTTTTCACACAATGAAGGGCAAGCAGGTAACACGCAAAGCTGGATGGGATTGTCACGGTTTGCCTGTTGAAATCGCTGTAGAAAAAGAGTTGGGATTTTCCGGCAAGGGCGATATTGAAAAATACGGAATTGCTCCCTTTAATGACAAGTGCCGCGAATCAGTTCAGCGCCATGTAAGTGCCTTTACAGATATGACAGATCGCATGGGCTTCTGGGTTGATTTTGATGAGGCCTACTGGACGATGTCACCTGAATATGTTGAATCAGTGTGGTGGTCATTAAAAGAGATCTGGAAGCAGGGTCTACTTGTTCAAGACCATCGAGTTGCACCGTACTGCCCACGTTGCGGAACTGGATTATCAGATCACGAATTAGCCCAAGGTTATGAAACAGTTACAGATCCTTCAGTCTTTGTTCGTTTTCCTATTACATCAGGTGATCTAGTCGCCCTAAAAGCATCCCTGTTGGTGTGGACCACTACCCCGTGGACATTGGTTTCTAATACCGCCATTGCTGTTAATCCAGATGTTGAATACGTTGCTATTGAAGTTACCGATGAAGAGACAACTGAGGTATTAGTTGTTGCTAAAAATTTGATGGATGCTGTTAAAGGCGAGAAGAAGATCCTCAAGACCATGCTGGGTAAAGAACTTGAGCGCGTTACCTACAAGCGTCCATTTGATTACATCGAAATCGCAGATGCCCACTTTGTTGTTCTTGCAACATATGTAACAACTGAAGATGGAACTGGTCTAGTTCACCAATCCCCTGCCTTTGGCGCAGATGACTTAGCAGTGTGCCGTAGCTATGGATTGCCTGTTGTAAATCCAATCGCACCTGACGGACACTTTTTACCTGATGTTCCAGTTGTTGCCGGAATGTTCTTTAAGGATGCAGATAAGCCTTTGGTCAAAGAGTTAAAGGCAAGTGGTGCTCTCTATAAGCATCAACAGTACGAGCACACATATCCGCACTGCTGGCGCTGTCACACAGCTTTGATGTATTACGCACAACCATCCTGGTATATCCGTACAACTTCAATTAAAGATGCCCTACTGCGTGAAAACGCACAGACAGATTGGCATCCAGAAACAATTAAAGAAGGTCGCTATGGCGATTGGCTTAACAACAACATTGACTGGGCGCTTTCTCGTAACCGCTTTTGGGGAACACCACTACCAATCTGGCGCTGTGAAAATGAGCACGAGATCTGTGTTGATTCGCTCAAAGAACTTGGTGATTTGGCCGGACAAGAGCTCTCCAACCTTGATCCGCACCGCCCATTTGTCGATGACATTACCTTTGCATGTGCTGAATGCTCAGAGACAATGACACGTGTTCCTGAAGTGATCGACTGTTGGTATGACTCTGGTGCGATGCCATTTGCCCAATGGGGATACCCACACAAAGAAGGTTCTGTAGAAAAGTTTAAGGCCTCATATCCGGCTGATTTTATTTGCGAAGCAATCGACCAAACTCGTGGTTGGTTCTACACATTAATGACAATTGGAACATTGGTCTTTGATCAATCCTCCTACAAAACAGTGCTCTGCCTTGGTCACATCCTGGATAAGGATGGCCGCAAGATGAGTAAGCACCTAGGCAATGTTCTAGAGCCAATGGCCCTTATGGATCAGCATGGCGCAGATGCTGTTCGTTGGTACATGTTGGCTGCCGGATCTCCATGGGCTGCTCGCCGTGTAGGACATGACAGCCTCAATGAAGTTGTGCGAAAGACTTTGTTGACCTACTGGAACACCGTTTCCTTCCACGCTCTCTATGCAAATGCCTCTAACTTTGAAATATCACAAACACCACCACTTGCAGACCGTCCATTAATGGATCGTTGGATCATCTCTGAACTCAACATCTTGATTCAAGAAGTAGATACTGCCCTTGAAGATTTTGATTCACAGATTGCAGGCCGAGCCCTTGCGCGTTTCATCGATGATTTATCGAACTGGTATGTGCGCCGTTCTCGTCGACGTTTCTGGGATGCTGACACGGCAGCTCTTGGAACCTTGCATGAATGTTTAGTGACACTGACAAAGCTGCTTGCTCCACTAGTTCCATTTATTACTGAGCAGGTCTGGCAAGAGCTTGTGCGTCCAACAGATTCATCAGCTGTTGATTCTGTCCATTTAACTAATTGGCCAGTTGCACAAGCCTCTGCCATTGATACAGAACTTGGATCACAAGTTGCCTTGACCCGTCGCATTGTCGAACTGGGTCGTGCAACGCGGGCGGAATCTGGAATCAAGATTCGCCAGCCTTTGGGCCGAGCACTCATTGCAGCAAGTGGCTGGTCGACTTTGCCAGAGCAAATGCGCGAACAAATCGCCGATGAACTCAACGTTCAAACTCTCGAGGATATTGCTTCTGCTGATGGCGACCTAGTTGATATCAGCGTTAAAGCTAACTTCAAATCACTCGGTGCCAAGTTTGGCGGGGCGGTTCAAGAGATCTCTAAGGCAATTGCAGCAACTGATGCAACTGCGTTAGTAAAGACTTTGCGCGCAGCAGGTGTAACAAAGGTAGGCACCTGGGAAATTGCCCTCGATGACCTGGTCATCACTGAAGTGCCAAAGAGCGGATGGAGCGTTTCTTCACACGATGGGGAAAGCGTTGCCCTTGACCTAGAACTGACCCCTGCATTGATTGCAGCAGGCAGTGTGCGAGAGGTAATTAGATTTATTCAGGAACGTCGAAAGAGTGATGGCTTTGATATCTCTGATCGAATCACTCTGACATGGAATGCAACAGAAGAAATTGCAGCAGCAATTGAGTCTGACAAGCAGCACATCGCAGATGAGGTCTTGGCACTATCGATGGTGCGGGATAGCTCTTTAGCTGTGACTGATGCAGAAGTTGGTGTTGAAGTCGTACTGGTTAAAAACTAAATACGACTGACAAAGCTCATCAGAATTTGTGTTCCGAAAAAGAGCACAATGAAACTCATGTCTAGGCTTACAGATCCAAGTCGAAGTGGTGGGACAAATCGTCCAACAAACTTCATTGGCTTGTCTGTCACCGTATAAATGGCTTCTACCAAATACAGGATTGGACCTTTTGGGCGCCAGGTGCGGGAAAACATTTGAACATAATCAAAGATTAAACGACCAAGCAGGGCATAGAGAAAAACTTGCAGGATAGTTGCAAGCAGTGAGCCAACGCTCAACATAGGTCAGCTCTGGTTAAAAAAGCTTGCTTGTGCAGCAGCTGATTTATCTTCGGTGCTGACATTTACATTTGCAGGTGAAATAAGAAATACCTTCTTAGTTACGCGCTCAATAGTTCCGTGCAAACCAAATGCGAGTCCACTTGCAAAGTCAACAAGACGCTTGTGCTCTGATTCATCCATTTCAGTCAGGTTGATGATGACTGGGTTTCCCATCCGGAAGTGCTCACCAATCGTGCGCGCTTCGTTATAGAAACGAGGATGCAAGGTAATGATGCGATCTAATACTGGAAGATCAAGCTGAGGTGCTACTTCAACAACTGATGAGCGACGAACCGCTGATACTGCACGAGCTTCGCGAGCTTTGATGCGAACATCACCGGTTGATGCAACAGCTGGAATAGATGCTGCTTCTGGAGTATCAAATTGAGGATCATCCATCAAGCCAAGATAGTTTCCGATACGACGCATTGGATTAGACATAGGTAAAGGTTATCGGTGGGGTGAGCGAGAACCGAGGATTGATGAACCTACGCGCACATGTGTCGCGCCATGGGAAATTGCTGTTTCATAATCCCCACTCATGCCGGCCGATAAAGATTTAGCCCCAGGGAAAAGCTTCATAAATTCCGTATGAATCACTGCTAATTGAGCAAACCCTTGGTTGGGATCCATCTCTACCGGGGGCACTGACATCAAGCCAGCCAGGGTGTGGGTGGGCGACTTTTCAACTAATGAAGCCAAGGAATACAACTCTTCAAGACCTGCTCCCCCGCGATGATGGGCGCCATCTAATGAAACCTGCAGGAATATCTGCAAAGGATGCGGTGCAACTTTTTCAATGATTTCAAAATGGCGTGGGTCATCTAGAGAGTGAATAACTGAGGCCCAGGAAGTAATCGATTTCAACTTATTACTTTGAATCTGACCTTGAAAATGCCAGGTGCCAGAAACAATTGCTGCTTTTCCAGCACCTTCGGCATCTCGGTTCTCACCAAAATCCCGAACACCCAGTTCATGCAAAATCTGTGCATCACTTACCGGAAAAGTCTTTGTGACAGCAATCAAGGTCACTTCGTGATCTGCCACTTTTGCGATCTTTGAACGTGCTAACTCCAGGTTTTGAGACAACTCTTCTCTGCGGTTCATAAACTCACTACCCCCGCAAAACGCCCAGTTGGATTATCCCTGCGGTGAGAATAATAGAGTGGGTCTTCCTTCGTACAGATCACCGATGCCTCATAAGAAACACCCTCAGCGGTGAGATCTGCGATCAAGCCGGCGGGAAGATCTAGCCCCGGAGTTCCTTGATGAGTTGTTGACAATGCCCGCGGATGATCTGCAATAACATCTTGCTGCATTTGCAAAGGCACTTCATAGCACTTGCCGCAAATGGAAGGACCAAGAATTGCATGCACCTGGATTGCACCGAGTGCCCGCATGTGATGCAGCGCTTTGATTGCAACCTTATTGACTAAGCCTGCCCTACCCACGTGCACGGCAGCTACCGCCTCTTGTGAAATAAGCAGCAGCGGAATGCAATCTGCAACCATGACCGCTAAAGAAACACCTTTTGTTCTTGTTATCAGTGCATCACAGGTTGGCTCTTGCTCAAGCACATGTTCAATCTCAACAACTTCATTTCCATGTACCTGATTCATAAATTGCGTACCGCCCAACAAAGCGCGATTGGCACTTACAGCCGCAGCTTCATCACCAACATGAAAGCCAAAGTTCAAGGATTCATAAGCGCCAAGGCTGGAGCCTTTGCGTCGATCAGTGAAAAAGTGAGGCAAAGCCTTACTTCATGAAGTCAGGGACGTCGATTTCATCCTCTGCAACGAGCTCCTCAAAGGAAACGCGGCGCCTGGGAGTGTCATTGCCCAGATCTAAAGCCACAGAGATTGGATCATTTGATGCAATCGGATCTGCAACCCCGCCCAGCGTTGCTGCATTGATCGTTGGCGTTGATACCCGCTTAGGTTCCCCGCCCTCAAATCCAGCTGCAACAACAGTGATTCGAACTTCATCGCCCAGAGCATCATCAATTGTTGTTCCAAAGATGAACTTTGCATTTGGATGCACAGCTGATTGAACTAGCTCGCACGCCTCATTAACTTCGAACAAACCAAGATCTGATCCACCTGAAACAGAAAGCAGAACACCCATAGCGCCATCAATTGATGCTTCAAGAAGTGGGCTTGAGATTGCAAGCTCTGCGGCACGTATTGCACGATTTTCTCCACGAGCAGAACCAATCCCCATTAATGCAGAACCGGCACCTGACATAACAGCTTTCACATCTGCAAAGTCCAGGTTGATCAAACCCGGTTGAGTGATGATCTCTGTAATTCCTTGAACACCAGATAATAATACCTGATCTGCGCTCTTAAATGCATCTGCCAAAGTTATTGTGCGATCTGAAATTGCTAGCAAACGATCGTTTGGAATAACAATCAATGTATCAACTTCAGCACGTAGTGCTTCGATACCAACATCTGCTTGAGCCGCACGCAACTTTGCTTCAAATGAGAATGGACGAGTAACAACACCAATTACTAATGCACCACTATCTTTTGCAATTTTTGCAACGATTGGCGCAGCACCTGTCCCGGTTCCGCCACCTTCACCTGCAGTAACAAACACCATGTCAGCACCGCGCAATATTTCTTCAATGTCATCTGCGTGATCTAGTGCAGCTTCACGACCCTTATCTGGATCCATACCTGCGCCAAGTCCGCGAGTTGTCTTGCGACCAATATCTAATTTCACATCAGCATCACTCATTAATAAATGTTGTGCATCTGTATTAATTGCAATGAACTCGACACCTTTTAATCCAACATCGATCATGCGATTAACTGCGTTAACTCCACCGCCACCAATGCCGACAACTTTGATGACCGCTAAATAATTTTGTGGTGAAGCCACTGTGTTTCCTCCTTATGAACCATAAACCTCAACTTGAGGCTTACTATTCAATGCTTTTCTATAAGGCGAACCTAAAGCGCATACGGGTGATTATCAAACACCGACATGAACTGTTTACCGTGTCGTAATCTCAATAATTATTTAACGATTGGTGCATGTGGTGCCGAAACATCAACTCTTTTAATTGCTGCATTTTCTGGCAACGCGATAAGTGCTTTATAAACCTTTAATTTCAATTCATTCTCGCCATCAGTGCCCCAACGGACCTCAAGATTCTTGCCAGCATTATTAACAATTAGGACAAGTGATCCAGTACTGCGGACCTTTACAACGCTCAATGCTTCCTTGAGGTCTGCTGGAAGAGTCGTGAAAAAGGTGACAGCTTTTGTGGCCGCGGTTAAATCACCGGCTTGTATCTGGACCAAATCTGATGAAGCTGGCCCACGTAGCATAAAGCTCTTACCTGTCGAATCTATGACTTTGTTGTTATATATCGCAACCGGTGTTCTCTCTGTTAAATCAATAGTGACCTTGCCATTAATCCAGTTTCTAGAAACCTTTGCGCTAGCTACCCAATCAAGAGTTTCAAATTTTGCAGCCACTGCGCGAGGCTCAACGCGAGCTAGCTTTTGTCCCTTAACAATCCCAGAACTTACTTGCGTACTTGATCCCTTAATTTCGATAGAGCTGACTGTAAATAGTGTGGACCAACCAAGAACATATGTGGCACCTACAAGTAGTACTGCTGAAACTAGAAGGATGAGACGACGATTCATGGCTATGCAAAACGTCGATTCAGGCCATCAACAATGATTAGTGCAAGACAGCTAACATCACCTGCACCCAGCGTCATGATCACATCGCCAGGCTGGGCCATCTCAATCACTGAATCTGTGACTTCAACAAAGTTAGGGATGTACTCACCCTTCTTCATTTGGCTAGTAATTAACTTTGATGTCACACCTTCTATTGGCTTTTCACTGGCTGCATATACCTCTAGAACTATCGCCCGGTCTGCAACATCAAGCACAGTTGCAAAAGCAGCGGCAAATGCTTTTGTTCGGGAGTATCTATGTGGTTGGAAAATTACGATCAAGCGACCATCTGCCGCATATCGTTTGGCCGCTTCCAGTGTCACCTGAATCTCTGTTGGATGATGCCCATAATCATCAATGACTCGAACTCCATGCACAGTTCCAATGAGTTCAAAGCGGCGCCCAGTCCCCCGGAAAGTGCTCAAGCCAGTGAGTAATTCAGCTGCGCCAAAACCAAGCTTTAATCCTGTTGCTAACACACCTGCTGCATTTAATAAGTTGTGATGGCCAGGCACTTGCAACTCAATGTGGCCAACACTCTTTCCATTCCACACAGCCCGCGCAGATGAACCCATTGTCATCAACTCAATCTGGTCAATGTGTAGATCGGCGCCTTCTGCAACTCCATATGAAATCAATTGCACATTCTTTGTCGTGCCAGCTAACGCCACAGCACCGGCATCATCTGCGCAATACGTAAGGAAACCTTCGGGCTTAATCGTTGCTGCAAAATCTCTAAACGCCTGGGCAACAGATTCTGGGGTGGGGAAAAAGTCCACATGATCATGCTCCACATTTGTAACGATGGCGGCAAATGGGTGATATTCAATAAATGAACCATCTGACTCATCGGCCTCTGCCACAAAGATCTCACCAGTTCCGCGATGTGCATTCGATCCAGAGGCGGTAATTGTTCCGCCGATTGCAAAGGATGGATCTGCAGCACATGCTTGGAGTGCAACTGCCAACATGGAAGAAGTTGTGGTCTTTCCATGTGTGCCTGCAACGGCAACGCTCTTTGATTCAGACATCAGAACTGCAAGTGCTGCGGCGCGGGTCAAAATTGGAATCTTAAGCTCTACCGCCCTTGCTCGCTCAGGGTTGCTAGCCGATACCGCTGTTGAATACACAACAAGATCTGCGCCATCAACATGTGCTGCATCATGTGAAGTCGCAACAGTTGCACCCAATGCTGAAAGTACAATGACAACGGATGAATCCTTTGCATCAGATCCGCTGACTGTGATGCCGTGCGATAAAGCTATGCGTGCTAATCCACTCATTCCGGCTCCACCAATACCAATGAAGTGAATGCGCTTACCAATTAATGAAGAGAGAGATTGGCTCATGGCTTCATCGCAAACTCAGTAAGTGCCACTATCTTTTCGGCAGCATGTAGGTCTGCGCCATTACCTGCAATAGGAGCTGAAGCAGACTTTGCGAGCAGACCAGCAATCTGTGCTTTCAAGAAATCTGCAGTAAATTCTTTTTGGCTAATAACTTGCGCGCGACTATCTGCAACTAGGGATGCGGCATTAACAAACTGCTCGCCATTTCCTATTGGTAGAGGCACGAAAAGAGCGTAACGGCCAAGGGCTCTAAATTCGCTACATGTCACAGCCCCGCTGCGCCCGATGATCACATCAGCAGCCAAATACGCATCTGCCATTGCATCCACATATACAACGGGTTTATACCCACCGCTGGCCTGTGGCAACGCATTGAGTTTTCCGACTGAGTGCAAAACAGATAAGCCTTGTTTGTTAAACATTTCTACCGAGGATTCAATAACTTTGTTGATCGCAACCGATCCTTGAGATCCACCCATAACAAATACCAATGGCGCATCTGCTGAAAAACCAAGTCGAAGCTTTGCAGCCAGCCGGGCTGCGGCCCAATTAGATTGTGAATCATTAAATGCTTTGGCAACATCAGATCGTAAGGGCAGTCCAGCTAAAAGTGCGTGCTCGAACTTTCCAGAATCAACAGGGTGTGCAACAGCTAGGTGTTCTGAAAATGCAGCCCCCAGTCGATTTGCCCAACCAGGCTTTGCATTTGCTTCATGAATAACAATGGGAACACCTGAAATCTGGGCGGCAATATATGCCGGCGCACTCACATATCCCCCGAAGCCAATAACAACATCGGCCATCTTGATTACTTTCTTTGATGCCGAAACAGATGAAAGCAAATCAAATGGAATGTTTAGCCAGGAGGCAGATGGTCTGCGTGAGATCCGAACTCGCGGGATCAGATGCAGTTCAAAATTTGCTGCAGGCACCAAGGTAGTTTCAAGACCAGAGGATGTTCCCAGAAAAATAAGGCGATCATCTGGATGAGAGATTTTCCATTGACGTGCAACAGCTAAGGCGGGTTCAACATGGCCAGCTGTGCCGCCACCTGCCAGAACTACCGTAGCCATGGAATACCTGTTTCCTTTAATTCTCTATAGATTACTGGGTCTCTCCGAGCAGCCCCCAGCACAAAGCCGATCCCCATATACGTGGCGATAAGTGCGGAGCCACCATATGAAACAAATGGCAAAGTCACGCCCACAACAGGCAGAACGCTGATGGCAGAGCCAATGTTTAAAACAGTTTGAATTGCTAGCCAGCAACCAAACCCAGATGCGACATATCGAACCATAGGATCATGAGCACGAAGAGCTAACTTGAAAATAGAAAAGAGCAAAATACTCAGAAGAAGCAGTGTTGCGATTGTGCCGAACAATCCAAGCTCTTCACCGATAACAGCAAAGATAAAGTCTGTGTGCGCCTCTGCCAGATTGCCCCACTTTTGTCGGCTTGCGCCTAGTCCAACACCAAAAAAGCCACCACTAGCAAGGCCTAGCAAGCTGTGTGCAGGTTGCCATCCATAGAGCTTGTATTGATCTTCAGCAAAAGGATTAAGGAAAACCATAAAGCGCTGAACGCGATAGGGCGAGGTCAAGATCGCAGCAGTTAAACCAACTAGACCAACACTAAGTGCAATACCAAAAATTCCTAATCGCAACCCTGAAACCCACAATAATCCAGCCAAAATACAAGCAAAAATTGATGCTGTTCCTAAGTCACTTCCTAGCATTACCAAAATAATGCAGAGTGCAAAAGCAGGAGCTATTTGTTTAAGAACTACAGTGTGATCAACCCCGGAGCGCTCTTGTTTTGCCAGCATGAATCCGGCCCACAAAATCATAAGAAACTTTGCAATTTCGCTGGGCTGAACATCCACAAATCCCAAGCTAATCCAATTGTGATTACCGTTAACGCTCTTGCCGATTAATTGAACAAGTACAAGTAGGCCAATTGAGACAATAAATCCAAAGCGGGCTACTAACTTCCACTGGGCCAGTGAAAATCTTGAGAAAACCCAGGCCATCGGTATCGATAAAACTAGGAAGATAAACTGACGCAACACAATTGCGTAAGAGGAGCCTTTTGCATCAATGGAATAGATGGAAGATGCTGAAAAAACCATAATTAAGCCAAGAATGCTCAAACCCAGGGTGCTGCCAAGCAACATGTAGTAAAGATTGACCGGCTTTGTAAAAAAGGTTTCTCTCTGTTGATTAGCCATGTGCCACAACCTTGCGCACTGCAGCAGCAAAGCGATCTCCGCGATCGGCATATGAAATGAATTGATCCATCGACGCGCACGCCGGTGCCATCAACACCGTATCCCCGGGTGCTACCAACGTGGCAGCTTGTGCAACCACAGCCTCCATCAAAGAGTTTGAATCCCCACCACGTGTGTAGTCGGCAGGAGCATCAACAAGAATGCGAGGAATCTTAGGTGCGTGTTCTTGTAGAGCATCTGCAATCAATTGACGATCTGCGCCAATAAGAATTACCGCTTTAATCCGACCCTTACAGCGCTCTACGAGTGAATTCATGTCCGCGCCCTTTGCTAATCCCCCAGCAATCCACACAACAGATAGATGAGACATCAAAGATGCTGATGCAGCGTGTGGATTAGTTGCCTTGGAATCATCTACCCAAGAAACTAAATCACGCTCAAAAACTGTCTCTATGCGGTGTCGTCCTGGTGTGAACTCTTGCAACGCCTTTTGGATGTGCTCATGTGAAACTCCCACAGTTCGAGCAAGTGCTGCTGCAGATAATGCGTTAGAAACATTGTGGGGCACAGTTGGCGTGATGTCTTTTAGCTCACACATCATTGCCGCTTCCATAGGATCTGAAACAAATGCTCTATCAACTAATAACTCTTCAACAACGCCTATTTCACCCGGTGCTGGCGTATCAAGTGAGAAAAAGACCTTACGGCCCTTAAATCGATTGGCTCGCAATACAACCTGCTCATCATCGGCATTTAAAACAGCTATCTCTGCTCGATCTAGAATCGAAAACTTAGCATCGGCATAGGCATCAAAGGTGCCATGCCAATCTAGGTGATCATCTGCAATGTTTAGAATTGCCGCTGAAACAAATTGTGCTTGCTTGGCCCAATGTAGTTGGAAACTTGAAAGCTCTAGTACTAGATAGTCATAAGAATCTTTGCGATCAACTGCCTCAATGACGGTGTCCCCCACATTGCCACATGCCACAGCTTTTAAGCCAGCGGTTTGTAAAATCTTGGCAACCATCTCAACTGTTGTTGTCTTTCCATTCGTGCCGGTCAGGGCCAGCCATTTTTGTCCTGGTGAATCCTCTGTGCGAATCTGCCAGGCAAGATCAATTTCATTAAGAATCAAAAGGCTACTTGCTAAAACTTTTTTAACTAGTGGGTGATCCTGCCGCCAACCTGGAGAGATCACGACAGCATCAAAATTCGCTAGATCAACATCTTCTGGCTTTACCGCATCATGTGAATTGTCATCTGTGATTGTTACTAAACCACCACGGCTTTTCAATGCCTTAGCAACCGCCGACCCCGTTACACCGGCTCCCAATATAAGGAAACGTTGGTCGGCAAAGTGAATTGACATTTATTACTTAGCTACCCACTGTGCATAAAACAGACCGAGGCCAGCGGCAACTGATAAGCCAGCGATAATCCAGAAACGAATAACAATGGTTATTTGTTCCCAGCCCACTAATTCAAAGTGATGGTGAAGTGGTGCCATCTTGAACACACGCTTTCCGCCACTGATCTTGAAGTAGAAAGTCTGAATCAGCACAGACATGGTGATGATGACAAAGAGACCACCTAGTGGAATCAGGAGTAGTTCCACGCGCAAAGTTGCTGCTAATCCTGCGATGGCACCACCTAATGCCAAAGAACCGGTGTCGCCCATAAAGATCCTGGCAGGTGCTGTGTTCCACCAAAGAAATCCGGTGCAACCGCCGGCAAATGCGGCAGCCAATACAGCTAAGTCCAAAGGATCTCGGACTGCATAACAACCAGCTGCAGCATTGAGCGCACAACTTTGTCCAAACTCCCAAACACCAATTAGTACAAATGCTAAGAAGGTCATAATGGATGCACCAGTTGCTAATCCATCTAGTCCATCGGTTAAGTTAACGCCATTGCTAGCAGACATCACCATTATGACAATCCAGACGATGGCTAACCCTGAACCTAAGTAAATTGAGGTTTCACGCACACCTGATAAGTATTGCGAAATTGGAGCTAGGGAATCTGAATCAAGAAACTGTAAACCTAAGTAACCAAAGATTGCAGCAAAAATAGCTTGGCCAATTAACTTAAATCGTCCTGGCAGACCACGAGAGTTTTGTCGTGAGACTTTCAGCCAATCATCTAAGAAGCCAATAAATCCTAAACAAACTACCAGCCCGAGGACGAGCAGAGCAGAGACAGTCACAGCATTACCCGTGACTAAGTGAGCAACTAAATATCCAAGAATTGCTGCAAGAATAAAAATGATTCCACCCATAGTTGGGGTGCCATGCTTGATGTGGTGACTACTTGGTCCGTCATCACGAATTATCTGTCCATATCCTTTGCCGGCAAGAACTCGAATTAAAACGCGGGTTCCAAAGAGTGCAAATACTAGCGCGAAGGCACCAGCAATAAGGATCTGTCTCAACTTTCAACTCCGCTCTTGTTTAGCCACAAGCTTTCTAACTTTTGGGCAAGTACTTCAAATCCTTCAGATCGTGATGCCTTAACAAGAACCACATCACCTGCGGAGAAATAATCTGTCAAAGAAATGCATTCATCAATACTTGCGTAGTGATGAATAAGCATCTGACCTTTATGGTTGCCATATTCAGGTGCGGCAATAGCCACCAAATGATCGATACCTATCTCTTGGGCTAGGGTGCCAATTGCTTGATGCTGAGCAGCACTTGACTCGCCGAGTTCATGCATTTTTCCCACAAATGCCCAGGATTCTCCCCCGCGTTCTTGGGCAAAGAGCACCAAAGAGCGCATCGCCGCCGCCATCGAATCAGGGTTGGCGTTATAAGAATCATTAATGATTAATAAGCCAAACACATCATGGAGCTCCATGCGCCACTTGCTGGCATTTTCTGCTGTTGATAAAGAACTTGCGATTAATTCGATAGGCAGTTCTAACGCTGTACCAACAGCTGCCACAGCTAGTGCATTTGAAATCTGGTGCTCCCCCACTAACCGCATGCCAACTGCGTCTCGTCCTGCAGGAGTTACTAGATCAAAGTGAGGACAACCTTCACGGATTTCTACATCTGCGGCTCGCACTTCTTGAGAATTGCCGAAAACAATTGTGCGGCCACTATGTAGTGATGCCATTGCAGGTGTGTATTGATCATAACTTCCAAGTATTGCAATTCCATCTGAGCTCAAAGACTGGATCAACTCTGATTTTGTCTCTGCAATAGCTTGGACTGATCCAAACTCGCCTAGGTGTGCTGTACCAACGACTAGAACAATTCCAATATTGGGTTGTGCAATTTCACAGAGTCGAGCGATATCTCCCTTATGGCGTGCTCCCATTTCAAGAATGCAGAACTTCGTGCGCTCATCACATTGGAGCAGGGTAATTGGCAATCCTAAGTCATTATTAAAAGAGCCAGCCGGTGCCACAGTGGGGCCGGCAACGCTAAGCATATGAGTTAGTAAATCTTTGGTACTTGTTTTGCCTTGTGATCCAGTGATACCAACAACTGTCAATCCTGTTAAACGCTTTCGAACAAATGAGGCCAAGGCAGATAGGGCCTCTAAGACATCATCAACAACAACGCATGGACCATCGATGCGATGGGTCGTTAATGAAAACATTGCTCCTGCTCGATATGCATCAGCTGCAAAATCATGTCCATCAACTTTTTCACCCTTGAGAGCTAAGAAGATGCAACCAGGAGTTGCTAAACGTGAGTCAAATACAGGTGCTTTCGATACCAACAAATCTTTATCGCAATGTAATTCCCCGCCTACCAATAAAGCGATCTCTGCTGCGGTTAAAGTAATCATTTTTTATCCTCGATTGCTCGAGCAAGCTCTACGCGATCATCAAAGGGGTGATTAACTCCAGCCATTTCCTGTCCTTTTTCATGGCCTTTTCCAAGGATAAGGACCACATCACCCTCATTGGCTTGATCAACAGCTGCCTTAATTGCTTGTGCTCTGTCTTGAATGACTGCACTTGGCTCGTGGATCTCTAGACCTAAAGTCATCTGAACTAAAATCTCTTCTGGCTTTTCTGAACGAGGATTATCGCTGGTAAAGATCGCAACATCTGCCCCATCATGTAGCGCCTTACCCATTAACGCTCGCTTAAAAGTATCGCGATCGCCACCGCAACCAAGAACTGCAATAACTCGTCTATCTGTAATTTCATGGGCAGCCTGTAGTACTCGAGCAACAGCATCTGGTGAGTGTGCGTAATCAACAAGTGCTCTGAAATTCTGTCCAAGACGCACAGACTCAAGGCGACCTGCAGCCCCTGTTAAGTGCGGCAATATGGCTGCAATATCAATTGGATCAATGCCACTTTCATTGGCAATTGCAACTGCCATCAAAAGATTGTCATAGTTATAGCCACCATGTAGCTGGATTTTTCCTTCAATCAAAATTCCACCGCTGCCGCGTATAGCAACATGGGCACCAGCATAATCTGGTGCAATTGAAACGAAATGCCAAGTGGCACTCTGGTCATGGCGGGAAACACTCATCACCGGAAGCTCTGTTTTTGCAGCCAGTTGCACACCATGAGCATCATCGATATTGATAACGGCTAAATCTGCGAACTCAAAGGTAAACAACTTTGCTTTTGCCGCAAAGTAGTCATCCATAGTTTTGTGGAAATCTAAGTGGTCCTGAGAAAGATTGGTAAAGGCAACGACTGCAAAGTGACTGCCACGAATTCGTTCAAGTGCGATGGCATGGCTTGAAACTTCCATCACTAGGTTGCGCATATGGCGCTCTCGCATAACAGCTGAAAGGGCCTGCAAATCGCTGCTTTCAGGGGTCGTGCGCTTGCTTGCAAGGGTTTCACTGCCAATACGGGTTTCAACTGTGCCGATTAACCCACTCTCACGACCTGCTGCAGACATGATCTGGTGCAACAAGGTTGTGACAGTTGTTTTACCGTTTGTCCCAGTTACGCCAACGCTATACAAATCTCTCATTGGCTCGCTATAGAACCAGGCACTAATAACACCTGCTGCGCGACGAGGATGGGCACTAACAATTACCGGCACGCCTTTAATCTTTGAAGCACCTTCTGCATCAGTTAAAACGGCTACTGCTCCACGTTGAATGGCATCTTTTGCAAAATCTGCACCATGTGCTTTTTCACCAGGCAAAGCAATAAACAGATCACCCTCTTGAACATCATTGCTAGAAAGTGTTAATCCAGTAATAACAGTTGCTGCATCTCCGGCTAGGGTCGCATTAGCTATTGCAGCTATCGACTCAACGGTCTTCTTAAACTCTTCAATTGGTCTTGACACTTGTAACCTTCTTTGCGGCAATTAATTGCTTTTCAGTTAATGGGTATGGAACAACAGTGGTGCCTGTTGGGGCAATTCCCTTTGATTGCAATACAAAAGACATAACCTTTTTAAATACTGGTCCGCCCAGGTAGCCACCCCAGTGCAATCCCTTTGGATCTTGGATAGTTACTGAAATTACATAGGCGGGGTTATCAGCCGGTGCAAAGCCAATGAAAGATGCTGTGTATCCGCGGTAGCAACCACAGGTGTCATCGATGCGTTGGGCGGTTCCTGTTTTTCCAGCTACTCGGTAGCCAGGGATTGCTGCAGAAGGCGCTGTTCCATTTGAAGAAACCACGCTCTCCATCATCAAACGCATTTTTGCTGCAGTATCACTGCCAATTACACGAACACTCTCGCGGGTTTCAGATGGTGTGTAATTACCGCTTGCGTCACTTTTTCCAGCAATTACCGTTGGTGAAACTCGAACTCCATCATTTGCGATGGTTGCAAAGACACTTGTTGCCTGCATGGCCGTGAGTGAATATCCCTGTCCGAAAGCCACTGTTGGCGCTGTTGTTCCAGACCAATCGGCAACCTTAGGAAGAATTCCTCGAGATTCTCCTGGTAGGCCAGAACCAGTTTTTGTGCCAATGCCAAACTTTGTGAGGTAGTTATATAAAGTATCATTTGAAAGCATCTCGCCAATTTTGATTGAGCCCGTGTTACTTGATAGGGCCAAAACTCCAGCTGTCGTTAAACGCTGATCTGGATGTGGTTCATGATCATGAAAAACTTTTACTGAGCGCTTTAGCGCGTAAGGGATTGTTAGAACAGTCTCTGGAGTAACTTTCTTTTCTTCGAGTGCTGCAGCAAGTGTCATAACCTTGCCAGTAGAACCAGGCTCATACACATCTTGAACCGATGGATTGCGCATAGCTACCAGTGAAACCTTTGAGGTGTTGTTTGGATCAAATGTTGGAGCTGTTGCATGAGCCAAAATCTGGCCTGTTTTGGGATCCATAACAATTACAGTTCCACTCAGCGCGCGAGTAGATTTGACTACATCAGCGATTGCCTTGGCTGCCACCCATTGAATATCACGGTCAACTGTTAGGCGAATTGATGTACCAGCTTGTGCCGGGATAATTTCAGATTGAGAGCCAGGAATTTCAGCTTTATAACCATTGGCATATGAGTACTTGCCTTGTTTGCCAGAGATAGTTGAATTCATGCTTGATTCAAGACCGGTTGCACCGATCCCATCATGATTAACAAAACCAATCAATGATGCGATTAATGAACCAGATGGATACTCGCGAATGTAGCTGCGCTCTGGGAAGAATCCGATAATGCGCTCTGGGCTCATCCCGGGAAACTGTCGGTTGTATTGATCAATAGCACTTGCCAGTTTTAGCCAAGTTGCAGGCTTTGCATTCTCGGCAACCATGTTCCATTTGCGCTTACCGGTCAGCGCCGTTTGCACATCAGAGACACTCATATCAAGTATTGGTGCAACGAACGCAGCGACTTTGGCTGGGTTCAAAATCTGGGTTTGATCCACAACAATGCTTGTTGCCGCAACGCTGCGAGCAAAGGGCACACCATTAATATCGGTGATATCACCGCGTGGGGCTTGAAGAGTCTTAATCTTTTCCATCTCATTAACAGCGCGCTCACGATAGTTATTTGCCTGTAACGCCTGAACTTGAACGAGACGGAGCCCAAACAAAAACATAATCACAGCCATCATAAAAATAAGGGCTCTGATTCTGTTATGTGTTAATGAAAAGTTACCCATTTTTTACTGGTACCTCTATAACAGGCTTGTCGAGAGACAAGAAGGTTGGATTCTCTGAAGGTTTCATACCAAGTTCGGTAGCAGCTCTTGCAAGTGCATCTGGGGAAGATAATTTGTCCATCTGTCGTGCAATTGCTTCGCGCTCATCACTTACTAGCTTGGCCTCAAGCTTTAAGCCAGTAAGTTCAAATGCATCTTGTGCCAGCAAGGTATTGATCAGGAGAAGAAACATGAGACCAATAGCACCGACGACAGTTACAAATGTTGCGAAGAACTTTCGATCTGCTTGCTTTCCGCTTGATATATCTGGCACAAGCTTTAGAACAACTTGTGATGACTTTTCGGCGAAAATTTCTTTTGAGCGAGTAATCGCAGGAGTAAAGGCGGTCATTGCCATTACGCAGCCACCCTTTCGATCGCACGAAGTCGCACAGATTGAGAACGCGAGTTCTCTTCTAGCTCAGCATCTGTTGGTGTCTCACTGCCGCGGGTGATCATTGAAAACTTGGCCGCATACTCTGGAAGCTCGAAAGGAAGATTGCGCGGAGTGCCAGATGTTGTTGAGGCAACAAAGAGTTGCTTAACGATGCGATCTTCAAGGGACTGGAATGACATAACAACTAAGCGAGCACCCACCTTTAATAGTTCGAGGGTTGCAGGTAGTGCGCGCGTAATCGTGCCTAGCTCATCATTTGTTTCGATGCGAAGGGCCTGGAACGTGCGCTTTGCAGGATTTCCACCAGTGCGACGAGTTGCTGCAGGGATAGCGGCTTTAACCATCTCTGCCAGCTGAGTTGTTGAATTCATTGGGGCGATTGCACGTTGCTTAATAATTGATTCAACGATGCGAGTTGCAAACTTTTCTTCACCATAGGTGCGAAGGATTCGAACCAGTTGGCCTGGCTCGTATGTATTGATGATCTCCCCCGCAGTTAGTGATTGCGTGCGATCCATACGCATGTCAAGGGGGGCATCGTGTGAATAAGAAAAACCGCGCTCTGATTGATCTAATTGCATTGAAGAAACACCGAGATCAAACAAAGCCCCATCAATGTGCTTGTACCCAAAACTTGTAACGATCTCTTTAATGCTGTCAAAGGTTGAATGAGCAGTTTTGAAGCGATCTGCATATGGGGCAAGGCGGATTGTTGCCTTTGCAATTGCATCAAGGTCGCGATCAATACCAATAACTGTCAGATGTGGGAACTTTTGTAGCAGCGCTTCTGTGTGACCACCAAGGCCCAACGTCGCATCAACAACAACAGGGCTACTAGAGGCAGCAATTGCAGGGGACAAAAGATCTACACAGCGATCGCGCATTACAGATACATGCTCTGTTGTGCTGGTCATCTTTTCCCCCTTTCGTGCATTGACTGAACTAACTTTTTAACTCTCACCTCTGGTCACTGCCGGCCGACGGATCTTGGTTTAGCAACGGCACCGGGGAAGGGGTGTCGCTGCGTTCGAAGGGTCGGCAGTGGCCACAAGCGAGAGTTAGAACAAACCTGGAAAGACCTCCTCTGAAACATCAGCAAAGCTCTTTTCACGATCTGTTAAATATTCATTCCATGCAGTTGCATCCCAGATTTCAACACGAGTATTTGCACCAATAACAACGCACTCTTTTTCTAATCCTGCATATGTGCGAAGTGATTGTGGAATTGTTACGCGACCTTGACGATCAGGAATTTCATCGTGTGCGCCAGCAAACATCACACGGCTGTAATCACGTGCTGATTTTGCAGTGACTGGCGCTTGTTTTAGCGTCTCTGTAATTACTGAAAATTCATTCGATGGAAAAACATAAAGACAACGTTCTTGTCCTTTAGTAATAACTAAACCTGCAGCTAACTCTTCGCGGAATTTTGCGGGAAGTATTAAGCGACCTTTGTCATCAAGACGTGGCTCGTGGGTGCCTAGAAACATTTTCAGCGCCCCCTTCCCCAGGTTCGCTGCGGACTTTCGTGCCCGCTTAAATCCCCACTTTACTCCACTTTTCCCCTTTTTCAACCACCTTTTCCCACTTTTAACCCATTTGCGCCCCACCTCTCCCCACCCTGGGAGCATGAAAAAAGCCCCTCACAAGGAGGGGCTTGAGCGTGACTTACTGTTGGATTACTGCTCTTGGCCTCGGTTGTCCCAGCGCTTCTCCATGCGATCGCTGATTGATGAGCGTGAGCGTGACTTCTTTTGTGCCTTCTTGCCAACGCTAGGGGTAAAGCTGGAAATCGCACTGATTACCCCACTAAGTGCAATGAGGAACCCCAGAATTCCAATCGGGGTTACCTTTGAAACTAGGCCACCAAACAAGGTGACAAGACCCAATAGAACTAGGCCGCCGCCGATCATGATGCGCTTGCGGTTAGGTGAGGCAGGGCCAGCAGAAAGTGCTGAAACTAGGCGTGGATCCTCGGTTAAGAGGGCAGCCTCCATCTCATCAAGTAAGCGCTTTTCGCGATCTGAAAGTTCCACAGGCTCACAATAGAACAGATTCTGCTGGCCCGCTACTCACTTTCTGTCTCACTGGGCTTGATCAATCGTGCAGGTCTAACAGATCCATCTCCAAAACGCTCACGGGCTTTATCCATAGCCCCTTCTGCCTCGCGCCAGCCCTTTTCACGCTCGCCCAGCACCATTTGAACAGGTGCTCCCTCACTTAAATTCTCAAGGGAAACTCCGACTAATCGCAGGCGAGCTCTTTCAATCCGTAGTGCTTCATATAAACCTTTAACAACTTCATACACATCATGAGTGCTATCTATTGGCAATGGCAATGTCTTTGAGCGATTGATGGTTGAGAAATCACCAAACCTCACCTTGATGCTAATTGTCTTGGCAAACAAACCTTTATCGCGCAATCGAGAAGTTGCGCGCTCGCACAACCGCAAGTATTCGCGCAGGATCTCTTCCGGGTTATCTAAATCAGTTGGGAAAGTCTCTGCGGCGCTAATGCTTTTCTCCGCATCTTGTGGGGCAACATCTCGGTAATCCCGTCCCCATGCAAGTTCATGCAAGTTCGCACCAGCTGCATCACCCACTGCTCGAATTAAAGTTGTGCGAGGCAATTTGGCAATATCTTCAATAGTGCGAAGCCCTAATCGTTCAAGTACTTCTGCCGTCTTTGGACCCACTCCCCACATCGCAGAAATTGGCAAGGGGTGCAGGAACTCAAGAATACGATCGCTAGTTATCTCTAGCATTCCATTGGGTTTGCAATGGGTTGATGCAAGCTTTGCAATGAACTTAGAAGGTGCGATACCAACTGAACATGTGATGCCCTCTTGTGCTTCTACTCTTGCTCGAATCGCTGTTGCGATTTCGCGTCCCGTACCCAGTAATTTCTTCGCACCTGTCACATCTAGGAATGCTTCGTCAACAGAGACTGGCTCAACATTTGGTGTGAAGCTTTCAAAGATCTCCATGATGTGGCCAGAGACCTCTTGGTAGCGGACCATATCAACAGGTAGAAATATTGCATGTGGTGCTAGTCGACGTGCTTGTCCCACCGGCATTGCCGAATAAATTCCAAATTTGCGTGCTTCATAGTTGGCCGCAGAAATGACTCCACGGGCGCCCATACCGATAACAACAGCCTTTCCTTTTAGTTCGGGGTTATCTTTTTCGGCAACCGATGCGTAGAACGCATCCATATCAACATGCAGAATCGTTGCCTGTGTTGGCTTGTCATCTGTTGTCATATTGCGAGCGTACTTTGTTTGGTGCTCCAACTTTCGTAGGCGGCGCGTAAATCCCACGCCCCAGTGGCTCTTATCGATATTCCCTTGGCCCCGGTGCGACGGGTGACGCCTCGTACAAGTAGCAGCGATGTGGAGTACAAAACATTGGCGTATTCGCCTTGAACATCAGTGAAAAATGTTGAATCGCTAAGCCCGTATCCATCATCTAGCGTTAAAAAGATGACACGTTTGCCAGAGCGTATTGGTGGTGTCTGCATTGCAACCTTGACACCAGCAACAAGGACCGATGATTGGGATCGTTGCTTTAATAAATCACTAGATCGCACCGCACCAATTGCGTTAAGGAACTCTCCGTAAAATTCAATCATATGGCGAGACATATCGATGCCCAGTCGATTGACTTCGTACTTAACACTTTCTGCTGGCGTCATTGCGGGCAAGCCGCTGCTAATCAGTGCCGGAGGGTCAAAGCCTAAGTTCATCTGTGCGCCAGATACGGCTGCACTTAGTGATTTTTGTAGATCAGAAAAATGAAGTAGCAAGTCCCTACGATTAACATCAATATGCAGTGAATCAAATGCACCAGTCAAGATCATGCTTTCTGTGATCGGGGTGCTAGATCCTGATCTGCGCACAAAATCATTTAAATCAATATAAGGACGACCAGCGATAATTGATTGCACTTCACCATCACTAATGCCAGCAACGGTTGAAAGCGCAATACGAATAGCATTTCCGTGATCTTCAACCCGATAGACAGAATCAGATACGTTGACATCAAGGGGTGCAATTGCAATTCCCATTTGTCTGACCTCATCGACAATTAAACGCTTGGGATACATGCCAGGGTCATGGGTTAATACCCCGGAAAAAAATGCTGCTGGGTAATGTGTTTTAAGCCAGGCAGATTGATAAGTGGGCATAGCAAAGGCGGCAGCATGTGCTTTACAAAAACCAAAGGATGCAAAGGCGCGCAGTACATCCCAAATCTCTTGGATGATTGGTGGTTCATACCCTTTGGCAGTTGCAGCAGGAAAGAACCAATCACAGACCTCTTGTTGGCCTGCCCGGTCCCCCAACGATCTGCGTTTTTCATCAGCCGTCGCCAATGAAACCCCGGTCATCGTTGCAATGATTTGAATGACTTGTTCGTGGAAGACAACAACACCTTCGGTATGGGTCAAAATTTCGTACAAATCAGGGTGAATTATCTGTGCCGAGCTCCACCCATGACGTGCTTTAAGAAATGGCGTGATCATGTCGCTTTTCATAGGCCCTGGGCGAAATAGCGAGATATCAATAATTAAATCGGTAAAGTTTTTGGGAGCAAGCTTTCCGACTAGCTCGCGCTGTCCGGGACTTTCCACCTGAAAGATTCCTAGGGTGCGGGTGGATTGAATTAATTCATAGGTCGCTGTGTCATCTAATGGCACAGCATCAATATCAATCTTTTCTTCATGGACCCGTTCGATCTCTTTCATGGAATAAGCAATCGCCGATTGCATCCGAACTCCCAACACATCTAGCTTTAACAACCCAACGGCCTCAACATCATCCTTATCAAATGCAACCATCGGGTATCCCCCGGCGCTACTCATTAACGGCGCGCGATCTAGAAAACCACCATCAGATAAAACAATGGCACATGGATGCATTGCAAGGTGTCTAGGTAAACCATCTAGGCGTTGTGCCATCTCAATTGTTGCTGCCATTAAAGGTGCCGAAGTATTAAGACGGCGAAGCTCGGGCAGTGATTGCAAGGTTGCTGCGATATTGCGAGCACGCACATGTGGCATAGATTTTGCCAACATGTCTATCTCCATACCTGGCAGGCCAAGTGCTGCCCCAGCATCACGAATCGCATGTCTGGCACGGTATGTATCGACCATTGAAACAACTGCGCATCGTGATTGATTGGTAGGTGAAGCCCAATTGCTATCGCCATATCGCTTAAAGACCATGTCATAGATTTCCAGGCGACGAGCAGATTCAACATCAATATCAATATCAGGCAGGGCTCGACGTAGCGGTGAACAAAACCGCTCCATTAACAAACCATGTTGCATTGGTTCGACCCCTGAAATGCCAAGTAGGTGACAGATCAGTGATCCTGCGCCGCTGCCACGTGCTGCAACTCGAATGCCTGCATCCCTTGCCATGTCTGCAATATCTGCAACTGTTAAAAAGTATGACTCGTATCCAAGTGTTGCAACTGTTGCGAGTTCATCATCTAAACGGGCACGTGCTTTACTGATTTGATCACTGCTGTTGTATCGCCAGTTAATGCCAGCCTCACTTCGAGTGCGCAGCAAAGTGCGCATCTCTTGGGCGGTATTTACCCCTACAACATGAGGTTCTGGCAGGTGGGCGGCCCCTAATCCAATATCTCGCTGCGGCGATAATAAAGAGCGCTCTGCCCATTCACGAGTTGTCTTTAGCAATGCACGTGGTGTTCGCTCCCCTGCAGCTCGCGCAATTTCGGCCGCAAGTGAAATCATCTCATCGCTAGATTTTAAAAAGCCTTCAGCGTTACGACGCTCGATATGGCGATCATGTAGCGGAACTAGCTGTCGCACACAATCCAAAACATCGGCAACTGGCCCATCAGTGCGATCCTTCATGCGAACAGCGTTGGTAATAACAGCCTCTAAATCATTATCTCTAGCAAAGATTAAGGACCTAGCTGCGTGCTCAGTAGAGCGCGGGCCACGTCCTGCCACTAAATGTGAGACACATTCAATTGCATTACCAGCAAAGAGATCGCGGGTTTGATTAAAGATAGATAACCCTTGATCAAAGCGATGGTTTTGTATCGCACTACTCATAGGTGATTCAGGTCCATGCATCGCATAAACATTGGTGCTGTATTGGCTGAACTGTTTCAAGAAATCTAAAGTTAGAACGGGTACACGTGTATCACTTGTCATTGTCAGCGATGTCATTAGCCTGCACAGCGAGCGCCATCCCCCATCACTGTGTGCCAACAGCGTGATTCGACCTTTTGCGTTGCCCAGGTCAATTGCGCAATTAACACCAATGATCGGTGCAATCCCGTAATCAACGCAGCTTTGCGTAAAACGGATAGCACCAGCTAACCCATCACGATCTGTTAGCGCTAGCGCCGGCATCTCAAACTGAGCCGCTCGCTCTACTAAATCGCTAGGTTGTGTTGTTCCGTATTTCAATGAATAGCCACTGGCAACATTGAGGTGAATAAAACTCATACGTTACGAATAATCCACTGACCTGTTACTTCATCACGTTCTAGTTCAAAGGTTGTTAGCGCACCAATGGGCGCCGCCTCTACTCTCCACACAGCACGTGCTTGATCATCGGGGCGATACTTTCCATCGCTGATTCGATTCCACCAGCCACCTGCTTCACACCAACGCGATAGCACCGCGTGGATACGAAACCGTTTTCCTTTGTAGGTGAACTCGATCGGAGTTGTTGCCCCATCGATAGTGACATCGAGGGCGGGGTTAACCTGCATGGCTGACATTTTTGAGGCTACCTTTCAAGGCTGTGGGTATTCGAACAGATGTTCGAAAAATAGCCCTTGCCACCGACAAATAGCAAGCCCATGAGCGTGTTGAGCCTAGGCAGCCAAGCGGCCTAGGTGCCCCACACTTACCCCATGGAGATCATTGGTGGGTTGCTGGCTGGTGCCTTTATTGGCGCGGTCCTTGGATTCATCGGTGCCGGCGGGGCGATGCTCTCAGTCCCCATCCTTTTATACATCTTTAACTTCACTCCCCAAGCTGCAACAACTGCGGCAATCGCCGTTGTCTTAAGCGCAGCCATCTCGGGCCTGCTTCCAAAGATAAAAAGCAAGGAAGTTTTATTTAGAGAAGCCTCCATCATCTGGGCGCTCGGACTTGTCACCAATATTGGTTTTTCAATCATTGCCCATCGCTTAAGTGATTCAGTAATTACTACAGGCTTTTCAATCGTCTTAGTAACTGCAGGCACCATGATGTTGATCAAGCCAATAGCTGGCACAGAAAAGAAGGTTCCTTTCTTCTGGCTTGTAGTGATCTCACTTGTGATCGGTTCAATGACCGGTTTATTTGGAATCGGTGGCGGCTTTCTTGCCATCCCGGTTCTTGTTCTCTTCTTCAAAGTCCCTCAAGGAAAAGCTGCAGGAACATCACTTGCAATCATCGCGATCAATTCAATCACTGCATTCTTTGCTCACTATCAAAGTTGGCCTGACGTAACTTGGACCGTGCCAATTGCGATGGCGATTTCAGCAGTAGTGATAGCACGGCTAGCTTCCATTAAAAGCGGTCAGATGAATCCAGCGCTATTACGTAAGTCTTTTGCATTCCTGCTGTACGCGGTTGCAATCTTTACCCTTGTAGAAACGTGGGTTATTGCTTAAGGGCTCGCACTGTGATGTATTTTGATTGCAAGCCAACCACCATATAGAGAAGGACCGGGAAGGCAAATGCCACCGGCAAGGATGTAACTTCTGCCAGTAATCCAATAAGTGTTGGTCCACCAAAGTAAGCAGCAATAGCAATGAGCCCCACACGAGCTAATCCAACAGATGGTGCAATCCCTGGAATAGAAGCTGCTGCCAGGTTAAATGCAGGGAAAAATGGACCCATTCCAAAACCTGCAGCGCCAAAACCTAAGCAGACAATGATTAATCCTGCCGTTGGATGTGAATCAGAGATCGACATTCCAACAAATAGTCCTATTCCCCACAACCCGCCACCAAAATAACCACCATATTTAACGGTGTTCACATGGCCCCACTTTTCAAAGGCGCGATCACCTAACAAGCGACTCACGATCATTGCTAAGGAAAAAGTTGTTGCAGCCGCAGCATTTAAGCCCTTACCAATTCCCATATGGTCCTGCAAAAGGATTCCGCTCCACTCATAAGCGCCACCTTCTGGAATCAATGAACACATCAATCCAATACCAAGTGCCCACAAAATTAGGGACTCTTTTCCAAAAAGTGACACCCTGCCCGCATCATCTTCGCCGGGTTCGCCCAAGTGTCCATCATGTTCGGCTGGTAATAAGTAATGTGCAATAAATTGATAGACGAATAATCCAAAGATTGCGATAGCAATTAGGTTATCGCGCGGAGAAACAAAGTTTGCAATCAATCCCCCGACTAGAGTTGCAGCAAATGCCCCAATACTCCACAATCCATGAAAACTAGACATCCAGCGACCTTGAGTGTGTTTCTCAATTTCAACAGCTTGGCCATTAATAGCAATATCCATAAATGCGACATTAAAACCAGTGATAAATAATCCAAGAAGCAATATCTGAACATTGTCAGCTAGACCGATTACAAAGACGCCTACTGGTAGTAAGAAACCAGAAATTCGAACAACTAACTTCGATGAATAGGTGTGCACCAGGCGTCCTGCGAGTTGTGCGCCAGGAATTGATCCCACAGTGCTTGCCAGGAGCACAAGACCGAACTGGCCATCACTTAAACCGAGTGTGGTCTTGATCTCCGGAATACGTGGAATCCATGCAAGGCCCAAGAAGCCCAAAAAGAAAAAACAAGCCCAGACGGCATTTCTTGCTCGCATACCCATCGCGTACAAATCAGTTGTCATATGGAGAGGAGGGTACTTCAATTATTAGATAATCTAGGCACATGGAAGGCGTAAAGGAAAAAGCAGCTGTTAAGCGGGTACTTGCCGCTTTGCATGAGCATGGACTTGAAGGTGAAGTCCACGTACTTTCAGATAGTGCCCGAACTGCGCAAGAAGCTGCAACAGCACTTGGGATTGAAGTTGGACAGATCGCATCGTCACTCATCTTTAAACTTCCAGATGAGTCACCACTTTTGATTATTACAAGTGGACGTCACCGTGTTGATACTGATTTAGTTGCCAAGAATTTAGGCATTGAAAAGCTTGGCCGCGTTGATGCCGATTACGTAAAAGAAAAGTCTGGATTTTCTATTGGTGGAGTTGCTCCCATTGGCTGGGTATCGCCCGCAACTATGCTTATCGACCAAGCGCTCAATGATTATGGAGTTGTTTGGGCAGCTGCTGGTCACCCGCATGCGGTATATCCAACTAGTTATACAGAATTAATTGAATGTACTGGGGCGAAGCCAATGGTTGTTGGCGACTGAATATGAACACCCTTGGAATGATTGCAATTGTTGTCGATGAATATGACGCAGCAATTGCGCATTACGTACATGATCTTGGGTTTACCTTGATCGAGGATAAAGAAATGACACCGGAGAAGCGCTGGGTTGTTGTTGCTCCCAGCAAAGATGGTGCCAAGATCCTGCTTGCAAGAGCCGCAACAGATCAACAAAGAGCTGCGATCGGTAACTCGACTGGTGGTCGAGTTGGATTCTTTATGTACACAACGAACTTTTCAGAAACTTATGAAAACTACAAAGCTTGCGGTATTGAATTTGTTGAGCAGCCTCGCCAAGAGGCTTATGGTCAAGTAGTAGTCTTCAAAGATAAATACGGCAATAAGTGGGATCTCATTGAGAGTACAGTTTCATGATCGTTGCTTACTTTTGGACCATTAAATCCAGAGCTATCCCCTTTGCACTACTTGCTATGGCCCTAGATCGATTTATATTGCATCGTTCTGCAAATATAGGTTTCTATAAATCCTTAGGGACTGGCAAGGGTGAAACATTTACTCCGGCAGACGCCAATTCACTACGTTGGGGATTAGTGGCACAAGTTAATGACATAGAGGCATTTGATCAATCATTGGTTGTGAAGCGTTGGCGCAAAAACAGCGTTCATGAGTTTCGCGCAGTTCTTGAGCCGATTTCTTCCCACGGTAAATGGGCTGGCAAAGAACCCTTTGTCGCAACAGCCAAAGATTGGACTGGCCCGGTTGCAGCAATTACCCGTGCACGGATTAAATGGCATCAAAACTTTAGATTTTGGAGCTCAGTTCCTCCCGTAACAATGTCACTTAAGTCAGCACCAGGATTGATTTCGGCAATTGGCATTGGTGAGGCCCCCATTGGATTACAAGGCACCTTTTCATTATGGGAATCTGCTGCTGCGATTCGCGAGTTTGCATACAAGGGTGCTGCCCATCAAAAGGCGATCGCCGATACCGCAACCTATAACTGGTACTCAGAAGAGCTATTTGCACGCTTTGCAGTCAAAGATATGCGCGGATCAATTGCATAACTACTAGATAAAACAGGAATAGGGCAGACTTAGGCCTATGTCCATCCGCCATTACACCCCAAGACGCAGAGCACGTGGTGGCGCATCTCCCCTACTGATCAAGGTCATGGGAGTTTCACTTGGTGCGACTGTATTGATGCAGATTCTGTATCCACTTGTAGATGGTGGATTTCTTGGTGTCATAACTATTGCCTCTGTATACACAGCTGCCTTTGCCATGTTTCTCCATGGCATCGCCGATTATGGTGCGCGATATGGGTGGACCATGTTGGGAATTACTGTCTCATTTGGTTTCTTCATCGAACAACTAGGCGTGACTACAAGTTGGCCGTTTGGTGAATACAGCTATTCAAATACCTTAGGACCAAAGATTTTATCTGTGCCGCTAGTTGTTCCCTTTGCTTGGGTGATGATTGCTCATCCATGTTTGGTGGCAGCTCGACGTATTGGTAAGTCATGGGTCTTTTTATATGGCGCACTCTTAATGATGGCGTGGGATTTATTCCTAGATCCACTCATGGTTTCTGAAGGGCGATGGACCTGGATAGTTACAGGTAGACACGTTCCTTTTCAACCAGAGATACCTATTTCCAATACTTTTGGCTGGCTGCTCTCAGGAATGCTCTTAATGACAATCCTGCACTTTTTAACACCGCGAGATCGACGCAAGGTTGGTGGATCACTCATTGCTGCCGACGTCTTGTTGTTCTGGACCTGGTTTTCAGGAGTTGTCGGAAATCTTTTCTTCTTTGGTCGTCCAGGCATTGCAGGGTTTTCAGGGTTGATCTTGGGAGTATTGCTTGCCCCTTACTTCTTTAACCGTTGGGTCGGAAGACCGTAACTCTTTGATGATTCTTTTCTCGCTCTTATTCCTGTTGCCCCTCATCCTGCTCACCATTGCAGCGGTCAATTTTGTTCAGATTCGCACACCTAAGCGCACTTCAGAATTTGTAGAAACTGTTGGTGTGATCGTTCCTATGCGTAATGAAGCCGAAAATGTGGAAGGTCTAATTGCAACTCTGGCTGCCCAAGAGGGTTCATTCCACTTCTATCTATTAGATGACAACTCAGAAGATGCCACCTTCGAGTTGCTGAATCGCTTCACTAGCAATGACTCACGATTTACAGTCATTCAAGGTGCTGCGCTTAATGAAAAGTGGATTGGTAAGACATGGGCGCTACAGCAACTCTTTGATGCTTCGAGTGAAGAGATTCTCGTATCCATCGATGCCGATGTTCGTCTAAGCAACAATGCAATCAATAAAGCGGTAACAGCCTTACAAGATGCCCAATTAGATTTTGTTTCCCCCTATCCACGACAGATTGCACAGAGTTTTGCTGAGCGATTAATCCAGCCCCTATTGCAATGGTCATGGCTCACAACCGTTCCTCTTCGTTATGCCGAAAGCTCAGGTCAAAAGTCCATGGCTGTTGCTAATGGCCAGTTCTTTGTCGTTCGACGTGCTGCTCTGGCATCAATCGGTGGATACGAATCTGTGAAGCACGCAGTCATCGATGATGTGTTCTTGGCACGCGAACTAGTTAAAAAGGGATCCTCAGGAACAGTTATCAATGGTTCAGATATTGCCGAAACTCACATGTATGGCTCATGGAGTGAAATCAAGAGCGGATATGGAAAATCTCTTAACTTGGCATTCGGATCAATTGTTGGAGCAATCTTTGTTGTTGTTTTTCTCATTGCAACCAGCATTGCTCCATTAATTCTTGGTTTTCTTGGCAATCCTTATGGGTGGCTTGGGTTTGCTGCAATTGTTGGTACTCGCGTACTGAGTGCAATTAAGAGTCACGGCAACGTACTAGACAGTGTGTTGCATCCAATATCCGTTCTTGCGCTGGTTTACCTGATTGTTTACTCATACTTAAGGCGCGGAAGTATCCAATGGAAAGGTCGCACAGTATGAAGATCGTGGTGATTGGCGCCGGCATGGGCGGCATGACCGCTGCTGCTCGTTTATCACGCGGTGGACATGAGGTTGTGGTCTATGAAGCATCGGATCAAGTTGGTGGAAAATGTCGCACCGAATGGATTGGCAAAGTTGCATTTGATACCGGACCATCATTGTTGACTTTGCCTGCCGTCTATAAAGATTTCTTTCAGCGCACCGGAAAACCAATGGGACTTGTTTGTCCTATTGAATCGGTAAATCCATCCTTTGATTATCGTTTTGCCGATGGCAGCAACGTTAAGTTTGCCAATCTTTCCCGTAAAGAAACCTTGGATTCGATCACAGCCAGCTTTGGTGCCGATAGTGCAGAGCAGTGGGATCGAATCATGAAGCGCGCAGAACGTATGTGGGATGTAAGCCGAGTTCCCTTTGTTGAATCCGAGCTGAAGTCACCTGTTTCTTTGATGAAGCGCGTGACCTTTGTGCGCGACATGAAGATCATTGCTCCGTGGAAGACGTTGCGCCAGCACGCAGATGAAATCCTGAAAGATCAGCGCCTTCGTTTCATTATGGATCGTTATGCCACATACAGCGGTTCTGATCCCCGCAAAGCACCTGCGGTACTTTCAACTATCGCATTTGTCGAAGAGAGCTTTGGTGCCTGGCATGTAAAGGGTGGGCTTGGAAATCTAACAACCACAGTGCACCAGCGAGCAGTAGATGTTGGGGTCACCTTTCACCTAAACTCCCCCGTTGCCAGCATTCAAACAACTGGAAACAAAGCCTCCGGTGTTGTTTTAGCAGATGGAACAATCGTTGCAGCAGATGTAGTCATAGCAAATGCTGATGCCTCTCTGGTTTATAACAAGCTCATTACCGGACATAAGCGTGCATTAAAAAAAGCCCGCAAGAATATTGCGAACGCTGATGTATCCGTTGCTGGCTTCTCATTACTGCTGGGCATGCGCAAAGACCCAGAACAAGTTTTAAATCACCACACCATACTTTTTCCTGAAAACTATGACTCCGAATTTGATGCAATCTTTAAGGATGGCAAGCCTGTAGAAAAGCCAACGATCTATATTTGTGCTCCGCAAGATGAATTAATGAGTAAAGATGAAAATCTTGAGGGCTGGTTTGTACTTGTTAACGCTCCTACCCATGGACAGTTTGATTGGAATAACGAAGAATTTGCTACCAAGTATGCCAACAGCATCATCGATCAAATTGAAGCACGTGGGATTTCGGTACGTGATCGACTGGAGTCATTGACCATTAGAACTCCTGCAGATTTAGAAGCAGCCGTTCGCGCACCAGGTGGTGCTATTTATGGAACATCTAGTAACGGAGCTCGAGCAGCATTCATGCGCGCTAAGAATCGCTCTCCCATTAAAGGTTTGTATCTAGTTGGTGGATCGGCCCACCCAGGGGGCGGATTGCCTCTTGTTGGTATTAGTGGAGATTTAGTTACGGAAGCAATCGGCTATGAGAAAAACGCACGACACTAACAAAACTATAAATTTGTACAACCAAGAAGGCAATCGAAAGTTGTGTTGCACCAGGCATATCTAGTTGATTAAGAATCAAAACAATAAACAAGAAACTTGCACGCACTGGACGCTCTGCTGGTGTGACAACACCGATATCGCTAACACCCAGTGAGACTAACTTTGCTCGGGCGTACTCTTGGAAAGCTGCGACAGACCACAAAGTAATAGGAATCCAGGCTGGAACACCTATTGCATAGAGGGCATAGAACCACAGCGCTTCGCTGATGCGATCGACCACTGAATCAAGGGTTGCACCAAACTTGCTTTCACGGTGCTGGAAAATGGCAACACTTCCATCAATACCATCGCAGAACAAAGAAAATACTAAGAAAAGGATTGCCCACGCTGTTTGTGCCGTGACAGCAGTAGCAACGGCTCCTAATAACCCCAACATAGTAAGTGCGTTAGGAGAAATACGAAGCAACGTGCAGATCAAACCAAAGCGGTAAGAAATATTGAGCCAAGCACCAACGATGCCCGTTGTTTCGGCATCACTATGCAAAGAACTCCACTTTGCCTTGAATTCATCTTTACTATGCATTGAGGTTCCTATAAATTTCTTGAGTAGCAGTAGAGCTATTCATTGTGTAAAAGTGTAATCCTGGAGCCCCTGCTGCCAATAGCTGTTGGCACAGTGATGTTGCTATCTCCACGCCTAACGCGCGAACTGCAGTTGGATCATTTTCAACCTCTGCGAAAGCATCTGCGATATGTGAAGGGATAGGAGTTCCGCCAAGTTCTGCCATACGGTGGAGCAACTTGACGTTTGTCACAGGCAAGATGCCGGGAATGATGACTAACTGTGAGCCACGTTCTGCAAGACGCTCAACTAATTGTGTGTAGCGATCTGCTTCAAAGAAAAACTGTGTCGTAGCAAATGTAGCGCCAAGCTCTTCTTTGTGTATGAGCACATCGATGTCTTTTTCAAAATCACCTTTAGAGGCTGGATGCCCATCTGGAAAAGCCGCAACACCAATTGTGAATCCACCAAACTCATCTGCTAATTGAACTAACTCATCTGCATGATTGAAGCCATCAGGTGTAGGTGTCCACGGCGCACTAGGTCCACCAGTTGGATCTCCGCGAAGTGCCAAAATACTTGTGATGCCTGCTTCTTTATAGCTGTGCAAAATTGCGATCAATTCATCACGAGTAGATCCAACGCAGGTTAAGTGAGCAACAGTTGAAATGCCGGTGCGCTTGGTAATTTCTTGAGCGATTCGAATGGAGCGATCTCGGGTGGATCCACCTGCCCCATAGGTCACGGAAACAAAGTCAGGGGTTATTGATTTAAGGCCATCAATGGCAGCCCACAACCGTTCTTCACCCTCAACATCCTTTGGAGGGAAGAACTCGAATGAATAGGAAGTGCGAAGTACCACTGGGTGAGGGTACCGTTACCGAGTGAGTTCAGAGACAAAAGCAACGTTAACAAGCGTTCGTAGCGCCGTTGAAGAAGAGTTAGCCATCTTCCTCAACTTTGAAAGCGCCTATCTGAATACGATATCGACAGAGCTAACCCCTGTCTCAGACGCGTTAACCGCTTTTTTATTAGATAGTGGAAAGCGTTTACGTCCAATGTTCGCTTATGCTGGCTTTGTAGCAGCCGGTGGTTCTCTAGAAAAACCTGTTGTCCGCGCAATGGCAGCACTTGAACTATTGCAAGCATGCGCACTCATTCATGATGACTTGATGGATGGATCAGATACTCGTCGCGGAAAGCCTTCAATTCATCGCCACTTTGAAACAATCCATGCCCAAGAAGAACTAGATGGCTTTGCACCGCAGTATGGATTATCCGCTGCTGTGTTACTTGGAGATCTTGCTCTTGTCTGGTCAGATCAAATGTTCAATAGCGCTGGACTCACAACAGAACAATTTGCTCGCGTCTTTCCTTACTACAACGAAATGCGCGTTGAGTTGATGGCAGGACAATTCTTAGATATTCATGAGCAAACACAAAAAACCACAAGTGTTGATCGCTCTATGAAGATTGCTCGCTACAAGTCAGGCAAATACACAATCGAGCGTCCATTACATCTTGGCGCAGCCATGACATCAGCCCCCTCGCCAGAAATCTTTGCCGCCCTGTCTGCATACGGACTTCCATTGGGTGAGGCATTCCAACTTCGCGATGATTTACTAGGAGTTTTTGGTGATCCATCTGTTACGGGCAAGCCTGCCGGTGATGATCTGCGGGAAGGTAAGCGAACTGTTTTAATTGCTATGACCAATGATCGACAATCTGAATCCCAAAGGGAAATTGCTCGTAAGCACTTTGGAAAGCCTGACCTAGATGCACAAGGTGTTGAACTACTGCGAGAAATCATCGAATCCACCGGTGCCAGAGCAGAGCTTGAAGCAACGATTGAACGCTTAACAGATCAAGCATTAACCGCGGCGCAATCTGCGGTATTTACAGAAGATGGAAATGCAATGCTCGTTGAGCTTGCAAATATCGCAACTAAGAGGAGTTCGTAATGCCAGCACGTGTTAAAGGCCCAACAGATCATGTTGTCATCGTTGGAGCAGGATATGCAGGACTAAGCGCCGCCCTTCGCTTAGCTGGTGCTGGTCGCAAGGTAACTGTCATTGAACGCGAATCAGTACCGGGTGGTCGAAGTGGCTTGCTGCAAAAAGATGGATACTCATTTGATACCGGTCCTTCTGTTTTAACAATGCCATCTTTGATTCAAGATGCATTTAGCTGCGTGGGTGAAGACATGAAGGACTGGGTTGAACTCATGCCCGTATCTCCTTTGTATCGTGCTTTTTATGCAGATGGATCCCAACTAGATGTGCACGCAAACACTGCCCAGATGGAAGCTGAAATTGCAGACAAGATCAGCCCAGAAGAAGCGGCCGGTTATGCCCGCTATGTGGAGTTTGTTACAAAGCTATACAAGTATGAAATGAATGACTTTATTGATCGCAACATTGATTCACCTTTTAATCTGTTAACACCAAACCTTGCACGTTTAATTGCACTTGGTGGTTTCCGCAAACTTTCACCAAAGGTGAATCAATTCATGAAGGATCCTCGCTTGCAGCGTGTGTACTCATTCCAGGCAATGTATGCCGGTGTGAGTCCACAACAGGCGCTAGCTATCTATGCCGTTATTGCATACATGGACTCTGTTAACGGTGTGTTTTTCCCCAAGGGTGGAATGCACGCAGTACCGCGCGCAATGGCAGCTGCTGCACAAAAGCACGGTGTTGAATTCAAATACAGCACAACTGTTTCAAAGGTAGATGTCCAAAATGGTCGCGCAAAGGCGGTCATCACAGAAGATGGCCAGCGTATTGAGTGCGACGCGGTAATTTTGAACCCTGATTTGCCTGTTGCTTGGCGCGACCTCTTGGGCAAAACTCCTTTGAATGTGAAGCGTCTTAATTACTCACCATCGTGTGTAACCATGTTGGCTGGCTCCTCTAAGCAGTACGACTTTGCCGCCCATCACAACATTCACTTCGGAGAATCGTGGGATGGTGTATTTGATGAGCTCATTAAGAAGAAGCAGCTGATGAGTGATCCAAGTATTTTGGTAACACTTCCATCAAAAGATGATGCATCCCTGGCACCAGCTGGCAAGCACTCTTACTACATCTTATTTCCAACCCCAAACTTAACGGCAGATATTGATTGGACTAAGCAAGCAAAGCCATATCGAGATCACATGGTTGAGACAATGGAAAAGCGTGGATACACCGGCTTTGGTGATTCGATTGAGACTGAAGTTTTAACAACTCCACTTGATTGGCAGGCACAAGGTATGGAAGCTGGCGCACCATTTGCTAGTGCGCACACCTTCTTCCAAACCGGTCCCTTTAGACCACGTAACATGGCAGCAGGAATTGAAAATGTTGTCTTTGCTGGATCTGGAACACAACCTGGTGTTGGCGTTCCAATGGTTTTGATTTCAGGAAGACTTGCTGCAGAGCGAATCGTGGGTCCGGTTAAGTAAGTGGATGAATTAACTGCTGCTGGGATTAGCGATCCTGATCTTCGCGCATCCTATGCTGAGTGCAAGCGGTTAAATGCATTGCATGGAAAGACCTACTTTCTAGCAACACTTTTACTGCCAAAGGCCAAGCGCCCCTTTGTTCATGCTCTCTATGGCTTTGCTCGGTATGCAGATGAGATTGTTGATGACCTGGCTTCTGAATTAAGTATTGAAGAAAAGGCGCAAGCTTTAAGCACCTGGGGTGATGGAGTTTTAGCAGATCTGAAAAAGGGCACTAGTGATGATCATGTGGGGCGCGCACTGATCGACACAGTTAAACGCTTTGATATCCCACACGAACACTTTGAAGCTTTCTTACATTCGATGACAATGGATTTAACGGTCCAGGAGTATGAAACATATGAAGATTTACTCGAATACGTCTATGGATCAGCTGCAGTAATTGGCCTTGAAATGGTCCCTATCCTTGGTCCTTTACACAACGATGCCTATGAAGCTGCGAAGAAGTTAGGTATTGCCTTTCAGTTAGCTAACTTCATTCGAGATGTGGATGAAGATTTAGATCGTGGTCGTGTGTATCTGCCTATTAAAGAGCTAGCCCAGTTTGGTGTCACCCGCGAAATGCTAGAAGAGCGTGTATTAACCCCAGAAATTATTGAAGCACTTAAATTTCAGATTGCCCGCGTGCGCCAACTACAGGCAGAAGCTGCCCCAGGAATCGCCATGCTGGAAGCAACTAGCCGCCCATGCATCCAAGCTGCAAGTACTTTGTACTGCGGCATTGTCGATGAAGTTGAAAAGATTGGTTATGACATTTTCAATCAGCGAGCAAAGACATCGACGGCACGACGTATCCGCGTGGCGGGTGCTGCATTCATGAAGCGCGTACTAGTTTCACGCTAGAGTATCCACCACGGGAGCCGTAAAGGCTGAGAGGGTCTGAAATTCAGACCGACCGATTGACCCATCCGGTAATGCGGATGTGGAAAGGAAAATCATGTCAACCACTTTATTTACTGCTTGGGGCTATGACGTCTCAATTTTGGAATTTGTTGCAGCAATTACCTCGTTCATCGGCGTCTGGCTAGGAACAACAGGAAAAAGAATTACTTGGCCTTGGTGGGCACTTAGTAGTGCGCTCTATGGAGTTTTCTTTTATCAGGTAGATCTCTTTGCAAGTGCAGCATTGCAGTTGGTATTTATTACCGCCGCTGTTTATGGCTGGAAGGACTGGGCGCCAACAGGTGCGGTTCCTGGATCTGTGACAGCGCGCAATCGTCGCTATATCGCAATCGGAACATTCATCAGCGTTGCAGCTCTCTCGCCACTTTTATCCAACATCGGGGCGGCAGCTACCTGGTCAGATGCATTTCTATTAATTGGCAGCCTTGTTGCACAAATCATGATGGTCTACCAAAAGTGGGAGGCCTGGGTTGTGTGGCTCATCGTTGATCTGGCTGGAACGGTTCAGTACGCAATGCTTGGTTACTGGTTTACCGCTGTTCTGTATGCGATGTTTACCGTCGTTGCGGTAGTCGGATTGAAACGTTGGCGTGACTCTCTTAGCCATTGATGGCCCAGCCGGTGCTGGCAAAACTACCTTTGCAGCAAAGTTAGAAGCAGAGTTATCACTCCATTCAACGGTCAAGGTTATTCATATGGATGACCTCTATAACGGTTGGGATAACGCTCTTAGCAACCCCCTATCTGAAATATTGGATCGAATTTCTACTGCCCATATTGCCGGTAGAGATTTTGTGATCAAGATTTTTAACTGGCACACCATGGCCTTTGATAGTGAAGAGAGAATTACCCCTACCGACTATTTGATCATCGAGGGAGTTGGTGCTGCCCAACAAATCGTGCGCGAAACTGGAGCAACAACCTATTGGCTAGATATCGAACCTGAAATCGGTTTGCAGCGTGTATTAGATCGAGATGGTGCACATTTCGAGGCTCAAATGCGGCAATGGCAAGTTGATCAAGATAAACACTTCGCTCGCGATGAAACCCGCGAAAATTGCGAGTTTAAACTCACTTCGTAACTGTTTTGGGCGCGCCCTCAGCACCTGTAACTGGTGCACTCAATAAAATCTGCATATGTCAGATCTGTCCGGTGAGCTCATTGATGGGCGCTACCAACTGCTGCGTCAGGTTGCTAATGGTGGAATGGCCACGATCTATGAGGCGCTAGATACCAGACTAGATCGCAAGGTTGCCGTAAAGATCATGCACGCTCACTTGGCACAAGATGAAGCATTTGTCTCACGCTTCATTCGAGAAGCAAAAGCTGCAGCAGCGCTGACACACCCAAATATTGTTGCAGTTCAAGATCAAGGCTGGAATCAAAGCGGTATTCCAGCCGTGTTTCTGGTTATGGAATTTATTGAAGGACACACACTTCGTGAGTACTTGAATGAACGTGGACGATTTGAAGTCAAAGATGCAATTAATTACTTAACACCAATCTTGTCAGCACTCGCCGCAGCACATGATTTAGGCATCGTGCACAGAGATATCAAGCCGGAAAACATATTGATTTCTAAAGATGGTCGTATCAAAATCGCAGATTTTGGATTAGCTCGTGGTGAATTAATAGGAACAACTATGACGGCTGAATCCAGCGTGATCTTGGGCAGTGTTTCCTACCTATCCCCCGAGCAAGTCCAACGCGGTATCGCAGATTCACGTAGTGATGTGTATGCCACAGGAATCGTGGCCTATGAGATGTTTACAGGTAAAAAACCATTTAATGGTGATTCACCCATTCAAATTGCCTACATGCATGTCAATGAAGAGATTCCTCACCTGCGTAGTAAACGCAAAGAGATCCCTCAAGTATTAGATGATTTGATCGCAAGTGCCACAGCTAAGAATCCTGATGATCGCCCTCGCACAGCCGGTGAGTTCCTAGAACGATTGCAGCAGATTCAAATCGAATTAGATCCTAAGAAGAATCAACTAGATCTTGGTTTAGATCTGCCAGTTGAGCCAATTCGGGAAAAAGCTCGCAAGAAGGTCAAAGAGGAACCGGTTAAGGAAGCAACCGTTGAGGTTAAAGAAAATACCCGTGAGATAAAGAAGCAAGAGGAAAAGAAGAAGCGTGCAAGCAAGCGGGTTCGCAGAAATCGTAAGGTCGCTCTTGTTTTGGCTATCGCACTAGGCGTTGGTGGTTGGTACACATTAGTTGGTCCAGGATCACGAGTAGTTGTTCCTTCAACAGTTGGTGGAAGCTACGACGAAGCGGTTTCATCCTTTACTCCCCTGGGATTAACCGCAGTAATTTTAGAAAATAGATATGACGAAGAAATTGCTAAGGGAAAGATCATCGAATCCGAGCCACCTGGTGGCGGAAAAGTAGATGCTGGCGGCAGCGTTAAATTAATTGTTTCTAAAGGACCTGAGCGTTACACAATCCCATCAACAACCGGATTAACCCCAGAGGCTGCTCAAGTTGCAATTAGTAAATCACCGTTGACTGTGGGAACAACAACAGAGGTTTTCAACTCTGATATTCCAAAGGGATTTGTTATTTCATCAACGCCTGCATCGGGCTCATCGGTAAAGCGTGATTCAAAGGTGGATTTAATTGTTTCAAAGGGAATTGAACAAATTGCACTTGCTTCGTATATTGGTAAGAGCGGTGAACAAGCACTCAATGAGTTAACTGAAGCTGGATTTAACGTAGAGCCTGGGTATGCATTTAGCGAAACAACTCCAGAGCTTGCTGTTATTTCACAAAGTCCTGCAGGTGGAGCAACAGCAAACAAGGGTGGCAAGGTTTCTATCCTTATTTCTAAGGGTCCTCGATATACATTTATTCCAAAGACAATCATCACCATGGAAGCTAGCGCAGGTAAAGCGGTGCTTGAATCCCTTGGATTGAAGGTGAAGGTTGTAACGATCGGAAATGCGAAGAGGAAGGTTGTTAAAAAAGTTTCTCCAGCAGTTAACACCAAGGTGTTACGTGGAAGTTTGGTGACGATTACCGTAGGGTAAGCCAATGCCTACGCCAGTTAAGAAACCTCGTATCGGTGCCCACACCCCTACTACTGGCGGAATGGTAAAGCGATCAATTGCATATGCCCAAGAAATTGGTGCAGAGGCAATCCAAGTATTTGCATCAAGTCCACGCACATGGGCGATGCCAGAGGCAAAACCAGAATTAGATGAAGCTTTTAAGATCAAGGCCGCTGAACTAGATATCGAAACCTATGTTCACGCGCCTTTCTTAATTAACTTAGGTTCACCAACAGAGGCAACGTACTTAAACTCTCTGGCATCAACTAAGTACTCACTACAGCGCGGGGCAGATATCGGCGCACTCGGCGTTGTAATCCACACAGGCTCTGCAGTTGATGTGAACCATGTTGAAAAAGCATGGAAGCAGATTCATGAAGGCATGATGCCAATTCTTAACGCACTCGGTGATGATGCTCCATACCTTTTACTTGAACCAACTGCCGGACAAGGTCAATCACTGGTTAAGAAGTTAGATGATCTTGCGATGTATTTGAAGGCTCTTGAATATCACCCAAAGGTGGCAATCTGCCTAGACACCTGCCATGTCTTTGCTGCAGGCCACGATATTTCAGTTAAAGGCGGAATGACAGCAACTATAGATTTGCTGGTTGAAATCGCTGGCATCGAGCGATTCCAGTTAGTCCATGCCAATGATTCAATGGATGTGTGCGGAGCACTTAAGGATCGCCACCAAAATATTGGTGAAGGCCACATCGGTATTGATCCTTTCAAAGAATTACTTGACCACCCAGCAGTAGCTAACGCTCCCCTCATTCTTGAAACACCAGGCATGGAGCTAGAGCACGGCAAGGAAGTTGCACTACTTAAGAAATTGCGCGGCTAATGTCTGCTCGCCATCAACTGCAGTTAAAACTTGCCCCCTGGGCGCTACTCACGGTATCGGCTGCTTGGGGACTCTCATTTGTTGTGATGAAGGATGCTATCCAACGCCAAAGTGTAAATAACTTCCTTTTCACTCGTTTCACCTTAGCTGTGATTGTGATGATTTTGATTCGTCCTCAAACAATCAAACTTTTTAACAAGGATTTACTGCAACGAGGTGGATTAGCAGGAATTTTCCTAGGTCTTGGCTACATCGCCCAAACTCTTGGATTGGAAAGAACAGGGGCTGCTATCACCGGTTTTATCACCGGCTTATACGTGGTTTTGACTCCATTGATTGCATCATTTGTATTAAAAGAAAAGATTACTAAGTTCACGTGGTTTTGCATTGCAGTTGCAACATTTGGTTTAGGTCTTCTATCAATACGTGGCTTCTCTGTTGGTATTGGTGAAATGTTTGTCTTAGCAAGTGCCGTTCTCTTTGCAGCGCACATTATTGCTTTAAGCAAATGGTCCTCGGGCCGTGACGTTTACGCAATGACAGTTATTCAACTAACGATGTGTGCAATTCTTGCCGGGTTAGCCTCTGCAATCGAGGGCTACTCACTTCCTCCCGATAGAGGAGTGTGGAGCGTTGTTATCTTTACAGCAGTCTTTGCCACAGCTGTAGCTTTCATCGTCCAAACGTGGTCACAGGCACACATGAGTGCTACCAAGGTGGCAGTCATCTTGACCATGGAAGTTGTGTTTGCTGCCCTATTTGCAATCTTGCTAGGCGGAGAACGGTTGACACTTCAGACTGCCATTGGCGGAATCTTGGTAGTAGTAGCCATGTATTTAATAGTTCTGAAAGAACAGAAGTAAGGTTGGACCATGGCAATTGATCTTCGAAGCGACACGGTTACCCGCCCATCTGCAGCAATGCGTGAGGCGATTGCAAGTGCTCCTGTTGGTGATGATGTCTATAGCGATGACCCAACAGTTAATTCACTTGAAGAGCGAGTAGCCGCGCTCTTTGGCAAAGAAGCCGGTGTCTTCACGCCCACTGGATCCCTTGCCAATCAATTAGCTATCCGTATGTTGGTTGCACCCGGGGAAGAGTTAATTGCAGAGACAAATAGCCATATTGTTCGCGCTGAACTAGGTGCTGCCGCTGTCTTTAGTGGAATTACTACACGCACATTTCCTGCAACGAACGGCCTGTTAAAGGCAGCTGATGCCCTTGAGATTGCTCGCCCAAACAGTGGTCCCTACCTTGTTTCAACAACTGCGATCGCTGTGGAAAACACACATAACTTTGGTGGCGGAACAGTTCAACCAATTACTGAAATCGCAGCACTTCGCAAAGGCGCAGATGAGATTGGAGTAGCACTTCACCTAGATGGTGCTCGCATCTGGAACGCTCACATTGCATCAGGAGTTTCACTTACAGAGTATGGAAAGTACTTCGACACCATCAGCGTCTGTCTGTCAAAAGGATTAGGCGCACCAGTTGGCTCAGTGATGCTTTCTACAAAGGATCGCGTCGCAAAGGCTCGTGTGTGGCGCAAGCGTTACGGTGCCGGAATGCGTCAGATCGGTTTACTAGCAGCAGGTGCTCACTACGCACTTGATAACAATATCGATCGCTTATCTGAAGATCATCGCCGTGCACAAGAGCTTGCAAAAGCAATCGCTGCAATTGATTCTTCATTGATTGATCCAACAACAGTTCACACAAATATCGTTGGTCTTGATCTTGCGGCACTTCCCATTACCGCGGCAGAACTTGCGCAGCGTTGCCGTGATGCTGGTCTATGGATTAGCGCCTTGGGTCCTAAGTATGCGCGTTTAGTAACTCATTTAGATTTTGATGATGCACAGTGCACTGAGGCAATAGAAATCTTAAAGAAAGCCCTCGTGGCTTAAGAGCCACTGCTTCTTATCAACACCATAGGCATAATTTCCTAACGCTCCCCCAGTTTTAACAACACGGTGGCAAGGAACAACGAGCATGATTGCATTGTTTGCACACGCACTTCCCGCTGCACGAACCGCTGCAGGTGAGCCTGCTTTTTCTGCTAAATCTGAATAAGAAAATGTTTTTCCTGGAGCAATCTTTCGCATTGCTTTCCATGCAGCTTGAGAAAATGCTGCCCCCGGTTGTCTGACTTGAATACCGTTGAGCGCAGCTAAATCACCATCAAAGTAATCGTTAATCAGATCTGAGATAACTGGAATTGACTTAACAATCTTTACTTCACCGCCGGCATTTAGTGCCGAAACAGTAGAGAGGTTGGCACCGATCAGAATCTGATCATCTGCCAAGAGATTAAGGGTGCCAACAGGGGTCTTGTGTGAAGTGATTAAAAGCGGCACTGTCCAAAATTAGCGATCGCGCAACATTTCAGCAACTAAAAATGCGAGTTCTAGAGACTGTGCATGGTTAAGGCGAGGATCGCACGCTGTCTCATAGCGTGATGCCAAATCCTCGTGGGAAATCTCTTCTCCTCCACCAACACACTCGGTAACATCGTCGCCGGTAAGTTCGATGTGAACTCCGCCTGGATGTGTGCCTAGCGCCTTGTGAACTTCAAAGAATCCCTTAACTTCATCCATTACATCATCAAAACTACGAGTCTTATAGCCCGTTGGTGCTTCATAAGTATTGCCGTGCATTGGGTCGCACACCCACAAAACCTTTGCTCCAGACTTTGTTACACCATCAACTAGAGCTGGCAAGATTTGGCGGATGTTCTTGGCACCCATACGTGTAATAAAAGTGATGCGTCCTGGTTCGCGGTTTGGATCTAGCTTGTCGATTAATGCAAGTGCATCTTCAACTGTGGACTTTGGTCCAAGCTTGATACCAATTGGATTACGGACCTTTGATGCAAAATCAACGTGAGCGCCATCTAGTTGACGTGTGCGCTCACCGATCCAGATGAAGTGTCCTGAAACATCGTAGGCATCTCCTGTGCGTGAATCAATACGAGTTAACGCCTTTTCATACTCCATGATGAGCGCTTCGTGGCTTGCAAAGAAATCTACTGATTTAAAACTTGCAGGATCAACACCGGCAGACTTCATAAATGCTAGAGCTCGACCAATTTCATTGGCCATTTGTTCGTATCGCTCGCCGACTTTGGAATCACGGATAAATCCTTTGTTCCATTCATGTACTTGGCGAAGATCTGCAAAACCACCTTGGGTAAAGGCACGCACCAAGTTAAGAGTTGCAGCAGAGGTGTTATAGACGCGAACTAAACGTTGTGGATCTGGTGTGCGAGAAGCTTCATTAAATTCAATATCGTTGACAGCATCTCCGCGGTATGCAGGAAGTGTGACCTCACCACGGGTTTCAAAATCATTGGAGCGTGGCTTAGCAAACTGGCCAGCCATGCGACCCACCTTGATAACCGGCAAGCTTGAGTAGTACTGCAGCACTGCAGCCATCTGCAAAATAGTTTTAATGCGGTTTCGGATTGAATCAGCTGTTGCTGCTACAAAAGTTTCTGCGCAATCTCCGCCTTGTAACCAAAATGCTTTTCCTTCTGTAGCGAGCGCAATCCGAGCTTTCAAATCATCGCATTCACCAGCAAAGACAAGTGGTGGCAACGCTTTAAGTTGTGCTACCGCAGCTTTAACTGGCTCGCCCTCTGGTCCACCTGGCCAGGTTGGTTGCTGGGCAGCAACAAGTCCAGGTGTAAACAGAGAGTCTAAGTGTGTGCTCATTGGGAAAGTGTAGAGAGTTCGAAAGTAATCGCGCGAGGCAATTAGCCAAAGAAGATCTCTACCTCCTTGTATAGCTCTAGAGGAACAGTCTTTAGCTTCTCAGTTGCAGAGGCCAAAGGCACACGAGCAATGTTTGTGCCGTGCAGGGCAACCATTGTGCCCCAGTCACCTTCGTGAGCGGCAGTGATTGCATGGAGTCCAAAGCGAGTAGCAAGAACTCGGTCAAATGCTGTTGGAGATCCACCACGTTGGATGTGTCCCAAGACAGATGTGCGTGCTTCCTTGCCAGTTCTCGCTTCAATCTGACCTGCTAGCCAGTCACCAATTCCTGCAAGCTTTACATGGCCGAATGAATCAAGAGTTTGATCCTTCACCATCATGTCACCATCTTGAGGAATTGCACCTTCTGCAATAACGATGATGGGTGCGTAGTGAGACTTGAAACGAGATTCAACCCATTCACACACTTTCTCTACAGAGAACTTCTGCTCTGGAATCAAAATACATGCCGCACCGCCTGCAAGACCTGAATGCAAAGCAATCCAACCTGCGTGACGTCCCATTACTTCAACGATTAATGCACGGTGATGTGATTCAGCGGTTGTGTGAAGACGATCGATCGCTTCAACTGCGATATTGACTGCGGTATCAAAACCAAATGTATAATCAGTGTTGTTCAGATCATTATCGATGGTCTTTGGAACACCAATCACCTTGACGCCAAGAGCGTGAAGCTTTGTTGCAACACCCAAAGTGTCTTCGCCGCCGATTGCGATCAACGCATCAATGCCAGCTTTTTCGAGGTTTTCCTTAATCTTTTCTACGCCGCCCTCGATCTTAAATGGGTTAGTACGTGATGAACCAAGAATCGTTCCTCCTCGAGGCAAGATGCCGCGGGTTGTTTCAATATTTAAAGGCATGGTCAGACCCTCTAAAGGTCCCTTCCATCCATCACGGAATCCAACAAACTCGTGGCCGTACTCTTTAACACCCTTGCGAACTACCGCGCGAATAACTGCATTAAGACCAGGGCAATCGCCGCCGCCAGTGAGGACACCAATACGCATGATTTACTCCAACAATTTTATTGTTTGATTAGGTGGCTTAAATTTTCCGCCACCTGTGGTCAACGCTGACTGGAACAGTCTAGCCTTCCCCCATGGCTAATCGACAACTCATCGCCGGCGTGGACTCTTCGACTCAATCTGTGAAGGTCGTTATTCGTGACGCCAATACAGGCGAACTTGTGCGCCAGGGGCGCGCATCCCACCCAGACGGTACTGAGGTCGATCCCAAGCATTGGCTGAGTGCATTACATACCGCGATCGCTGAAGCTGGCAATTTAGATGATGTTCAAGCGATTTCAATTGCAGGTCAACAGCACGGAATGGTCGCACTAGATATTAATGGCGAAGTTATTCGCCCAGCACTGTTGTGGAATGACACACGCTCTGCAAAAGAAGCCAACGATTTAAATACTGAAGTAGGTGGCGACGCCGAAATGGCGCGCAAGGTTGGATCAAAGTTACTTGCATCATTTACCGCCTCAAAGCTTCGTTGGATGGCAGATCATGAACCAGATAATGCAGCCAAGGTTGCATCCATTGCACTCCCCCACGATTGGTTGTCTTGGCAGTTACAAGGTGGCAAAAACTTTGACACTTTGTTTACAGATCGAAGTGATGCATCAGGTACTGGCTACTTCGATCCCAGCACCTCTCACTACCGCGAAGACATTATTCGTTTAGCACTCAAGCATGATCAAGAACTTTCACTTCCTCAAATCATTGGCCCTGATAAATTTGGTGGCACAACAACATCTGGAACTCCGATCGCAGCAGGTGCTGGTGACAATGCTGGCGCTGCCCTTGGTCTGCAGGCACAACCCGGGGATGTGGTTGTTTCACTCGGGACAAGTGGAACTGCATTTGCTGTCTCTGACACACCAACCCATGATGCAAGTGGCGCCGTTGCTGGATTTGCAGATGCAACGGGGCGCTATCTTCCACTTGTCTGCACATTAAATGCTGCGCGAATATTAGATGCGGCATGTCGCATCCTTGGCAAAACCCATGATGAAGTTGCACAACTTGCTCTTTCAGCAAAGCCTGGTGCCAATGGATTAACACTCTTGCCGTACTTTGAAGGCGAGCGAACACCAAACCGTCCCACGGCAACCGGCGTCTTTGCTGGCATGAACCTTAATAATTCAAATCCTGAAGATTTTGCCCGTGCAATGGTGGAAGGCATGTTGGCTGGCCTGGCAGATGCTGTTGATGCACTTGTCGCATTGGGTGTTGGAGTGAATCGAATTCTGCTCATTGGTGGCGCTGCAAAAAATCCAGCAGTTCCAGTTATTGCCAGTGCTTTATTTGGTCGCGAAGTTTTGGTCCCACCTGCCAATGAATATGTTGCTGATGGTGCTGCCAAGCAAGCAGCGTGGGCACTTCTTGGTAGTATGCCATCTTGGGATTTAGGTGAAGTTTCACATCACAACAGTGAAGCAACACCCGAAGTCATGATGAGATACCGCGAATTAAAAAATAATACGCAGAACTGGTGATTAAGCCGTAATGACACGTAAATCCTTGTTTCACTTTGCCTTAGTTGGCCTGCTCTGGGGAATCCCATATCTATTGATGAAGGTTGCCGTTGAAGATTTCCCTCCTGCAGCTGTCGTTGCAGGTCGCACATTAATCGGTGCATCAATCTTGATTCCTATCGCTATCTACCGCAAGAAATTTGGTGGGGCGGTCCTAGGGTTCAAATACGTTGCCTTCTACGCGCTAATGGAGATGATCGGTCCTTGGATCCTAATTACTACAGCAGAACAAAAGATTAATTCAGGGCTAGCGGGATTGCTTGTTTCAACTGTTCCGATCTTTGCCACCATCATCACCTCTCTTCGTGGTGATCATTCAGTCTGGCAGTTCAAGAGAGTCTTTGGAATTGTTGTTGGGTTTATCGGTTTAATCCTGGTTGTTGGAATTGAAAGTTTGTCAGGCAACAGCGATCCTCTATCAATTGCCATGGTGATTGTGGCATCAATGGGTTACGCCTACGCCGTCATCATGGTCACTAGCAATTTGCCACTAGTTGATGGAATAGCAATTAATGGCTTAGCCATGGCGATTACGACTGTCTTCTGGGCACCTGTTGCTATCGCCCAATGGCCATCGAGTATTTCTATGAATTCGGCGCTCTCTCTAATCGCACTTGGCGTGTTTAGCACCGCCATCGCCTTTATCTTATTCTTTAAGGTGATGGCTGAAATCGGGCCTGCACGCGGCTCGCTTGTTACCTACTTAAATACCGCAATCGCAGTTCTATTAGGTGTGATTATTCTGCGTGAACCACTAACAGTTGGAATTATTGTGGGATTGCCTTTGGTGCTTGTTGGTTCTTACTTGGCAAGTAAAAAAACAGCTTAGGACTTTTCGCCAAAGCCTAACTTTGCAAGCAGCTTGGGATCTTTCTGCCACTCCTTTGAAACCTTAATGTGTAGTCCAAGAAATATCTTGGCACCTAACACACGCTCGATATCTGCGCGCGCACGAATACCAATTTCCTTCAATCGTGCGCCTTGATGTCCTAACAAAATTGCTCGTTGTGTGTCTCGCTCTACGTGGATAGTTGCATGAACATCATAAAAGGGGCGTGAGCCCTTTTCTTCGCGCTCACCAAACTCATCGATAGTAACAACGATGCTGTGGGGCAACTCTTCCCGCACATCTTGGAGGGCTGCTTCACGAATATATTCACAGATGATCTGATCAATCGCTTGGTCACTTGTTGTGCCAGCTGGGTAGTACTCAGGACCAGAAGGCAGGTTCTTACCAATTAATTCATTGAGTAAATCAACTTGATCATGGATTGCAGCAGAAACAGGAATGATTTCATCCCAGACAAATCCTTCAGCAATCTTCATGATGCCTAATAATCTAATTGCAAGCTTTTCCTTTGCAATGAGATCTGTTTTGGTAATTACTGCAAACTTTTTAGCACCTCGGTGTTTTGCTATTTCTTGGGCAATAAATGTGTCGCCAGCACCTGATGTTTCATCAGCTGGAATGCACATAATGACAATATCGACTGAATCCATACTTTGATCAACTACCTGATTAAGCCGTTGGCCCAACAATGTCTTTGGTTTGTGTACTCCTGGGGTATCAACAAGGACTGCTTGAAAACTATCACCGTGAACGATTCCACGGATTGCTGTGCGAGTGGTGTTGGGGTGGTGTGAGGTAATTGCAATCTTGCTACCTACTAAAGCATTAATCAGAGTTGATTTACCAACGTTTGGGCGGCCAACAATGGCCACAAAGCCCGAACGGAAATCACTCATGGGCTTATTCTCTCATTGATTAACTCCGACAAACTCCACGGCATCGTGGACCGAAGTCACTATCTCTGCAGCACGTTCTGCGATTAAGCGATGGCAACCCTGGCTAGTTAATGAGTTCAGCTGTCCTGGGATAGCCATCACTGGTCGCATGAGATCGGCGGCATCGCGCGCAGTGCGCAGAGAGCCACTTCTATGCGCGGCTTCAACAACAAGAGTGGCACAAGATAGAGCAGCAATTAATCGATTACGAGTTAAGAATCGATTTTGCGCAGCATGAACATAGGGCATGACTTCACTGACAATCGCTCCATTTTTACTAATTGCTTGGAATAACCGTGAATTCGAGGATGGATAATCAACTAAAACTCCTGATGCAATAACAGCAATTGTTTTGCCTGATGCTTGAAGTGCTGCAACGTGTGCGCAGGTATCAATTCCTAGAGCTCCCCCGCTGACAACATTCCAGCCCTGATTGACAAAAGCTGTTGCAAAATCAGCTGCCATTTCTTGTCCGTAGCCACTGGGCTCTCGTGTGCCAACTATCGCAATTGATTTCTGGCTCAGCTGTGAAAGATCACCTTTAACAATTAATCCGATGGGTGGATTTGCTAGTTGATCTACCTGGTGTGGCCACAGTGCATGTCCTGGATAGATGAACTCAGAATCACTCACCTGTAATGCAGTTTGGAGCGTTTCAAAGTTTGTCTGCTCAATTTTTTGAAGCAGTTTCGAACAGGATTGAGAGTTGTATTGTCCGCAAAGTAATCCCTGCAGAACCATAACCGCGCCAACGCGCTGAATCTCTTGGCTCCAGCCCGTATGTCCTGGTTCAATTGCTGAAAAAAGAGTTAAGCGCGCTTCATACTCATCAATTATTACTTTACTGTGAATGCTCATGGGTCCAATTAATGCAGATCCCCTGGCAGCAAACTCCTTGTTACAACTTACTTGTGGATGAGTGCTGCAACATTGGCAAAAGAGGTGCGGTGCTCGGCGCATGGCCCATGTTCATTCAGGGCTTTAGTGTGAGCGGCGGTGATGTATCCCTTGTGCCCAGCAAATCCATAGAGTGGAAACTCTTTATCTAGCTCGCGCATGATTTGGTCACGAGTTACCTTTGCAATCACAGATGCGGCGCTAATCGAAACTACAACTTGATCGCCCTTCCACACAGCCAAATTTGGAACTCCTAAGCCTTCGATCGCATAGCCATCTGTTAATACATATGCAGGTTCCACGCCCAATCCTTGGACCGATCTTCGCATTCCATCAAGATTTGCTGCATGCACACCACGTGAATCAACTTCTGCTGCCGGAACGATTACAACACTCACAGATGCTGCAATACTTTGAATCAATTCAAAAACAGCATCTCGCTTGTTTTCAGGAATTTCTTTTGAATCACGCACCATAGCTAACTCAGGAGCGAATGGATCATGCAAGACAACGGATGCAATAACTAATGGACCAGCACATGCTCCGCGACCAGCTTCATCAACACCTGCAATCGGTGAAATTCCAGCGTTTGCTAATATCTGCTCTATAACCTTCACCAGGTTACTTCTTTAATACATCCACTTTTGGCAGATATGTAATGTTTTTAAATGGCCAGATGACTGCAACTACGCGTCCTGTCACCCTTGAAAGAGGAACAAACCCTTTATTGATATCTTCTTGGTGATAGCGAGAGTCCGCACTTGCACCGCGGTGATCGCCCATGACCCAGATCTTTCCTTCAGGAACGGTCACATCAAATTTCATTTCAGATGGCTTATTGCCCGCATAAATATATGGCTCAGTGACTTCGACATCGTTAATAGTTAAGTTGCCACCCTTTGTACAACACACGATGTGATCACCTGCTACACCTACAACACGCTTAACCAAGTACTGCTTTGTAGGGTTTGGAAGTACTCCAACTGCCACTAATGCGCTCTTTGCTTTAGCTACATACTTGTTGGTGTCGTAATCGACGATTTCAGGGAGCCAATTATCAGGATCGCGGAATACAACGACATCACCACGGCTAATGTTTTTGGAAATAAATGGAACTTTATTCACCGCAACTCGATCTTTGATCTGAAGTGTGTTTTCCATTGAACCAGAAGGAATATAGAAAAACTGAACAGCAAAGGTTTTTATGAATAGCGAAACAACCAGTGCTACAACAACAAGGATTGGGAGCTCCCTAAGGAGCGATCCCTTTTTGCGCATTGAAGAGATTATTCAGCTTTTGGGGCTTCAGTTGCTTCTTCAGCAACAGCTTCAACAACTGGTGTCTCTACAACTGCTTCAGCTGGAGTTTCAACAACTGCTTCAACAACTGGTACTTCGACAACTGCTTCGACAACTGGTGCTTCGACAACTGGCGCGACAACTACTACTGGTTCTGGTGTAGAAAGAATTCCATCGCCGTAACCTTCAACGCCATCGCGCTTTTCGCGAATCTTTGCAGCCTTACCGCGAAGATCGCGTAGGTAGTACAGCTTGGCGCGACGTACTTCGCCCTTCTTTACTAGCTCAATCTTTTCAATAACTGGAGTGTGAACTGGGAAAGTACGCTCAACACCAACACCGTAAGAAACCTTACGAATTGTGAAAGTTTCGCGAACGCCATCGCCTTGACGACGGATAACGATTCCTTGGAAAACCTGAAGACGGCTCTTGTTACCTTCGATAACACGAACATGGACCTTGAGCTCATCACCGGCACGAAACTGTGGGATGTCTTTGCGCAGGGATACTGCATCTACGGCGTCAAGAATGTTCATATTCGGATCCTTTTGTCATTTCTATTAAGCACACGCTTTGGCGGTGCAGACTGCGTATTGTGCCACAGAGGATGGCTTGAGCGTAAATCGGTGAAAACGGCTTAGATCACTCGGGGATCTGAGCGTTAAGGGCGGCAAATAGGTGAGGCCCAGCTGCCACAGTCAGATTCAAACCATGCCATGGGCGGGTGGTCACCGTTGCTCCTGCTTCTCGAGCGATGAGCTCTGCGGCAGCTAGATCCCATTCATACAACCCTGTTTCAAAATACCCATCAACCATTCCCGTGGCCACATGACAAATATCTGCTGCTGCAGATCCAATACGGCGAAGATCTCGAATCTGTGGCAACAAAGCATTAACAATCTTTAACTGTTCAATGCGATTATTAACATCATATGCAAAACCTGAAGACAGTAGCGCGCGGTTTAGTTCAATGGGGTCATTACATGCAATTGTCACATTATTAAGGAAGGCTCCCCCACCCTTTGAGGCGTGCCAGGTGGCATTAACTGTTGGTGAGTGCACGACGCCAACCAAGGTTCCGCTTTCATCCTTTGCCGCAATGCTAATAGCCCAACCTGGTAATCCATAGAAGTAATTAACGGTGCCATCGACTGGATCAATCACCCAAGTAACACCACTTTTACTTTCACGTGATGCACCTTCTTCTCCAATAATCCCATCATCAGGACGAGCTGCCAAAATACTTTCAACAATTAACTTCTCTGATGCCAGATCCATTTGTGTTGCAATATCTATTGCAGTTGATTTCATTGTCAGATCCCACGATGCAGGACGATCCATTAGCAAATCACCGGCTTGACGCGCAATCTTTAGGGCTAGATCAAGTAATTGCTGAGTATCAGTCATAGCTGCAGTCTAACCGCGAGATAGACTCCTGCCTATGTTCTCAGGATATAAAACTTTAATCAGCACGCCTGGGGCGATGAGATTTTCAATTCCTGGGGTAATCGCTCGTATGCCCATCTCAATGGATTCACTTGCACTTATTTTCATCGTTGTAGCAGTTAGCGATTCCTATGCATTAGCTGGGGCGCTCAGTGCAACAGCATCAGTTTTTATGGCTATTGCAACACCTCATTGGTCGCGCGTAGCAGATCGTATTGGCCAAAGTGCAATGCTGGTGCGTGTTATTCCCATAAAGGTTTTAGGTCTTTCCCTATTTACGGTTTTAGTTTTAAACGACGCTCCAATTTGGACCTGGTTTGTAACAATCATTATTGCCGAATCAATGTCAGTTAATACTGGTGGATTAGTTCGCCGGCGCTGGCTACACATCCTTAGCCCAGATAAAACAAGTACCGCCGACGATGAACAAGATCGCCACCTAGTAAATACCGCTTACTCCTTTGAAGCCATCATGGATGAAGTTGTCTTTATTCTTGGGCCGATCATTGTTACCGCGTGTGCGACAACAATTGCACCTGCTGCCGGAATTATCTCCGGCATCATCTTTGTTCTCATCGGTGTCCCACTATTTGTGATGCAAAAATCCACAGAGCCTCCTGCCACGCCTAAGCGCATTATTGATCCTCACCCAGCAGTTATTAGAAATAAGCGGGTTCAGGCCGTTGTTCTTGTTACAACTCTTCTTGGTGGATTCTTTGGTTCGATTGCAATTGTCACCGTTGCATTTGCCGATCAAAGAGGGCAAGAGAGCATGTCGGGAATTCTTTTGGCAGTGTGGGCGTTTGGAAGTGGCATTGCCGCCATTATCAATGGAACGATTAAGTGGAAGCTTTCAAGTGCTTCTAGATTCCTAATCTTCTTATTTGCCTTGACCTTACTTTCAGTTCCAATGTTATTTACACACTCCTTGGTGTGGCTATCCGTTGCTTTATTCTTTAATGGATTTGCAGTAGCACCCCTGGTTATTAACGCATACGGAGTTGCAGAGGGCGCAGTTCCTGCAGATCAAATTACTGAAACATTGACCTGGGTCGTTGCTGGAATGCCGTTGGGCGGTGCGATCTCTAGCGCACTGTCGGGTCAAATCATCGATCGCTTTGGTGCAGAGATTGCGTTTTGGGTACCCCTGGGATTCATGATCGCGGCATGTGCAGCCACGCTGCCTTACTTCAGCACTTATAAGGCCCTCATCGACTACCCTCGTGCTCGTGACTGAGTTACGACTAAATGGAAAGACCGATGATGGTCTGCATCTTTCATTACATGACAATGACGGTAATGAGTTCACCGTCCGCGTGAGCGATACATTGCGTGCAACAGTTAATCAGCAACGACTCATGTCAGTTCCAACAACAAATGAACCAATAGTTTCCATCAAAGAGGTTCAGCGATTGCTGCGTGCCGGACAAACTGCAGAACAAATTGCTCGTGATAATAATATTTCAATTGAAAAGATTGAACGTTTCGCAGGTCCAATTCTTTCAGAGCGCATCTACATCATTGATCAAGCCCAACAGATCGCAATTCGCAAAGAAGGTGGGCGCGAAGCAGTAACACTTCTTGGTGTTGTCATCTCTCGTCTTGCACCACGCAATATTGATTCATCAGAACTTTCTTGGGACTCATGGCGCTTAGAAGATGGCACATGGACAATCGAACTTCACTATCCCAACAACACAGGCGTTGGTATTGCACAATGGAACTTTGATGCGACCCTTCGCACCGTCGTATCCATGGATGAGAATGCACGTTGGATGATGGGTGATGAGCCTGCTCCCCGTCAGCTTCCAACACCAGGGTTAGTGCCAACTGAGGCTTCTCACCCCTCCGAGCGTCGCATCATTGATGTCTATAGCGAGTTCCGCAAAGAGGTAACCGAAGAAGAAATTGAAGACATCGTCGAAGAAATTCGCGAAGTTCCACGCTTAGCAGTTATCCGCGAAGAGCCAGATGATGAGGCATCTCGTGATGGAATTACTGCACGCGCAAAGGTCCCAAGCTGGGATGAAATCATGTTCGGCATTAAGCCAGAGGATAAGTAACTCTTAACTCAAAGTAGTTGTTAGTAATCCAACCTGCGATTCAATATCGCTGTCTGCTCCATGGTGGCCCACCATTGCGCCTTCTTTATCCACGCGATCAGCATCAAGTAGAACTAACCCCCCACGTGCAATTGCAATTACCTCACCCATGCGATCAAAGGCATCTGCACTTACCTCTGCCCCAAATAAGTTGTTAGAAATAGCTTGTTCGCGGGTTAGCACAAGTGCTTTGTCCTGTAAGTACTCCTGCCACAGTGAGGCTGTCTCTGCGCGTGCTGTAGGTGAATCAGAATCTAAATAAATGTGTCGAGCACGAGGTTCACCTGCAACAACGCTGACACCTTGCATCAATGGATTATCAACCCCAATAACAATCTTTTCTTCAACATTAATCATGCCGTGATCAGATGTAACCCAGATGCGTGTGCCCTTAGGAACCTCTTTCATCAACTGCGACACCATCTGATCGATCATCGTCAGCGCTGCTATCCACTTCTCGCTACTCACGCCATCGGAGTGGCCAGCGGTATCTAAATCATTGACATATAAGTAAACAAATGATGGCGACTTATGCAAAGCTAACTTTGTTTCGCTGATTAAATCAGCAACAAGGTTTGCACCTTTGTACTGTGCTCCACGGAAAACAGCTCGTGTAAATCCAGAGTTTTCATATCGCTTTGCTGCAACATGTGTCACATTGATCCCAGCAGCCGTTGCTCGCTGAAACAAGGTCTCTATCGGTTGCCAATTTTCAGGATCAACGCGCTCATCCCACTTGAGTGCATTGAGCAATCGTCCACCACTGCGCGGAACTTGCACGGTGTATCCCAACATTCCGTGAGCGCCAGGTAATTCTCCGGTTGTTAGCGTTGCAAGGGATGTTGCAGTCGTTGAAGGAAAGGCTGTTTGTATGCGTCCGTGGTTAAACATACGTGACATCGTTGGCATTACATCGGCATACGTAGCAAGTGTGTCAAAGCCAAAACCATCAATGAGAAAAAGAAGTTCGCGGCCCATTGGCGATTGCCCCACAGCTAAGTGATCAACTGCACTTTCAAGGCCAAGGGAAGAAAAGATCGATGGCGTTACCTGGGACAAATGCACGGGGATATCTTCCCACGACTGTGCACTAGAGTTTGGCTATGGAAAAGGCTATTAAGTTCTCAGCTGAAGTTGCTGATGCACTCAAGGCCAAAAAGCCTGTCGTTGCACTGGAATCAACAATTATTAGCCATGGTTTGCCACGTCCTTCAAACCTTGAAGTTGCTCTTGAATGCGAACGAATCGTCAGAGAAGCAGGAGCGGTTCCGGCAACGATCGCATTGCTAGATGGCAAGGTCTTAGTTGGCCTTGAACGCCCAGAGCTAGAGGCGATCGCAAATCGTGATGACATTTCAAAAGCATCTATTCGCGACTTAGCAATCATTGTGGCTCAAGGAAAATCTGCAGCAACAACAGTTGCAGCAACATCTCATATCGCAGCCATTTCTGGAATTAACATTTTTGCAACAGGTGGCCTTGGTGGCGTGCACCGCGGTGCCAATGAATCATTTGATGAATCTGCAGATCTAACAGCGCTATCTCAACTTGATATGACCATTGTCTGTGCTGGAGTTAAATCAATTTTAGATGTTCATGCAACGCTAGAGCGCCTTGAAACTCTTGCAATTGGAGTTGTGGGCTATAAGACCAACGCATTTCCTGGCTTTTACCTGACAGATTCTGGATACACACTTGAACACCGTGTTGATTCACCTGAAGAAATCGCAGCAATCATCCGAGCTCGCACAGCTGTTTCAACTCACTTCAAAGCATTAGTTGTTGCAAACCCTGTCCTCAAAGAGATGGCTAAGGCTCGCCATGATGAAATTTTGGCAAGTGGATTAGCACGAGCAAAGAGTGAAGGAATTGATGGAAAGCTAGTCACGCCTTTCTTGCTGGAGCATTTTCATACCGCCTCAAAGGGTGAATCACTTGCTATTAATACTGAAATTATTAAGTCAAACTGTTTGTTAGCTGCCCAGATTGCGATGGCGCTTCGATGAAAAAGATTCTGTGCATTGGCGATTTAGCTCTCGATGTTATTTCACAACTCAAAGAGCCCATCAACTACGGCAATGACACCGCCAGCAAGATCTCTAGCCACCCTGGCGGACAAGCAGCAAATGTTGCAACCTGGATTACCCGCACAAATTCACAATCTCACCTAGTTGCCAGAACAGGCAATGATCCAGTGGGTTTTGCACTGATTTCAGATCTTGATAAATACGGTGTGGAACACCTGAATTTGATGCATAGTGGTCGCCCAACAGGTGTTGTTGTCATCTTGGTTGATGCCAATGGTGAGCGCACAATGTTTCCGGACAATGGAGCCAATGCTGATCTTGAAGTGAGTGATTTGCCACCACTAGATGACATTGATGGTGTTTATATTTCAGGGTACGCCCTCCTTGATTTCCGTAGCCGAGAAGCGGTTATTGACATGATCACGATAATTAAAGCTGCAGGAAAGCCAATCTTTTTTGATCCAACAACAACTGGTGCGATGAAGATAGTTTCATTGGAAGAGGCTCTCTCATGGGTAGCGATGGTGGATGGCATCTTGCTTAATTCAGAAGAGGCTTTATACCTTGGAAACACAAAGGATCTTGTAGAAGCAGAAAGAAATCTTCAAAAGTACACACCACTTGTAGTTATCAAACTCGGTTCAAAGGGTGCGATGGCGGTCAATGGAAATGATTCTGCAAAGGTTCCGGCGGTAACAACCAATGTTGTCGACACAACGGGTGCTGGAGATTCATTTGCCGCTGGCTTTATTCCAAAGTGGCTAGAAACTAGTGATTTAACTCAAGCCCTCACGGCAGGTGCAGCCCTTGCTGCAAAGTGTGTTTCATCAGTTGGGGCGCGCCCTCCCCTAAATTAACGCTTACTCTTGGCAGAATGCCCCAATGGCAACTGCAAAAACTCCCGCGAAATCTGCGGCTAAAGGTAAGAAACCCGCTGGCCCAAAGCCCGGTGAATATCCAGGAAAGATCGTTGACATCGATGTTTCCAAGGAAGTTTCTGATTCCTTTCTTGAATATGCATACTCTGTAATTTATTCACGCGCACTGCCTGATGCACGAGATGGTTTAAAGCCTGTTCACCGTCGCATCTTGCATCAGATGGCAGATATGGGTCTTCGTCCAGAGCGCGGACATGTAAAGAGCGCACGTGTTGTTGGCGAAGTAATGGGTAAGTTGCACCCTCACGGTGATGGTGCAATCTATGACGCACTTGTTCGCATGGCACAAAGTTTTTCTATGGGATTACCGCTCATTGATGGTCACGGAAACTTTGGTTCATTAGATGCTGGCCCTGCCGCCATGCGTTATACCGAAGCACGCTTGGCACCTGCTGCAATGTCAATGGTTGCAGAAGCAGATGAAGACACAGTTGATTTTGGTCCAAATTATGACGGTCAGCTATCAGAGCCAGTTGTTTTGCCTGCTGCATATCCAAACCTGCTTGTTAATGGTGGTTCAGGTATTGCCGTTGGTATGGCAACAAACATGGCACCACACAACCTTGGCGAAGTAATTGCTGCAACTAAGTTTTTGATTGAAAATCCAACTGCAACTATTAAGCAGTTAATGAAGTTTATTCCTGGCCCAGATTTTCCAACTGGTGGTGAAATTGTTGGACTAGATGGTGTGCGTGAGGCGTACTCAACAGGTAAAGGATCTTTCAAGGTCCGCGCATCTGTTGAAATTGAAAAGGTCTCATCTCGCAAGATGGGTATTGTCATCAAGGAGTTGCCCTACACAATCGGGCCTGAAAAGGTTGTTGAGCGCATCGCAGCTCTTGTTAAAGCTAAAAAGATTCAAGGAATCAGCGACATCATTGATCTTTCTGATGGTCAGACTGGCACCAACGTTGTTATTGAGATAAAAAATGGTTTTGAGCCTGAAAAGGTTCTAGAGAAGTTGTATGCACTCACCCCAATGGAGGATGCATTTGCTATCAACGCAGTTGCATTGGTCAAAGGCAAGCCACAAACACTTGGCCTCAAAGAGCTTCTCCGAGTCTTTATTGATCACCGCATCGAAGTTGTTCGTCGCCGCTCTGAGTTCCGCAAGGCAAAAGCTGAAAACAGACTGGGTCTTGTTGATGGATTGCTCAAGGCGATTATCGATATCGATAAGGTCATCAAAATCATTCGCGGTAGCGATGATGCAGCCCAAGCTAAAGATAAGTTGATAAAAGACTTCAAGTTAAATGATGAGCAAGCAACATATATCTTGGATATGCCTCTTCGTCGTTTAACAAAGATGAGCAAGATTGAACTTGAAACTGAACAAAAGGAGTTAAAGGCTGTTATTGCAGTGCTCACAAAGTTACTCAAGAGCGAAGATGCAATCAAAACTCAGGTTTCTGATGAATTAACTGCTGTTGGTAAGTCATTTGCTACAGCCCGACGCACTCGAATTGGTGCTGCTTAAACCCAGCCGATAGACTTGGGTGTGATTTCAACCCAAGCCCTCGAATTACGTGCAGGAGCGCGCCTTTTAGTTAAAGGCGTAACTGTGCGTATTAATAGTGGCGACCGCATTGGTTTTGTGGGTAGAAACGGTGCTGGTAAATCAACTCTTGCCAAAGTATTAGCTGGTGAAAACATGCCAGCAGGTGGGGCCGTAAATCGCACAGGAAAAATCGGTTACCTCCCCCAAGATCCACGAACCGGTGATGCACCTGGCTCAGTAATCGATCGCATTCTCTCTGCTAGAGATCTTGATCAAATTGCTTCGCGTATGCGCGCAGTTGAAGAGGAAATGGCAACTGCCCAAGGTGAAGCACTTGAAAAGGCGATGGAGCGCTATGGCCGCGTTGAATCAGAGTTCTCTGCTGCCGGAGGATACGCAGCAACTGCAGAGGCAGAAGCAATTGCAACCTCCCTTGGTGTGTCAGAGGCTGTCTTTGGTCATGAACTTTCAACTCTTTCTGGTGGTCAGCGCCGCCGTATTGAGCTAGCTCGTATTCTCTTTAGTGGCGCAGAGACTTTGCTACTGGATGAGCCAACTAACCACTTAGATGCTGACTCGATTGTGTGGCTGCGCGAATTTCTCTCTAAGTACTCTGGCGGATTAGTAATTATCTCCCACGATGTGAACTTGATTGAAACAGTTGTTAACAAGGTTTTCTACCTAGATGCCAACCGTAACTGCATCGATGTATATAACTTGGGGTGGAAGGCCTACCTACTACAGCGTGAGCAGGATGAACACCGCCGTAAGAAAGAGCGCGCCAACGCAGAAAAGCGCGCAGAGATTTTGCAGAAGCAGGGCGAGAAGATGCGCGCAAAGGCATCTAAGGCAACTGCAGCCCAAGGCATGTTACGTCGCGCTGAAAAACTTAGAAGCGGCCTTGATGATGTTCGAGTCGCAGACAAGGTTGCAAGGCTTCGCTTCCCAACCCCTGCCCCATGTGGCAAGACTCCACTATCTGGCGAAGAGTTATCAAAGAACTATGGCTCACTTGAAATCTTTACCGATGTTTCATGTGTGATTGATAAGGGTTCTCGTGTTGTAATTCTTGGACTTAACGGTGCGGGCAAAACAACGCTGCTTCGTATTTTGGCTGGTGAACTGGAATCAGATACTGGAAAAGTTGAACACGGTCACGGTTTAAAGATCGGCTACTACGCCCAGGAGCATGAATCACTTGATTTTGAACGCACGATCTTAGAGAACATGATGTCTGCAACTCCTGATATTGGTGAACCAGAAGCCCGTAACACATTGGGTTCATTCCTTTTTGTTGGCGATGATGTTCACAAACCTGTCAAAGTTTTATCAGGTGGAGAGCGAACACGTTTAGCGTTAGCTGTTCTGGTTGTTTCTGCTGCCAATGTTTTACTTCTTGATGAGCCAACGAACAACTTAGATCCAGCATCACGCGCCGAAATTTTGGGCGCACTTGCTGAGTATCAAGGTTCAGTCATCATGGTTTCTCACGATGAAGGCGCTGTGCAAGCGCTAAAACCAGAGCGCGTTATCTTGTTACCAGATGGTGATGAGGATTTGTGGAAAGAGGAGTACTTCGACTTAGTCTCTATTGACTAAGCGTCGATATGCTCACGATCTATCTCAGCGTTGGCAATAAATTCCTTGCGCGGTGCAACATCACTACCCATTAATAGTTCAAACATTGCCTCCGACGCTGCGCCATCTGAAACGGTAATTCGACGCAACGTACGGGCATCTGGATCCATAGTTGTTTCCCGCAGCTGATCTGCATCCATCTCGCCCAGGCCTTTGTAACGCTGAATTGGTTCCTTCCAGCGCTTGCCTGTCTTTTTAAGATCTGCTGTTACCTTCTTCATCTCATCATCACTATATGTGTAGATGTATTCGCCCTTCTTGCCTCCCCCGCCCATTACTTCAATGCGGTGGAGAGGTGGAATTGCAGCAAATACCCGGCCTGAATCAATTAGTGGGCGCATGTAGCGATACATCAGGGTCAATAACAAACAACGAATGTGCGCGCCATCAACGTCAGCATCTGACATCAAAATAATGCGGCCATAGCGTGCTTCATCTAATTCAAAAGACTTTCCAGAACCTGCGCCAATTACCTGAATAATTGATCCACACTCTTTATCTTCAAGCATCTGCGATAGCGATGCCTTTTGCACATTAAGAATTTTGCCTCGAATAGGCAAGATCGCTTGGAACTCGCTGTTACGCGCAGCCTTGGTTGTGCCAAGTGCTGAGTCACCTTCTACGATGAATAACTCTGTACGTGTTACATCCTCTGAGCGGCAATCTGAGAGCTTTGTAGGAAGAGATGAAGATTCCAGTGCGTTCTTGCGACGCTGCAGATCCTTGTGAGCACGAGCACTAATACGTGTGCGAGATGCTGCTGCAATCTTTTCAAGAACAAGGCGACCATTTGCCTTATCAATGCGCTTTGTGGTGTTGAAGTACTCCTTCATCCTGTCTGCAACAACGGCTGAAACAATTCGTGTGGCTGCTGCAGTTCCTAGAACTTCCTTTGTCTGTCCTTCAAACTGTGGCTCAGACATACGAACTGTAATCACGACGGTTAAACCTTCAAGAATGTCATCTTTGATGACATCCGCCTCTTTGTTAGCCAAAGTTTTAGTCGATCTCAACGCTTCATTGATCACCTTAACAAGTGAGCGTTCAAAGCCCAGTACGTGAGTTCCACCCTTAGGTGTAGCAATAATGTTTACAAATGAGCGCTGAGTCGTCTCAAAGCCATTGCCCCACTTCATCGCGATATCAACTTCCATATCGCGCTCTACCTCAGTAGAAACCATATGGCCCTTGTCATCTAACACAGGAACTGTTTCCTGGTAGTGACCGGTGCCGTAGATACGAATGACATCGCCAACAGCCTCATCTGGCTGCAAATAATTACAGTATTCAGTAATGCCGCTCTTGTGGAAGAAGGTTTCAGTTGTCTTTGTTTTAGTGCGATTGTCATTAACAATCAGCGTTAATCCAGGCACTAAATATGATGTTTGACGAGCACGTGCGTAGATTTCTTCTAGGTCTAGCTCTGCTTCTTTCAAAAAGATCTGGCGATCACTCCACCATTTAATACGTGTTCCAGTTACCTTAGATGAAATCTTTCCAATAACTCGCAAACCTGATTTTGGTTCAAAGGGTGCCTTGGGGCCATCGCCATCAAAAATACCTGCAGTTCCACGTTGGAATGACATCCAGTAAATCTTGCCATCGCGATCAACTTCAGCATCAAGGCGTGAAGCAAGTGCGTTCACAACAGATGCACCCACACCGTGCAGTCCACCTGAGGCGGCGTATGACCCGCCACCAAATTTTCCACCAGCGTGTAATTTTGTAAGAACAACTTCAACACCAGTTAAACCAGTCTTTTGTTCCTTATCCACAGGAATACCGCGACCATCATCATGGACTTCAACGGAACCATCTGATTCAAGATTAATTTCAATTTTCTTGCAATGACCAGCAAGTGCTTCATCGACAGAGTTATCAATAATTTCCCATAGGCAGTGCATGAGCCCGCGTGAATCGGTTGATCCGATATACATTCCGGGGCGTTTGCGAACTGCATCTAGACCTTCAAGAACCGCTAAATCTTTTGCGGTATAGCTATCTTGCGAAGGGGTCGCAATTGCATCTTTCTCGGCCATGGGGCGAAAGATTATCTTCCTCACCCCTTTTTTGTGCGTAAGCGCGCCGAACACATCTCAGATAGTGGAAATTGTCGACTCTCAGCGTTAATTAAGTGTTAATTATGCAAAAAAGATTAAAAACAACAAGCGGAGAATAAATATATGTGGAATCCTACTCGTAGAGAAGAACACGGAAACGGAGAGAGATATGTCGGAACAGTTTTTGCTTGAATCAGTACCTCTTAACGCCCTAGATCGTTGCGATCGTTGCGGTGCCCAGGCTTATGTCCGTGCAGTGCTTCTAAACGGTGGGGAACTCATGTTCTGCGCTCATCACGGCAAGGAATATGCTGAAAAGCTAAGGCCAATTGCCGCAAAGATTCAGGATGAATCAGAAAAGTTGATTGAATCTAAAAACTAGTTGTATATCAAAAAAGCCCTTATGCGATAAACGCGTAAGGGCTTTTTTGTTTCTCCACATTAATTTAATCTGGGGTTAATCTAGATAGTCGCGCAGTACCTGACTACGTGATGGGTGACGAAGCTTTGACATTGTCTTTGATT
>NZ_JBBAMW010000003.1:0-95790 GCF_040402275.1 Candidatus Planktophila sp. | reverse complement strand
GAACACCAAGGATTGCTAAATACCCAAGACCAAAGGTCACAAATGTAATTGGCATAAACTTACTAAGCGCACCGTATTTGCGCATATTTACTTCATCATTCATTCCATGCATAACAGATCCTGCACCAAGGAACATTCCTGCTTTAAAGAATCCGTGTGTGAGCAGGTGCATGATTGCGAAGGCATAACCAACTGGGCCTAAGCCAGCTGCAAGGATCATGTAGCCAATTTGAGACATTGTTGAGGCAGCAAGTGCCTTTTTAATGTCATCTTTTGCAGTACCAATCAGTGCGCCAAACATCAATGTGATCGCACCAACGATTACAACTAATAGTTGCGCAGTCGGTGCTGCATCAAAAACGAAGTTAGAACGAGTAATTAAATAGACACCTGCTGTAACCATTGTCGCGGCGTGAATCAGCGCTGACACAGGCGTTGGACCCGCCATCGCATCGCCAAGCCATGCTTGCAATGGGAATTGCGCAGACTTTCCGGCCGCAGCAATTAACAGCATGATTCCCATGCCTGTTAATGCCGCCTCTGATGTGTTTTCTACTTGTTCTGCCACCCCTGCAAATGAGACTGTGCCCATGGTTGCAAAAGCGATCATGATTGCAAATGACAATCCCATGTCACCAACGCGGTTCATAACAAATGCCTTTTTAGAGGCTGTGGCATAGGCAGGCTTGTGATTCCAGAAACCAATTAATAGATAGGAAGCAAGTCCCACGCCTTCCCAGCCAACATAAAGGCTGAGGTAGCTGTCGCCCAAAACCAAGAGCAACATGGCTGCAATAAACAAATTTAAAAAGGCAAAGAATCTACGACGATCATGATCGTGCGACATATAAGAAATTGAATAAATGTGAATCAGAGTTCCGACGCCGGTAATGAGTAAAACGAAACAAATAGAGAGCTGATCTAATAAAAGGCCTGCGTCAACATTGAATGTTCCAACATTGATCCACTCAAAAAGCTTTTGTGAAACTGGACGAGCCTCGGTTGAGCGTCCAAGCATCTGTGAAAGTTCGTATAGACCAACTCCAAATGATGAGGCTGAGAGCGCAGTAGCAAGTAGGTGGCCCCACTTGTCTGTGCGACGTCCACCAAGAAGAAGTAGCGCTGCTCCTGCTAATGGCAGCACAATCAAATAGACAAGGCTTGTCGATGTTGTCATCTTTATCGCTTCAACAAACTCGCATCATCAACAGATGCTGATCGACGTGAACGATAAATCGTGACGATAATTGCTAAACCAACTACAACTTCACACGCTGCAACGACCATTGTGAAGAATGCCATTACCTGACCATTGAGGTCACCGTTGATGCGTGAAAAAGTTACAAATGAAAGGTTTGCTGCGTTGAGCATTAGCTCAATACACATGAACACAACGATTGCATTACGGCGAACAACAACTCCAACCGCTCCAATAGTAAAGAGGAGTGCTGATACGTAAAGGTAATTGGAGGCGTCCATTACTTCTCCTCCTCAACCTTGGTATTGACTTCGCTAAGATCAAATTTCTTGTAATCCAACATGTCTCCACGCGCAGAAAGAGTTGCATTGACTGAGCCCGCGGCAGGCGTTCCATCTGGAAGCAGGGCGGGAACATCAACTGCGTTGTGTCGTGCGTAAACACCTGGGCTAGGCAGACCTGCTGCTGTACCTAGAGATTCACCGCGGAAGCGATCAATTGAAAGCTGACGCTGCGTTGGACGGATAATTGTGCGCTGGTGATGGGCCAAGACCATTGCTCCAAGAGCTGCAGTAATTAGTAGCGCAGAAACAACTTCAAATGGCCAGACATAGGTACTAAATAAAAGTTGAGCCAACGCTTGAACATTTCCATCAGCATTTGCTTGTGCTAATCCAACGGACTGGCGACCAATAGTTGCTTGACCTAACAATGAAACCATTAAGCCGCCGAAACCAACCGCTGCTGTAATTGCAATTGGACGGAGTCCACGAATTGTTTCAGTTAATGAATCAGAGGAATCAACACCAACAAGCATCAAAATGAATAAAAAGAGCATCATCACTGCGCCGGTGTAGACAACAATCTGAACGATTCCTAAGAATGCGGCATCTTGGGCAATATAAAAAACCGCCAAAATAATCATTACAAAAGCCATCAAGATCGCAGAGTGAACCGCCTTCTTCACGAGCAGCATTGCAAGAGATGCAACGACTGCTAGTGGACCAAGGATCCAGAACATGACAGCTTCTGGTTTAGCGGTTTGTCCAACCTCGAGGGCTAATTCCAACAATTACTTGCCCTCCTGAGAAGGGTGCGCCTGCTTTACATCCCCGTTGTAATAATTAGTGTCAGTCATGTCTGGATACATCGGATGCGGTGGCATCAACATTCCTTGACGAAGCGGGGCTAATAAATCTTGTTTTTCAAAGATCAATTTGGCACGAGTGTCATCTGCAAGTTCGTACTCGTTTGTCATTGTTAGTGCGCGAGTAGGACAAGCTTCAATGCATAGACCACAGAAAACGCAGCGAAGATAATTAATCTGATAGACCTTGCCGTATCGCTCTCCTGGTGACATGCGATTTTCTTCAGTGTTTGTTTCACCCTCAACATAAATCGCATCAGCAGGACATGCCCACGCACACAGTTCGCACCCAATGCACTTTTCCAAACCATCTGGGTGGCGATTGAGTTGGTGGCGTCCATGGAAACGCTCTTCTGTTGGTGCTTTAACCTCAGGGTATTCAACGGTCAAAGGCTTCTTAAACATTGTGGAGAAGGTGACCCAGAACCCTTTCATGCTTCCAAGGAAGCCAACGGCAGGGGTCTGCTCTACTTCGTAGAATTCAACATCGTTGATGCCAAGCTCTTTTGACTTTAACGGTTCTAGATTTTCACTCACGGTTATCTCCTACCTTCTGTGAAACATTGATAGTTGAAACTTCCATTGGCAAGGAAGGCACAGCAAATTTTGGTACAGCTTTATTATCGCCATCAGCAATCGCTTGCTCTTTCTTCTTTTTGGAGCTTTCAAATCCCAAATTAACCGCCATGATGATGAATACGACGCTGCTTGCAAAAGCAATCACGACGATTCGTGGTGCATTCTGCAATGAAAGAACGCGAAGTGTGGCAACGACCAAGATCCATAAAATTGAGACTGGAATTAAGACCTTCCAACCAAATTGCATGAATTGGTCATATCGCAAACGTGGCAAGGTTCCACGCAGCCACACAAATACAAAGAAGAATGTAAGAACCTTCAGGAAGAACCAGATAGCTGTGAACCAGCCACCAAGCCAGCTTTCAGTAAATCCAAGTCCTGGAGGAGCTTTGTAACCACCAAGGAACAATGTTGTAGCCAAAGCAGATACGGCAATGATGTTTACATATTCAGCCAAGAAGAAGAGTGCAAATTTAAGTGATGAGTATTCGGTGTGGAATCCACCAACTAATTCGCCTTCAGCTTCAGCAAGGTCAAATGGGGCACGGTTTGTTTCGCCAACCATTGAAATTACGAAAATTGCAAATGATGGGAACAAGACCACTGCATACCACCATGTTGACTGCGCAGCCACAATGTCAGATGTTGACATTGAACCGGCATAAATAAATACGGCAACTAATGAAAGTCCCATTGCGATTTCATATGAAATTACTTGAGCACTTGAGCGAAGTCCGCCAAGTAATGGATAGGTAGATCCTGAAGACCAACCCGCTAACACAATTCCGTAAACACCGATAGAAGCAATTGCAAGAATGTATAAAACACCAACTGGAATATCAGTGAGCTGCATGGCTGTCTGGCGGCCAAACATTGTTACCTCGCCAGTAATTGGAATTACAGCAAAGGACATAAAGCAGGTAGTGGCACTAATAATTGGTGCCAAAACAAATACAACCTTGTCAGCAGCTGTAGGAATGATGTCTTCTTTAAGGGCCAGCTTAACTCCATCGGCAACTGCCTGAATTAATCCAAAGGGTCCAACACGGTTTGGGCCAGGACGCTGCTGCATACGGCCAACAACACGGCGCTCTCCCCACACAGACATAAGCGTTAGCAATACACAGATAGCAAAAACGACTAATGCTTTTACTACGATTAACCACCCTGGATCTGATGCAATGAGTTGTGCATTTGTCATGCCTTCACCACCGTAACTACTGCGCCATGTGCAACGCCTAGATTTACCAACAATTGAGATCCGCGTGAATTACGTGGCGCCCATACTGCATCATCATGAATGTTTTCAACTAGAGCAGAAAGCGTTACTGATCCTTGATTAGTTGAAATCTTTACTCGATCTCCATCCACAACACCCATCGCTTGTGCTCGTTTAGGAGAAATAACTGCAACCGTGCGACGTGCTGTTCCTGCAAGGTTCTCTTCACCTTGCTGCAAAGTGCCAAGATCTAATAAGCGACGCCATGAAGTAATGAGTGCTTGATCGGCATTAAGTGCAGGCTGTGCTGAAGAGTTAACTTTGTTAAGTGAAACTCGAACGCCATCCCATTTGCCTATTGAAGCAATTTCCTTGATAGCCGCGGTGACAGTTCCTAAGTTAAGTGAAATTCCCATTTCTTCAGCGATCATCGAAAGGATTCGAAGATCACTACGATTTAAGGAATCGCTCACCGCTGTATCAAAAGAACGGGGGCGGCCTTCCCAGTTAAGGAATGAACCAGACTTTTCAGTAATAGCAGCAACTGGCAGAACAACATTGGCTCGCTCTGTGACCGCACTTGGGGCAATTTCAAGTGAAACGACAAAAACCTTATCAAGTGCTGCCAAAGTTGCCTGGCTGTTATCACCATCTAGTGGATCAACACCACCAACAATTAGCCCGCCAATCTGTCCGGCATTAACAGCTTCAATAATCTGTGAAGTGCTGCGACCTATTTCAGATGGAATTGATTCTGTGTTCCAAAGCGCTGCGATGTCCACGCGGGCCGCCGCATCTGTTACTGGACGCCCACCTGGCAACAGGTTGCCAATTGCGCCAGCTTCAAGTGCCCCACGCTCACCTGCGCGACGTGGAATCCAAGCAAGCTTTGCACCAGTTGAATCGGCAAGTGCTGCAACGGCGCTCAATGCACCAGCACTTTCAGCAGCTCGTTCCCCAACAAGAATGACAGATTTGTTTGTTAATGATTGCGCCGCAATTGCTGCTGATTCTTGTCCTGGTGCAACCTTTACAAACTCGGCCTTCAGCTTGTCCACTGCAATAGATTCCTTAGAACCGATTGAAACTACCTTCAATGCACGCTTGCGGAATTGCTTGTTAATACGCAAGAAAACAATTGGTGATTCTTCTTCCGGCTCAAAACCAACAAGTAGAACTTGATCAGCCTTATCGATGTCGCGATAGGTAGTTGTTGATCCAACTACTCGTGCTGCCAGGAACTCACGTTCTTCATCTGATGAAACACGTGAGCGGAAATCAATATCGTTAGTGCCAAGTGCAACGCGAGCAAACTTGCTATAGCCGTATGCATCTTCATATGTTGCACGACCACCCACAAGAACAGCCGATTTTGCTGCCTTCAATCCTGCTGCAGCAACTGCCAACGCTTCAGGCCATGAGGCTTCTTCAAGAACGCCTTCAGCGTTTCGAATCTGCGGAACCTTGAGGCGATCTACCGCTGTTACATACTTAAATGCCCAGCGTCCCTTATCGCAGTTCCACTCTTCATTAACTGATGCATCATCGCCTGCAAGTCGACGCAAAGTTTTTCCGCGGCGAACATCGGTACGCATATCGCAACCTGATGCGCAGTGCTCACATGCAGATGGAGTTGATACTAAATCGAATGGACGAGCACGGAATCGGTATGCCGCACCAGTTAACGCACCTACTGGACAAATCTGAACAGTGTTGCCTGAGAAATATGATTCAAAGGGCTTGTTCTCGTAGATTCCAACTTGCTGCAATGCACCGCGCTCATTCAAAGTAATGAATGGATCACTAGCAATTTGCTCAGAAAAACGTGTGCAACGAGCACACAAAACGCAACGCTCACGATCGAGCAATACCTGTGAAGAAATGTTGATTGGCTTTTCAAATACGCGCTTTACGCCCTCAAAACGACTTGATCCTTCTCCTGTGCTCATTGCTTGGTTCTGCAATGGGCACTCACCACCCTTGTCGCACACTGGGCAATCAAGCGGGTGATTAACAAGCAAAAGCTCCATGACACCGCGCTGTGCTTTTTCGGCCACAGTAGAAGTTAATTGTGTTTTAACAATCATTCCTGGCTCAACAGGAATTGTGCAAGAAGCCTGTGGCTTTGGAAAAGCGCGACCATTAATTTCGATATCAACTAAGCACTGACGACATGCTCCGACTGGCTCAAGTAGTGGGTGATCGCAGAAGCGTGGAATCTGAATTCCAAGTTGTTCTGCTGCGCGAATAACTAATGTGCCCTTAGGAACAGTGACTTCGAAACCGTCGATTACGACGGTGATCATGTCCACTACTTCTGTTGTCATTTATGCACCAGCTCCAGCAAATAGCGTTGAGGCAACTGGATCAAAAGGACATCCACCATGTGTTAAGTGCGCGATGTATTCATCACGGAAGTACTTAATCGAAGATGTAATTGGACTAGTTGCACCATCACCGAGTGCGCAGAATGAGCGGCCCATGATGTTGTCGCAGAGATCAAGCAACTTAGCTAGATCTGCTTCAGTTCCCTTACCCGCCTCTAGATCACGTAGGATTTGTACTAACCACCAGGTGCCTTCACGACATGGTGTGCACTTTCCACATGACTCGTGCTTGTAAAACTCTGTCCATCGCAATACTGCGCGAACAACACATGTTGTCTCATCAAATATTTGTAACGCTTTTGTTCCAAGCATTGATCCTGCTGCTGCAACACCTTCGTAATCCAGCGGAGTATCAAGGTGTGCATCAGTAAACAAAGGTGTTGATGATCCGCCAGGTGTCCAGAACTTCAACTTGTGTCCTGGGCGAACTCCCCCAGCTAGATCAAGAATTTCGCGAAGTGTGATTCCTAGTGGTGCTTCAAACTGTCCTGGGTTAACAACGTGGCCTGACAAGGAGTAAAGAGTTGTTCCCTTGCTCTTTTCAGTTCCCATTGATTGATACCACTCAGCGCCATTCTTAATAATTGCTGGCACAGATGCGATTGATTCAACGTTATTTACAACTGTTGGACGTGCATAAAGGCCTGCAATTGCAGGAAATGGTGGACGCAAACGAGGCTGCCCACGGAATCCTTCTAGTGAATCAAGCAGCGCTGTCTCTTCACCACAGATATATGCACCGGCGCCAATGTGTAGAACTACATCGATTCCGTTGCCAAGAATTCCTGCAGCGTAGGCATCTTCAATTGCTTGATTAACTCGACGAACAACATGAGTTACTTCACCACGGATATAAATAAATGCATGCTTTGCGCGAATTGCATGGCAAGCGATGATGCAACCTTCAATTAAAACATGTGGGTTAGCCATCAATAATGGTGTGTCTTTACAGGTTCCTGGCTCTGATTCATCTGCGTTAACAACAAGATAGTGATCCTTGTTATCGCCTTGAGGAATAAATCCCCACTTCATTCCGGTTGGAAAGCCTGCGCCACCACGACCACGAAGTCCTGAATCCTTAACAAGCTGAATGACTGCATCTGGATCCATCGCAAGTGCTTTTGCAGATGCTGTGTATCCACCATGGCGCTTATAGCCTTCTAAAGTAAATGAATCCTTTTCATCCCAATGTGCAGAAAGCACTGGTGCTAGCTTTGTCATTATTTGCCCTCTTTCGAAAGTTTCAAGCCAAGCAAAGTTGGCTCTCCGGCTTGAACACCTTCATGTGCAAGTCCATCATTTAATCCTGCTAGAACAGCAGAAGCTTCTTTCCATGTAACCAGCTTGTTTGGTCCTCTGGTTGGTGGCTTTGGATTACCTGCACGCATTGAATCAACTAGATCTTTTGCAGACTCAACAGTTTGGTTGTCGTAAAATTCCCAGTTAGCCATTACAACAGGTGCGTAATCACAAGCTGCGTTGCACTCAATGTGCTCTAGTGAAACTTTGCCATCGGCAGTGACTTCATCGTTTCCAATACCCAGGTGATCCTTGAGCGAAGCAAAGATTGCATCCCCACCCATAACGGCGCACAAAGTATTTGTGCAGACACCTACGTGGTACTCGCCTACCGGTGTTGGCTTGTATTGGGTATAAAAGGTAGACACAGCAGTGACTTCAGCAGCCTCTAGTTGTAGAACCTTGGCAATAACTTCAATACCTTCATTAGTTACATAACCTGCTTTTGATTGCACGTAATGCAACAAAGGCATGATCGCTGAACGAGGGCGTGGGTAGCGCTTAATAATTGAATCCATAATCTGGAAATCTTCATCTGAATATGCCATTAGCGATCAACCCCTCCCATAACTGGATCAATTGATGCAACCGCACCGATGATGTCGGCAACCATGCCACCTTCACTCATTGCAGCTGTTGCTTGTAAATTATTAAATGACGGTTCCCGGAAGTGAACGCGATAAGGCCGAGTTCCACCATCAGAAACAACTGAAGCACCAAGCTCTCCGCGTGGAGATTCGATCGCAACATATGCCTGACCTGCAGGAACATGGAAACCTTCTGTAACAAGTTTGAAGTGGTGAATCAAAGACTCCATCGATGTCCCCATAATCTGGCGGATGTGATCGAGTGAGTTACCAAGTCCATCGCCACCCATTGCAAGTTGTGCTGGCCAAGCGATCTTCTTGTCTGCAACCATGACTGGTGCACCTTCAAGCTTTTCTAACTTAACGACACATTGCTCGATGATACGAAGTGATTGTTCTAATTCATTCATACGAATTAAGAAGCGGCCATACACATCGCAAGTATCTGCAGTGACAACATCAAAGTTATAGTTTTCATAACCACAATATGGTTGCACCTTACGAAGATCCCAGGGCATTCCAGTTGAACGAAGAACTGGACCAGTAATACCAAGTGTTGTGCAACCAGCAAGATCTAGATAACCAATGCCTTGTGTGCGCTTCATCCAAATTGAGTTACCAATAAGCAAAGTTGCATTGTCTTTAAAGTTTTTGCGCATCAGCTTTACGCCATCGCGGATCTTGGTAAGAGCACCCTCTGGAAGATCTTGCTGAACTCCACCTGGACGGATGTAGGCCATATTCATGCGCAAGCCGGTGATCATTTCGAAGATTTCAAGAACAGTTTCACGATCACGGAAAGCAAAGAACATAGGGCCCATAGCGCCTAATTCAAGGGCTCCTGTGCCAAGTGCAACCATGTGTGAAGAAATACGGTTGAGCTCCATCATCATTACTCGAATAACTGAAGCACGCTCTGGAACATCATCTGTAATTCCCAAAAGCTTTTCAATCGCTAAGCAATAAGCAGTCTCGTTGTGCAGAGGTCCTAGGTAATCCATTCGAGTGACAAATGTTGTTCCCTGAGTCCAATTGCGGTACTCCATGTTCTTTTCAATACCTGTGTGTAGATATCCAATTCCGCAACGTGCTTCTGTGACTGTTTCGCCTTCAAGCTCTAGCACCAAGCGAAGCACACCGTGTGTTGAAGGGTGCTGAGGACCCATGTTTACAACAACACGCTCTTCCTTGGTTGCGCCAATATCTTGAACTAGCGCGTCCCAATCTCCACCTGTAACAGAGAAAACTTTTCCTTCAGTTGTATCACGCGAAGGAGCGTATGGATCAAATGTTGTCACTTGTAGCTCCTTCTTTCACTAGGAGGTGGTGTGGTTGCACCCTTGTACTCAACTGCAATTCCACCGAGTGCGTAATCTTTGCGTTGTGGGTGACCTTCCCAGTCATCTGGCATCAAGATGCGCGTCAGTCCTGGGTGGCCATCAAAGATGATTCCAAACATGTCAAAAGTTTCGCGCTCGTGCCAATTGTTGCCGGCCCACACTTCTACCAATGACGGGATGTGTGCGTCGCCATCTGCAACTGAAACTTCGAGGCGAATTCGCTGATTCTTTGTCATTGAAAGCAATGGGTAAACAGCATGTAATTCGCGGCCAGTTTGCTCTGGGTAGTGCACACCATTAACGCCCATGCACATTTCAAACTTCAACGTGTCACGCAAAATCAAAGCAACTTCAACCAGCTTTTCACGCTTCACGTGAAGAGTTATTTCCCCACGATCAACAACAACGCGCTCGATTGCATCAGAAAACCCTGGGTAGGCACGTTCTAGATCGTCGGCAACATCATCAAAATAACCACCGTATGGACGCTCGGAAGAGCCTGCAGTACTAGCTTTACGAACTAAACCACCGTAGCCAGAAGTATCGCCAGTGCCTTTTGCGCCAAACATTCCATCAGTCATTACGCAAGCAAGCCCTTCATCTCGTGAGTTGGCTTCGCGTTCATTGCAGCAAGTTCAACTTCCTTGATGATTTGAGCGCGGTTTGCACCAAGCTTTGTCTCATTGATTTGTTCATGTAATTTCAAAATTGCATCAAGCAACATCTCTGGACGTGGTGGGCAGCCAGGCAGGTAAATATCAACTGGAACAATATGGTCTACGCCTTGAACGATTGCGTAGTTATTAAACATTCCACCTGATGATGCACACGCACCCATTGCAAGTACCCACTTTGGTGCTGACATTTGATCATAAATCTGACGAAGAACAGGAGCCATCTTGTTAGAAACGCGACCTGCAACGATCATTAAATCTGCTTGACGTGGGGAGGCGCGAAAAACTTCTCCACCAAAACGGGCAATGTCATACTTTGCAGCTGAACCAACAGCCATCATTTCAATTGCACAACATGCAAGACCAAATGTTGCCGGCCACAATGAGTTCTTGCGCATGTATCCAGCAAGTTTTTCAACTGTAGTTAATAAGAAACCACTCGGGATTTTCTCTTCAAGACCCATTGTTTAATCCCATTCCAATCCGCCGCGGCGCCACACATATGCATATGCAACAAAAACAGTTCCAATGAAAATTGCCATTTCCACTAAACCAAACAAACCAAGAGCATCAAATGAAACCGCCCATGGGTATAGAAAAACTATTTCGATATCAAAGATGATGAAGAGCATCGCAGTTAAGAAGTACTTGACTGGAAAACGTCCACCTTCTGCTGCTTGGGGAGATGGTTCGATTCCACATTCATAGGCGTCGAGCTTTGCTCGGTTGTACCGAGCTGGGCCTGCGAGCGCGCCAGCAACAACCGAAAAGAGGGCGAAGCCAAAACCAATGGCCCCAATCACCATAATCGGTACATACGGGTTTGAAGTGGGTATCACGGTCGAAATCCTAAGGTCGATTGGCCTATGCCGCTGACCGCTAGCCCTTTATCCCGCTGTGAACTGCAACAACCCCAAAAGTCAGATTTTTCCAGGTGACCTGGCTCCAACCAGCTTTTTCCATACGGGCTGCTAGGCCATCTTGATCTGGCCACGCCCTGATCGATTCAGCTAGGTAGATATAGGCATCTGGGTTCGAGGCGGTCTTTGTGGCGATCGCGGGTAGGAGGCGCATGAGGTACTCCGTATAGATGGTACGAAAGGGGCGCCACGTGGGATGGCTGAACTCAACAACCACCATTCGCCCACCTGGCTTGGTTACTCGACGAGCCTCAGCAAGGGCCTTATCGAAATCAGCTGTATTTCGCAGGCCATAAGAAATAGTGACCACATCAAATCTATCCGCCTCAAAGGGCAGATTCAGGGCATCGGCCTTGGAGAAGTTCAGGTATGGACGAGCTTTTCGGCCCTGAGCCAGCATTCCCTCGCTGAAATCGGTGGCAAAGACGGTTGCCCCGGCCTTAAAAAGAGGTTCTGAAGAGGAGCCAGGCCCTGCTGCAAGATCTAAAATCACCATTCCGGGCTGTGGGGCGATGATCTTTGTCGCCGCTTTGCGCCAGGCCTTGGTGCGGCCCAGACTCAAAAGATCGTTGACCAGGTCATAGCGCTTAGCGACCCCATCAAACATTGCCGCGACCTCATCGGGATCCTTGTTCAAATTAGCGCGTGACATAGGCTCATTCTCCCTTGAAGTAGGCTCATCCACAACTTAGGTACATCGAAAGGCTCCCCATGTCGCTCTCTGCTACATCGCTTCGCACTTCACTGATCCCCCGATCAACGGCTCTTTCAAACGCTGTTCTCGTTGTTAGTGGAGTTCTTGGCTTAGCAGTATTGGCACAAATTGCGATTCCAGTTCCGGGATCACCAGTTCCTGTTACAGGTCAAACATTGGGTGTCTTGATTCTTGGAACTGCATACGGATCAACCTTAGGATTCACAACTTTTGCTATCTATATCCTGGCTGGAATTGCAGGTGCACCAGTATTTGCAAATAGTGGCCATGGACTAGATCGCATTGTTGGAGCGACAGGTGGGTACTTAATCGGAATGTTGGTTGCAACCTTTGTATTGGGTCAGCTTGCACGTTTTCGCTTAGATCAAAAATTCTTAACAGCTCTTCCTTCGATGTTAATTGGAACTGTTACTACTTTCTCATTTGGTCTTGTGTGGTTACAGCAATACACAGGCCAAAGTTGGAGCTGGACGATTAATGCAGGGCTGACTCCATTTATTGTTGGTGAAGCTTTAAAGATTGCAATTGCTGGAACTTCGCTGCCTGCTATTTGGCGAGTTGTTAACCGCAAAAATTCATAGCAATGCCACAACTCACTCCTGTAACCACAACTCGCCTTGGCGAGCATTTACCGTTGCTGGAATTACTACCAGATTCAAATCCTGTTGCCTGGGTTCGAAGTGGTGATGGTTTAGTTGGTTGGGGCACTTATGCCACTACAACAGTTAGTGGTCCGCATAGATTTGCAGATGCACGTCACTGGTGGCAGAAGCAGCTAGAAAAGTTAGCAGTCACAAATACTGTGCACGGCAGCGGAACTGGCCCAATTTTGTTTACCTCTTTTTCTTTTTCACCTGATGATGTTTCCGTTCTTGTTATCCCACAGGTAGTTGTTGGTTCTAAAGGCGATAAGTCTTGGATTACATGGATCGGTTCAGATCCTCAACCGGTACTTAAAACCACACCTGATCATGTTTCTAACGCAGATATGGCCTGGGATGAAAAACCACAGTCAGATCTAGATTGGAAAAACCGCGTTGCAACTGCGGTTTCACGAATTCAATCTGGGGATTTAGACAAGGTTGTTTTAGCGAGAGATATCACCATAAAGTCCAATAAAAGCATTGACTCGCGGGCCATCTTGAACAAGCTAGCGGTTGAATATCCAACAACTTGGAAGTACTCAATTTCAGGATTAGTTGGAGCAACTCCTGAACTATTACTTCGCTTATCACGCGGAATGATTACTTCACGCGTCTTGGCCGGAACTATTAGCAAGACTGGTGATGATGCAAAAGATTTGGCGTTAGCAGCATCTCTTGCTCGTTCATCAAAGGATCTGGCAGAACATGAATACGCCGTGCGATCAGTTGCAGATGCAATAGAGCCATTTTGTTCATCAACAAATGTTCCTGAGTCCCCATTTGTCTTACACCTTGCAAATGTTATGCACCTTGCAACAGATGTGACTGGTGCACTAGTTGAAACACTTGCTCACACAGATGCATTTACAATTCTTGAGCAATTACACCCGACAGCTGCTGTGTGCGGAACTCCGAGACCAATTGCCGCAGCATTAATCTCTGAGATTGAAGGAATGTCTCGTGGACGATATGCGGGGCCTGTTGGTTGGATTGATGCAGCAGGTGACGGAGAACTTGGAATTGCACTTCGTTGTGGTCAAATAAATGGCGACACTATTCGCATCTTTGCCGGATGCGGAATTGTTGATGGTTCAGATCCGAAGATTGAATTAGCTGAAACATATGCAAAGTTTGCACCAATGCGAAGCGCCCTTAAATAGAGGTTAGTGCCTCCACAATCTTCTTTAGATTATCTGCATTCGATTCACGATCAGGTACATCGCACACAACAACGCTCACACCAGATATTGGTACCTTGATCTCTGCCTCTAACTCTTTAAGGGTTGTAATTTGCTTTGCATCAACACCCATCGCTTGCGCAATTGCTGCTGGATTTAATCCATGGGGTGTTCCAAAAACAGTTTCAAAGCCATTTACACCGCGTTGCGGAAGGGTTGAAAAGATTCCCCCGCCGTCATTATTGATAACAATGAAGCGGCAGTTAATTGCCTCCTTATTTACTAAACCCGTTAAATCATGCAGGAAAGAAAGATCGCCCAGCACTGCAATTGTGGCCTTATGGCCATAGGCAACACCTAGCGCAGTTGAAATGTTTCCATCAATGCCAGCTAACCCTCGGTTTGCATATGTGCGAACACCGCCTCGTGGATGGGCAAAACCTTCAAGATCTCGAATTGGTCGTGATGAAGAAACAAACAAGGCGGTGCCATTTGGAATTGTTGCCGCGATTGTTCGTGCAATAAGCGCTTCGCTCCATCCATCTAATGATCCGATCAGTTTTTGGGCGCGCTCAGAAACCTTGTTCCACTTTGCAATCCACTCATCAGATTGGATAACGCCTTGAAGATCCGGTAACTCTGTAAATTTACGATCTGCTTGACGATCAGAATCCACCGTTGCAAGTCTTTGATCTACTACATATGTGATTGGGCTAGATTTAATAAAAGCATTAATAGACCGTGACAAAGTTGTGCGTCCTATTACCAAAATAGATTGTGGAATTAGCGTACTTCGTATTTCTGGTGATGTTAAGAAAATAGATGCATGTGCAATGGCATCAGGAAAAGAAAGTGGATCTTCGGCAATTACCGGCCAACCTAGTACCTTTGTGAACTGTGTAACTTCATCAACTGTTAAACCACCACGATCGTGTCCAATTACGACAACTCCTCGCGCGCCAACCAAGCGAAGCGTGCCGGGCTTGGTTCGTGGAACAAACTCTTTTGGAGCAACATTAATCTGTGAAAGCCAATCAGAAGAATCATCTGACAATAAAGGCTCATCAAACTGCAAATTCAAATGAATTGGCCCAGTGCGCAAACTATCTAGTGGCAACTCCATTGGGTATACGGGACCATCAATATCTGCAAAGTAACGAACAGCTTTTCCAAAAATTCGTGCTTGTTCTGTTGTTTGATTAGCACCGGTCTTACGCAACATCGCTGGGCGATCTGCCGTTAAAACCATGAGCGGTGCGTTTGTGTGGCTAGCTTCAAGTACTGCTGGGTGGTAATTAGCAACGGCTGTTCCGCTAGTACACACAACAGCCACTGGACGACCAGTTGATTTGATGATTCCTAGTGCAAAGAAGGCAGCTGTCCGCTCGTCAATACGCACATGAATCTTAATTAAGCCCTCTTGTGATGCTTCAAAAAATGCCAAAGACAAAGGCGCATTGCGTGATCCAGGAGAAATAACTACATCGGTAATCCCAGCTTCAATAATTTGGCGAACAACTACACGCGCTAGCGATGTGGAGTTGTTCACTTCAGTAGCCCCGCGGTTCTCATGATGCGATTCTTCCACCATTCGAAGCGATCCGCACTGACATCTAAGCCGTCAAGATTAGGAACCACATCACTAATCTGGATTTTTCCATCAACTATTGGCAATTGGGCAACATTCTTTGCTAGAAGTGAGCCTGTGCCAAGGCCACAATCAAAGTTCATATCCTCAAATGATGCGGCCAAGGTAAGACCATAACTAATGCCAACAGCACTTTCTAGCGCACTTGAAACTACTACAGGTAATTTGTGATGTTGTGCAAGTTGATGTGCACGCTTGATACCACCAAGCGGCTGAACCTTTAACATCAAGTAATCCACAGCCCCAGTTAGGTCGATAGTGAATGGGTCTTTTACTTTTCGCAGCACTTCATCACCAACTATTTTGACGTCAATCCGCTTTTTTAATTCTCGCAGCTCGTTGATTGTTGCACAGGGTTGTTCAATGTATTCAATGTCTCCCACCAAGTGCAACAACGAGACTGCTTGCTCAACGCTCAATAAACCATTGGCATCAATACGAATCTTTGCATATGGTCGCAGAGATCTAATTGTGTTTATCCGTGCAACATCCTCTTGGGTGTTCGTACCAACTTTCACCTTAAAGGTTGAGACACCGGGAAAAGAGTTGACCACTCTTTCTAATTCTTCTTTATCGTTTATCGCTGGGATCGTTCCATTAACGGCAACCTCATTGCGAAATAGCTGTGGTTTTGGCTGGGTTGCCGCTTCAATTGCACAGGCTAACCATGGTGCTGATTCAGCATCGTCATACTCAAGAAATGGTGAGAATTCACCCCAGCCATACTCGCCTTGAATTAAAGCGACTTCACGAACAGTAACGCCACGAAAATTAGTTTTCATTGGCAGCGCAACTACACGCAATGTCTCTAGAAGCAATTGATCCATGGATTATGGGCGCTTTGGAAACTTTCCAAAATCAGGAGCGCGCTTTTCTTTGTAAGCATCCCGACCTTCTTGGCCCTCTTCTGTCATGTAGAACAACAAGGTTGCATCTCCAGCAAGTTGTTGCACTCCTGCCAAACCATCAGTTGCAGCGTTCAAACTAGCTTTCAGCAAACGCAGCGCCATTGGAGAGTTGCGAAGCATCTCTCGGCACCAAGAAACAGTTTCAGCTTCTAATTCAGCAATTGGGACAACTGTATTCACAAGCCCCATATCCAAAGCTTCTTGTGCATCGTATTCGCGTGTCATAAACCAAATTTCGCGAGCCTTCTTTTGACCAACATGTGCTGCTAATAATCCAGCGCCATATCCACCATCAAAAGAACCAACCATTGGCCCAGTCTGACCAAACTTTGCATTATCAGCAGCAATTGTTAAATCGCAGACAACATGTAACACATGTCCGCCACCGATTGCCCAACCAGCAACCATTGCAACAATTGGCTTTGGTGTGCGACGGATCTGCACCTGAAGATCTAGAACATTCAGGCGACCGATTCCCTTTTTAGCTAACTTGTCATCGCCAAGGTATCCATCATCTCCACGAACACTGATGTCTCCGCCAGAACAAAAAGCTTCTGTGCCTTCACCAGTAAGGATGATCACGCCGACTTCTTCATTATCGCGCGCTAAATTAAATGCTTCCATCAATTCAATAATAGTTTGAGGACGAAATGCATTACGAACCTGCGGACGGTTGATCGTAATCTTGGCGATGCCATCGCCCATTTGATATTTGATATCTACGAAATCTTCTCCGCCGGGTGCTGTGACCCATTGTGGAATCTCTCGGCTACCAAATTCTCGCTTGATCGGCTTGCTCACATTTCCTCCATCGTCGTTGCTAGCGATAGCCTACGGTGGCAATGGATACCTCGTCACAACGAAAGATTCTGCGGGTCAGCCCTGCATGCGAAATCTCCCAACTAGCGAGAGAAATCACAGCAGCGCTCGTGGGCGATGGCCCCACCCTTGGTTTCGGCGAGATCTCATCAGAATACGCACCACACGATGCCGCAGTTGCGATCGGAACATCAGGATCAACTGGCGCGTCCAAAGAAGTGTTACTGAGTTCAACTGCCCTAATTTCATCTGCGCGAGCTTCCAATAAATTTATTGGTGCGCAATCTGGCCAAACTTGGTCACTATTACTTCCGCTGACTCACATCGCTGCGGTAAATGTAATTGTGCGCTCAATGGAACTAGGAACAACACCAATTGATCTGCGTGATTTTGAGGGTGACTACCCAAAAGCTGACTACACCGCAATTGTTCCAACACAATTATTCCGTGCGCTAAATGGTGACCAACGTTTACTAAGCCACCTTAAATCAGCCAAGGCAGTTTTAGTTGGCGGTGCTGCGCTATCTCAAGCATTGCGTAATCAAGCCGAGTTGGCAGGAATCAAAGTCATTACAACATATGGAATGACTGAAACATGCGGTGGATGTGTTTATGACGGCACGGCACTTGATGGCGTGGAGATTGAAATTCGAAGTGGCAAAATTTGTATCAAAGGTCCAGTTCTTGCATCCTCTATTGCGGTCAACGACGAATGGTTTGAAACAAATGATCTAGGTGAATACGACAATGATCATCTAGTTGTTATTGGAAGATCTGACGATGTCATTATCTCCGGTGGAGAAAATCTTTCCCTTGACGCTGTTGAAAATTCGCTCAGCCTTGCATTTCCAGATACTCAATTTGCCGCCTTTGCTGTTGAAGATCCTCAGTGGGGACAGAGCTTACAACTTGCAGTTGTTGGAACGATTAGCGATGATCAAATTGCTACACATCTTGAAAGAGATCTTGGTGGTTTTGCAAAACCAAAAGGCATACATCGCATGACATCGTTACCATTGCTGGGTATTGGCAAGATCGATCGAAAGAGTTTGGCGAAAGGTATTGCACATGAATAAGTGGGTACTGGGTGCACGTCCCCGAACTCTGCCAGCAGCGATTGCGCCAGTTGTCGTTGCTTCTGCTTTAGCGGGTTCAGATTTCAATTGGTTTCGGGCAACACTTGCTCTCAATGTGGGAATATGGCTTCAGATAGGGGTCAACTTCGCCAATGATTACAGCGATGGGATCAGGGGTACCGATGATGATCGTGTTGGCCCGATTCGTTTAGTTGCCAGCGGAGTAGCAACTTCACAGTCGGTTAAGGGTGCCGCCTTAATCTCTTTTGCAATTGCATGCATCGCCGGAGCTTGGTTGGCTTTCTTGACCTCACCTTTTCTCATAATTATTGGGGCTATCGCTATTGCTGCTGCGTGGGGATACACCGGAGGAAAAAATCCATACGGCTACAAAGGCCTTGGTGATATATCTGTCTTCATTTTCTTCGGAGTAATTGCGACTGTTGGTACTTTTTATGTCCAGACTGAAACAATAACTCCCTTGAGTTTTATTGTTTCAATTCCGATGGGTGTCCTGTCCTGTGCGATTCTTGCGATTAACAATCTCCGGGATAGACCTAAGGATGAGTTAGCCGGAAAATTGACGGTTGCTGTGCGTATCGGTGACACCAAAGCGCGGTACATGTACGTTGCACTCTTGGCTACTGCACACATCGCAGCAATTGCAACTTTGATACCTACAGCACTTCTAACTTTGTTGCTACTTCCAATGAGCCTCTCGATTTCAAGGCAAGTTCTCAGCGGTGCTTCTGGAATGGAATTAGTTCCTGTTTTAGGCCGAACTGGCAAGCTTCAACTGATGTTTTCAATAGTTTTTGCCGTCGCCTTAGCGATACACTAAATTCATGTCACGGATTCTTCCACTCATCTTGGTCTTTGGGTTAACAATTTATGCGTTAATCGATTGCGCACGAACTGATGAATCCCAGATTAAGACTCTTCCAAAATGGGGCTGGCTACTTTTAATTATTATTCTTGGCCCACAGGCACTTGCAATTGGTCCCATTGCATATTTAATTGCTGGAAGAAATAAACCAAAGGGTGGCAAGGCTCCTAAGCGACGCATCTTGCCGCCAGATGATGATCCAGATTTCTTGGGAAAGCTTTAAAGGCCTGAGTAGGTGTGCTTTCCACTTCCCCAGATATTGACGTACACATAGTTAAACAAGAATGTAGAACCTGCAAATAAACATAGCCATGCAGCTCTGCGTCCACGCCAACCAATAGTTACACGAGCATGTAAATACGCTGCATAGGCAACCCAAGTAATGAATGCCCATGTCTCTTTTGGATCCCAACCCCAATAACGACCCCAAGCGCTCTCAGCCCAAATTGCTCCTGCAATAACTGAAAAAGTCCACAATGGAAATACAAATGCGACTAGTCGATACGAGAGTTGATCCAGAACTTCTAATGAAGGAAGTCGCTTGGCCCAGGCTGTTCGCTCACCTTTTGTTTCCATTTTATCTAGATACAGATAAGCTGCTGCAATTACATTTGCTAACAAGAACACGCCACCTGAAATAATTGCAGTAGAAACGTGAATAACTAACCATGGTGACTTTAGCGCCGGTACTAATGGTGCACTTGGCACATACAAAACAGTTACAGCGGTACCAATAGTTAGCAATACTGAAATCGAAACAAGTAGGCCTAACCAACGTAGATCATATTTACGGAGCGCACCAAGATATGCGCCAGTAAATGCAAGTGCACCTGTAATTGAAAACTCATACATGTTTCCCCACGGCACGCGACCTGCTGAAATTCCACGAGCAATTACACCTGCAAACAAAAGAATGAAACCTAAAACCATCATCGCTGTAGCGATGCGTGCCACTTTTTCGGTGCGCTTGTAATCCAGGGTTTTTGTAGTGTCATTGGGGACTTTTACCGCCCATGCTGTCTCTATTGCATGAGCTAAAAATGACAATGTGTAAACAGCCATGGCGGAGTAAATGAAATAGTTTGAAGCAAAAGCCCACGAACGTGACATCTATTTCTCTCCCTTTAGCATCCGAACAAACTGTTCCATTTCAACATCTAGCCCTGGTGCACCATTTTTGGCTAATCCAGCAACTTCTACTTGTGACTCAACTCGAATCCAAATACGACGTCTGCGCGTAAATAGTGAAGCGAGCAATCCAAGGATGGCAACGATACCGCCCAGCAATGCGAACTTCTTTCCAGGATCTGCAACGAAGTTAAGGTTGACCCATTGGAGATAGCCTTCAAATCTGATTGATCCGCCTGGATACTCAAAGGTTTCCCCTGGCTTCAGAGATTTAAGACCGACTTGCAGCATCTTTGAGGTATCGATTCTGTACACAGATTGAGGAACACCAGAGTCCAATCCAAGATCACCAGCCCATGCTGCCAACAACAACCGTGGATCTAGCGCCTTAGGGAAAGCACTCAATGCGCCCCCGCCATTTGCATCACGAACATATGTCGGAACAAAAGATCCAACAAATCCAATCTGTGGGACTGCATCTGGAACTTTGATCGCACCGATTGATCGAAGATTTAAATCTTGTGGCAAGAACGGGACAGGGCCTTGGAAAGCAACATCACCCTTGGAATCTCTAACAGTTACAACAGGTGAGTATCCATTAGCTTGTAAATAAATTCGCGTACTCCCAATTGTCAGTGGGCTATTAACCTTAATAACTTTCTTCTCTACAACTGAAGAGTCCTCGCGAAGTAGTGAAACATCTAAGGTGTAATCCTCTGGTGCACTAGTTTTCAAGTTGTATTGTGCAACAAATTTATCTGTAGTCAACATAAAAGCTGGCAGATTTGCATCTTTATACAATTTTCCATAAGTCAATGTGTCATAACTAGTTGGTGTATTAACAAATCTTTCACCAACATTAATGATTGCTTCACCACGCATGCCAAACAGTGAACTAAAACTAATTCCTAACAAAACAAGGATGAGTGCTAAGTGGAAAAATAGGTTTCCAGTTTCTCGCGTAAAGCCCTTTTCGGCCGAAATAGATACATCTTTTTCTAAGACTCGAAAATGCTTTGACTTAAACCATGCGCGAGCCGCATCTAACTCTGTTCCATTAGCTATCCATGTTGAATGATGTTCCATTCGCGACAAGTTCTTAGGTGTTGCGGGCGGAAAAGCGCGCGCGGCATGAAAATGCTCAATTGTTCGAGGCAATACACAGCCAATTAAAGAGATGAATAAGAGGATATAGATGGCGCTAAACCAGGGTGAACCGTAGACGTCAAATAGATAAAAACGATCCATCCAGCGCGCAAGCTCTGGCGAATCCTTAAAGTACTGACCTACTTGTATTGGATTTTGAGTGCGTTGAGGCGCCAAAGAGCCAGGAATAGAGGCAACTCCGAGCAGTAACAAAAGAATTAACGCCGTGCGCATGCTCGTTAATTGGCGCCATGCATAACGCAAAACACCAACACTATCTAGCTCTGGAAGCTCGGTTTGTTGACTCATCAAATCACCGGAATGAAATCAGAGATTAGTGAACGCATTGAATTTAAAAGCTGGTTCCAGAAACCAAGAACCTGAAGGACGCCGATTGTAATCAAGAAGATTCCACCGATTTTTGAAATGAGATCGCCTCTGCGGTAAATAATTGAACGCAACTTGGCAGATTTATCTAGAGATAATCCTGAAAGGATAAAGGGAAGTCCTAGACCTAGGCAGTAACCAAAGGAAAGCACCGCTCCCCGCACCGCACTTGATTCTTGGAATGCCAGAGTCTGTACCGCGGCTAATGCCGGTCCAATGCATGGTGTCCATCCAATTCCGAACAACACACCAAGTAAAGGTGCACCTAGCAGTCCACCGGTTGTTCGCATCTTTGGTCGAATAGTTGGTGAAAAAGGAAAACGTCCGTAGAAAATAAATCCTAAGAAAATTGTTATTACGCCAAGAATTCTAGAGATTATTTCTTCGTTGGCAGAAAGTTGATTTCCCAAACCACCAAAGACTGCGCCGTATGAAACAAAAACCGCGCTAAAGCCTAGAACGAATAAAAGTGAGCCTAAAAAGACTTTGCCTCTGCTTACTGAAAATCCAGCGGCAAATGAAAGATAACCAGGCACCAATGGCAAAACACATGGTGACAAGAAAGAAACAATTCCTGCGATAAATGCGAAAGGAAATGCTGCTACAAGAACACCCGAAAATATCTGCTCTACAAAGAACTCTTTCATTCGGCGCTCACCCTTTCAATCAGCTTGGTCAGCGAAGCAACGGTAACCACGCCTGAAATGCGTGCGGCTACACGTCCTTGCCTATCCAGAATTACCGTCGATGGGATGGCATTTGCCGGCAATGAACCCTTAAATCCAATCAAGATGGAGTCATCAATAACTGTTGGATAAGGGATTTTAAATCGACGTTCAAACGCTTCGGCGTTTGCAGGATTATCACGGGTTAAGATTCCAATAAACGCAACATTTGTATATTTGTTTGCCAATGAAACAAGTATTGGTGCCTCAGCCCGACACGGTGAACACCAGGATGCCCATACGTTAACAACGGCAACCTTGTCTTTTGTGTATGTGTAATTAGTACCAGACAGAGTTAATCCAGTGATTGCTGGAGCAATTTTTCTATCTTCAATCTTTATGAATGTTATTGATCCATCTCCTGAGACAAAACTTTCTTCAGCCGAAGATGTTCCGCCCCCGCTACACCCGGTCAGTGCAATTGCTAATGCAATCAGGAGTGAAAATTTCTTCATTACTTATTTTCAGGCAATAGGTGACGTGCTGGCTCAGAATAGGTTAGACCTGAAATAAATCCCTCATCATCAAAGTGAACACTGGTGACAGATGCAAGTGTGCACTCGCGTTTGCGAGGATCGTGTAATAGCCGACGATTTGTAATCGCACTTCTCAAAATCCAGATCGGTAACTGGTGTGAAACGCAGATTGCGTCTTTCCCATTGGCTGCATCCCGAGCTGCAAAGATTGCTGCAAGCATGCGAGTGATTTGTTTATCGTAGGGCTCACCCCATGATGGCTTCCATGGATTCCATAAGTGCTTCCATGCTGCAGGATGGCGCAAGACGCCATCACCGACACCGAATGGTTTTCCTTCAAAAATATTTGCGGCCTCAATGAGACGTTCATCAGTAGTAATAGAAATGTTGTGGGCAGCGGCAATAGGAGCAGCTGTTTCTTGAGCGCGTTGCAAGGGTGAAACATGAAGCGCGCCTAAATCAAGAGTCTTAGACCACTCAGCAATTGTGCGAGCCATCTCTTGTCCTCGATCAGATAATCTCCAACCGGATTGGCGACCATACAAAATCTTGTCAGGATTATGGACTTCTCCGTGGCGGAGCACATGCACTGTTGAACTCATTGGTAAAGCATAAAGCGTTCCTAAACCCCGTCTATCGGTAAGGTAGTGACATGGCACTCACAGGTAAACGAGCGGCCTTCTTTGATGTCGACAACACGCTTATACGTGGCTCAACCATTTATTTCTTGGGCCGCGGCATGTACCAGCGCGGTTACTTCACCAAGAAGGACATTTCACGTTTTGTATTAGCTAACCTGAGATTTCGCTTAACAGGAAAAGAAAACAAAGAAGAGATCGCACGTTTTCAATCTGCCGCAACCGACTTTATTGGCGGACATAACGTCAAAGACATTGAGGCGATTGCGCAACAAATTTATGACGAGTTTGTTTCTCCTGCAATGTGGCAGGGAACAATTGACATTGCCCAAACACATATTGCAAATGGAGTTGAAGTTTATTTAGTTACCGCTGCGCCAGAAGACATGGCTACATTAATTTCCGCCAGACTCGGTTTAACTGGTGCTCTTGGTAGTAAGGCTGAAATCAAAGATGGTCTCTACACCGGACAAATGAATGGTGCTCTACTGCATGGAAAAGAAAAAGCGGTCGCAGTTCGGGAGTTAGCAGAGAAAAAGGGATTTGATCTAGAGAACTGCTTTGCTTATTCAGATAGCAGCAATGACCTACCGTTACTGCAATGTGTTGGCCATCCATCGGCAATTAATCCGGATGCGCTGCTGGGCTTGCGTGCAATGGCTGAAGGTTGGCCTATCCATGACTTCCGTCGCGCCAGATTTATTGGTCGTGCTATTTCGCCAATAGTTGTCCGAATTGCAGCTCTTGGAACATGGCTGACCCCGCGTAAGCGATGAAGTGAATTAACAAGAACAGGTAATTTGCCAGTAATGTAGGCAAGTTATGGAAATGCGCTCCTTCTCTGACTACCTACGTAGTGTTGATGATGCTGCCCTTTTAGATTTATTCACCGCACGTCCAGATCTAGTAACTCCCGTTCCCCCAGATATCGCCTCGCTTGCAGTGCGTGCTTGTTCTGCACCAAGTTTGGCAAGAGCAATCGATTCACTCAATCAATGGCAGTTTCAAGTGTTAGAAGCAACAGCATCCTTAAATGAACCCTTCTTAGAAAAAAGCGTCGTAACTCTCACAGATAAAGAAGCAAAAGGTGCTTTAGAGCATTTGGTACGGATTGGTCTTGTCTATCCATCCGATGATGGAATGCGCTTGCCAACACAGTTACGCGATGTAATTGGCACAGAACCTGCAGGCTTAGGGCCAGCTTCAATGGCAAAGCTAAAGCTCAGTGAATTAGATGATGCACCAGCAGATGCTAAGAAAGTTTTAGAACGATTGATATGGGGCCCTCCGCGCGGAAGTGTTGGAGATATTAAGAATCCTGGACCCGGAGTGACTTGGTTACTTGAAAAGAAGTTCTTAGTCCCACTAGATCAACGAACTGTTATCTTGCCTCGTGAAGTTGCGATTGCATTACGCGGTGGAAAGATTCACAAAGAGCGTTTTATTACACAACCACCGCTGAGCGGTGCAAAGCGTGATGAACGACAAATAAACCTTGCCGCAATAGCCAATGTCTCAACAGTCCTGCGCTGGGTTGAAGAGCTGCTTAATTTTTGGGCCGATGAACCCGCAGATGCACTACGTGCTGGTGGTTTAGGAGTTCGTGATCTCAAAATTATTTCAACACACTTAGGTGTTGATGAGTCCTGCACAGCATTTGTTACTGAACTTGCATACCTTGCATCATTAATAAGCATTGATGCTGATGACCGAATCCTGCCAAGTAATAAATTTGATATCTGGTTAATGCAAACACCTGCTGATCGCTGGCAGATGCTAGCATCGCAGTGGTTAATAACCTCACGAGTTAGCGGATTAGTTGGCCGAGTAGAAGCAAAAAATGTTGCAGCACTTGGCCCTGAACTAGATCGAGTAAATGCTGCGCGCGTACGTGCTTTAACTCTTGAACTATTACGGGAAAACGAAGGCATTGCACCTGAATGGAATAGCTTCAGAGAGGTCTTGTCATGGCGCACACCAGTGCGTCGTAACTCATCACTGCAGGACGAACTCGCGGAATGGACCCTTCGTGAGGCGGAATGGCTAGGAATTACAGGCCAAGGCGCACTCTCTAAGTTCGGTACCCAATTTCTTGATGGTGATGATCTAAGTTCCATCAACGAAGATCTACCAAAGACTGTTGATCATATTTTGATTCAAAGTGATAACACCGCAATTGCACCGGGCCCACTTGAACATGAGATTTCGCAAGCACTTGCCATGATGGCTGAGATTGAAAGTCGTGGCGGTGCCACTGTTTATAGATTTACAGAGGGCACAATTCGACGCGCTTTAGATCACGGTAGGACGGGCGATGAGATAAAAACATTCTTGATTAAGACATCAAAGACACCAATGCCGCAACCACTTGAATATCTCATTGCAGATGTTGCAAAAAAACATGGCAAGTTGCGTGTTGGAAACACATCCTCGTTTATTCGTTGTGAAGACACCGCCTTAATTTCACAGATCATGAATGACAAAAAGCTTGAAATCTTGGCCTTACGTCGTATTGCACCTGAAGTTGTCATCTGTGACATGGATGCAACAGATGCAATGCGCCTACTGCGTGAATGTGGTTATCTACCTGCAGGTGAATCTGCAAATGGAATGATTTTGACTGGACCAAAATCTAACCGTGCATTAACAAAGCCTCGCCCTCCACGCGTAATTGGAGAAGTTGAGATTCCCGATACCGAAAGTTTAAAGACCGCTATTCGTGCATTACGTACTGGTGAAAAATCAACCTATCGCCAAACTCGTTTGCGTCAGGTGGCAAGCGAAGCGTTAGGTCAGCTTCCTCGCACAACTGCAAATGAAACAATGGATACTCTGAATCAATTCATTATTGATGAGAAAACCCTTTCAATTGGATATGCCGATAACAATGGCGGAGTAACCCATCGAATAATTGACCCAATTCGCATTAGCGCAGGCGCCTTAATCGCACGCGATCATGCAACGGGTGAGGTCCAATCCTTCAGAATTCCACGCATTACTGGCGTGGCACCGCTATAGACTTATCCCATGTTGGCAGCCCTTGAAGCTTTAGTTAAGTTGGAATCACCAACTGAAGATCTAGATGCCTGCCGCGATGTTGTTCATTTAGCAAGTGACATAGCAACTAGAATCTTGGGCACTCCTGCAGAAATTCGCGAAGTAAATGGGCGTCCAGTTTTTTGGTGGGGTGCACCTAATCCTGATGTTGTTGTTCTTGCCCACTTAGACACTGTGTGGCCTAAGGGATCTTTTCAACCTTTGTGGAGCGTTGAAGGAACAGCAGCTCGCGGGCCAGGAATTTTTGATATGAAAGCTGGATTTGTTCAGGCGTTATATGCCATGAAGGGAATTACAGGAAGTGCGGCATTGATTGCAACTACAGATGAAGAAACAGGTAGTGCGACAAGCAAAGATTTTATTAAGGAAATTTCTGTCAAAGCAAAAGCAGTTTTAGTTATAGAGGCAACACTTAACGGTAAGGTCAAAACTGGTCGCAAAGGCACCGCGATGTATCAAGTGAAGATTCATGGCAAGGCATCACATGCAGGCCTTGAACCTGAAAAAGGTGTGAACGCTACAACCGAAATGGCGCATGCTGTTTTAGCAATTACAGCAATGCAGAATCCAGAACATGGAACAACGGTTGTTCCAACAACACTTCGCGCGGGTAACACGACCAACACCGTCCCAGACCTTGCAGTCCTAGATATTGATATCCGTTCATACTCAATGGATGATCTAAAACGAGTTGACGCTGCTATCAAGGGCTTAAAGCCTATTAATGCTGCGAGCCGTTACGAAATTACTGGTGGATTTAATCGTCCTCCTTTAGAGACAACTTCAACTATGGCCCTCTATGAACGCGCAGAGAAAGTCGCTAAAGCACTTGGAATGCCACCACTTGGCCATGCATCAGTTGGCGGGGCAAGTGATGGCAACTTTGCAGCCGCAGCAGGTGCACAAGTTCTAGATGGGCTTGGTGCAATTGGGGATGGAGCCCACGCAGCACATGAATGGGTAGACATCAGTACCCTTGAAGATCGCAGCAAGTTATTACACGCGCTAATAAAGGATTTACTTAATGACTGATGGTCCACTGATTGTTCAGAGCGACAAAACGCTGCTGCTCGATATCGACCATCCACTGTCCACTGAATGTCGGCGAGCAATTGCTCCATTTGCCGAACTAGAGCGAGCACCAGAACATATTCATACATACCGATTAACATCACTTGGTTTATGGAATGCCCGTGCTGCAGGACATGACGCGGAACAGGTTATCGACACATTAATTAAATACTCCCGCTACGCAGTCCCCCACTCAATTCTTATTGATGTTGCCGAAACAATGTCTCGTTATGGACGCCTGCGTCTTGAGATGGATCCTGTCCATGGACTAATTCTTATTACGACTGATACAGCCGTTCTTGAAGAAGTAATTAGAGCAAAGAAGATTGCTCCACTACTTGGTGCACGAATTGATCCTGAAACAATTACCGTTTTACCTAGTCAACGTGGACAAATCAAGCAGTCACTACTTCGTCTTGGTTGGCCAGCAGAGGATTTTGCAGGTTACGTTGATGGCCAGGCTCATGAGATTTCATTGGTGCAAAAGGATTGGAAAATCCGTCCTTACCAAGAACTCGCAGCTGAAGGTTTCTGGCATGGCGGTTCTGGTGTGGTTGTTCTTCCTTGCGGTGCAGGTAAAACTATTGTGGGCGCTGCTGCAATGGCACATGTAAAGGCCACAACTTTAATTTTGGTAACAAACACAATTGCTGCACGTCAATGGCGTGAAGAATTGTTGAAAAGAACAACCCTTAATGAGGATGAAATTGGTGAGTACTCAGGGGCAAAGAAAGAGATTCGCCCTGTAACGATTGCCACATACCAAGTGATGACTCAGAAAAAGAATGGTGTTTATGCGCACTTGGATCTCTTTGATTCATATGACTGGGGTTTGATAATTTATGATGAAGTGCATCTACTGCCTGCGCCAATCTTCCGCTTTACCGCAGATATCCAATCACGCCGCCGCCTTGGACTAACAGCAACTTTGGTTCGCGAAGATGGCATGGAAGGTGAAGTTTTCTCACTGATCGGTCCAAAGCGTTTTGATGTGCCGTGGAAGGAAATCGAAGCACAAGGCTATATCGCGCCAGCTGAATGTATTGAGGTTCGAGTTAATCTCACCGAAACAGAGCGTTTAGCGTATGCAACTGCTGAGCCAGAAAACCGTTATCGCAACTGTGCAACAACTCGCACAAAGCGCGAAGTGGTTGAAGCTTTGGTAGAAAAACACGCAGATGATCAGGTATTAGTAATTGGCCAATACATCGATCAACTTGATGAGTTATCTGAAGTCCTAGGTGCGCCTCTGATTAAGGGTGAAACCCCTATTAAAGAGCGAGAAATACTGTTCAATAAATTTAGAACTGGTGAAATTAAATGTTTAGTTGTTTCAAAGGTAGCTAACTTTTCAATTGATTTACCTGATGCAACAATTGCAATTCAGGTATCTGGAGCATTTGGAAGCCGTCAAGAAGAGGCGCAGCGCTTAGGACGCATCTTGCGACCAAAGTCTGATGGACGTACCGCAAAGTTTTATTCCGTAATTTCTCGAGACACTATCGATCAGGATTTTGCACAGAACCGTCAGCGCTTCTTAGCTGAACAAGGTTATTCATACAAAATTATTGACGCTGACGATGTTTTTCAAGGGAAGATTTAAACCGTTCTGGATCTACGCGCCAGAAATCATGATGCACTCCATCAATTTGAGTAACAGGAATCTTCTCACCATATAGTTTTTCTAACTCTTCATTTCCATCAATTAATATCTCTTCGATTTCAAAGTTAAGTTCATCCCGCATTGATTGCAAAAGCTTTAATGCATCCTCGCAGAGATGGCAACCAGTTCGGCCATAAATTGTTACCACGGTCATTGATTACCCCTTTCTTACCTGTTAATTCACTTAGAGAATTGGTAATTCCTACCCCTGACCTTAAACCACGCCCGATGCCCTGATAGCGTTCGGCTCATGCTGCGTTTGAACAGACTCTGGGCAATCACCTTTGCTGGTGCGCTTGCTGTTTCCATTCTTTCTGCGCCATCTGCCCCAGCTTTAGCCTTTAAACAGATCCCTGCAACTAATTGGGGTTACATATATGCAGGAACCGATCCTGTTACAACTACAACAGCCAAACCTGCGGCAAAGAATCTAGAGTTTAAATCGAAGTTTGACGTTAAATACAACAACTTTCCGGATTGGGCTAAAAAAGAAGTTCAGGCTGCAATTGATGTGTGGTCAGCAAACTTTAAATCAACAACTGTGATTACTGTCGATGCATCATGGGGACGTTCAAGCTCTTGGGGTGTTCTAGGTAGTGCTCGTCCCGGAAGTTTCTTTTCAGCATTTTCTGGTGCACCTGATCCCTCACTGTGGTACTCATCAGCTGCTGCAAATGCTTTAGCGGGAAAAGATTTAGATAAAGCAAATCCTGAAATAATTATTCAAGTTAACTCTGGCGCAACCTGGAATACTCGTGGAGATGGAGTTCCAACTTCTTCTGAATACGATCTTGAATCTGTTTTCATTCACGAACTTGGACACGGGCTAGGTTTTCTTTCTAATGACGCATACGATCCTTTTTTCGAATTAGGTAGTTTGGATCAACCAACACCCTTTGACGCATACCTACAAACAGCAGATGGTCGTCGCTTAGCAGATCTTCCAACGCCATCACGAGAATTAGGAACTGCACTTACCTCATCTTTAGTGTGGTCAGGTCCTCTTGGAATTAAAGCCAATGGCGGAGTTAAGCCAAAGATGTATACACCTTCGCGTTACCAATCTGGATCATCAACCTCGCACTTAGATGAAGATACTTTTTCAAAATCTGGTCTTGATTCAGTTATGACTCCAAGTCTTGATCCGGGTGAAGTTTTTCGCCAACCTGGCCCACTTCAATTGGCAATGATGGAAGATATGCGCAATAAACCACCTGTCGGCATTGCAACAGATCTTCCACAGTCACCACGCAATGCTCAGGCATTCACAGGCGATTCATCTGCACTTGTTTCATTTGATCCACCGGTTAATTTGCGCACCGCACAAATTAGTGAATACATTGTTAAGAACTTAAAGACTGGCCTTGAGAAGAAAGCTCTTTCTAGCCCAGTGTTGATGGCTGGATTAAAAAACGGCACTTCATACAGTTTTTCAGTTGTAGCAAAGAATGCTTTAGGTGTGTCAGATGCTGTAACAACTAAATCTGTCATCCCACAAGCGGGCTGGAAAAGCACTGTCCTGGATACTGCAGCTGATGGTAAGAGTGTTGCAAGTACAACCTTTAACGGACAGCCAGCAATTGCCTACACAGATACAAAAAGTGGCGACCTAAAGCTTGCAACCTTTGATGGCAAAGCTTGGAAGAAAGTCACTGTTGATGGGGCTGGCGGAAGCAGTGGTCGCACAACGGACACAATTTCTGGTGGTATTTCTATGTGTGTGAATGGCAGTGGAGTTAAGCAAACACTCCATATTTTCTACAGTGACTCAACTGAAAAAGATCTCCGCTATGCCACATATAACGGTAAGAGCTTTGCTATTGAAGTGGTTGATGGCAATGGTCCTGCCGTCAATGAGTACACGGACTTAGTTCGTGTGCGCACATCTAGTGATGTAAACGTGGCAAATGCGTGCGTCGCTACAACAAGTACTGTGCAGGTCTTTTATCGAGATGAAAGCCAGGGAGTGCTTCTTGGTGCCATAAAGAGTAAGTCTGCTGCTTGGAAATATGAACTTCTAGATGGCGATCGTAAAACAGATGGCCGCACTACTGGTGACGTCGGATTCCATTTGCAGGCAATCTTTGATGGTTCAAAAACATATGTTGCATATGATTCAGTTGTCTCAATGAATCAGAAGAAAGAAATCACATCCGGTGCAATCCGTATTGCGACTCGCACTGGCATTGAACCAACTGGATGGGCCTATCAAACACTAGATCTCTCAACTGATGATGCTTCTGTATTTGGATTTGATGTTGCGCTTGCCAAGGTAAATGGTGATGTAATGGCTACATGGTTAGCTGCATCAACTGCAACAGCACCAAAACCTAATCAAGTTCGTTGGGCACTATTAAGCGATCCAACAAATATTTCAAAGTTAACGACCGAAAATTTCGGAACTCCCGGCGAGTACCTGACAACTGATGGAAAGACAATTATTTTTAACTGTCAGGACAGATTGTGTGCTCTAGATACGAGCAAAAAGGATTTAGGACAAGCTGCAATACGTTTAGTAAGCAGTACCCAAGGCTCTGAACCTACTCAGAGCGCTTGGGTAACTGTTAATAAGATTAAATATCTTCTTGCCACGGTTAACGGCAAGCTTGCCCTTCTAAAGCCGTAATTATTACTTCGCGTTACGGCGCTGAATGCGAGTCTTCTTAAGAAGCTTCTTGTGCTTCTTCTTCGCCATGCGCTTGCGTCGCTTTTTAATTACGGAACCCATATGTCACGCTCTCATTTCATAAGTTCGCACTGAGTGTGCGGGGAATTAGGTTACCGCGGAAGTAGGGTAAAAATCGAAACCGATTCTGTGCTCGAAGTAAGGGCTAAAACCCCAAACTCCTTGGAAATGAGTAGCCCAAGCACTTCTTTCTGCCCTATGGGGCCACTATCGGCTGCAGTGATGAGCCCTTTAGAGTCAAAGGTGAGCAATAACGGTGTTGGAGACTTGGGATTCCAATTGAGTTGTGCAACTGCGCCGGTAGAAATGAAGATCACCTGAGTAGCAGATGCAGAAAACGTTGGACCTGTTGAAGCAAAGCGATAGCTCCATGATGGCGCATAAGCAAGAGAAAACTTTGTAATCGCTGACTCAGTTTTACCGCCTGCTACAACTTCACCCGCAAGCAGTAATGAATTCGATGCGCTATTCCAGATGCGCTTTCCCTTTGCAACCGAACTGCGTACAACAGAAGTTATCTTCAAAGCCTTTGATACCTTCACCAAAATGCCATCAGTTATTCCGGCAACTTTCTTCCCAGCCAAAGTTTCCGCACTAGACCCAGCAATAGTAAAACTTCCATCACCATGTCTTGCAACTGCATCTGCTGTTGTCGATACTGCACCGATCTGCAACAACTTTGAGAACGCACCGGCGGTATCTGCATTTGCTAGAAAGCCGGCATTACCTTTCTCATTAGCAATAATTCCAACAACAGATGCTCCATTTTTATCTACTGCAATTGCAGTTGGAAATAGCACAGAACTAGTTGGCAAGGTATTTGTAAACAACAATGCACCTGCTGCACTTACCTTCCAAATAGTTACGGCTTGTAAATCGCCAATGAATACAGATGGCGGAATAACTGCATTATCTGGATTTACTGGAGTAGCAGTTGATGCAGGTGGAATTGCACCCAAGGCAAGTGGTGTTGCACCAGCAATCCAAATATCTCCTGCTGAATCAACAGCAGCAGATGTTGCAACTGATGCTACAGATTGATCCAAGGTTAAGTTCCACAGCTCTTTACCCGTCCTATCAATTGCCCGGGCATATGCCTTTGAGCTTTTAGTACCAAAAATAATTATTGATTTACCGCTAACAACTGCTCCACTTACTTCATCTGGCGTCCCAATTGTCGTTAACAATTGCATTGGCTTAACGCTGATTTTCTTAGGTGCAGCCTGTGAAACTGGAGCAATAACTAGTAATGCAAGTACAACGAATGCTACAAAGCGTTTCACGCTAATTCCTGCGAACGATCGCTAGCCGCCTTCATTGCCGCAGCAACCATAGAGTTGAGCTCACTTGAACCAAATGAGGCGAGCGCGGCAGCGGTTGTGCCATTTGGACTTGTCACATTTTCTCGCAGAGTTGTTGCACTCTTACCTGACTCATCTAATAACTTCGCAGCACCAATAATTGTTTGAACTGTAAGAGTTGTTGCATCGGCTTCGCTGAGGCCAAGTTCTTTGGCACCTGCAACCATTGCCTCAACGAATGCAAAAAAGTAAGCAGGTCCAGAACCGCTAGTTGCCGTAACTGCATCTTGTAGATCTTCGGCAACTTCAATTACCTTGCCGGTTGCCGCCAAGAAGCCCAGAACAAATTGCTTGTGTGCAGGTGTAACGCCTGGACCAAAAGATGCTGCAGCCATTCCCGCACCCACCATTGTCGGTGTATTGGGCATAACGCGGACAACAGGGTTGCCAGTACCTAATCCATTGCTAATAAATGAGATTGTCTTGCCCGCTGCAAAGGTGATTACAACCGCGGCAGAGTTAATTGAACCCTTGATTTCTTCAAGTACTCCAGCCATATCCTGAGGCTTAACCACCAATAAGAGAGCATCTGCTGCTGCAACATTGGATGCCAATGGTGCTTGTTTGATTGAGTACTTTGCAATCAGCTCTGCGCTTCGATCTGCACGCTTTTCTGAAATTGTGATCAACTCTGGATTAACACCAGATGAAATCAATGCAGCGATCAAGGCTTCGCCCATAATGCCGACGCCAACAACTGCAACCTTTGATTGCTGATCCATGTAACAAGCCTACCTGTTATGCCTGTAGGCTCTACGACTATGTCAGAAGTTAAAGCTGGATTTGCGCGTGATTGGGTTGAATTTTTCGACCCAAATGATGCTGAAACTATTTTCAAGTGCGACCTAACCTGGTTGACCTCGTATTGGACTTGTATTTATGGTGATGGCTGCCAAGGTGTTTTTAAAAGCCAGCCATTTTCTGGATGTTGCACCGAAGGTGCGATGTATACAGATAAGGCAGATGAAGAGCGCACAGTTAAAGCTGCTGCTTATCTAACTCCTGAAATGTGGCAGTTCTATAACGAAGCCCGTCCAAAGAAGCCTGGCGGAGATTTACGAATCTCTGAAAAAGATGAAGATGGCGAACGCAAAACTCGTCGCGTTGAAGATGGTTGTATCTTCTTAAACCGTAAAGCTTATGAAGCAGAAGGTTTCACAGGATCATTTGGTTGCGTACTTCACCATGTTGCACAACGCGATGGAAAGCACTTTGCAGATACAAAGCCTGATGTGTGCTGGCAGTTGCCATTACGACGTAGTTTTGAAACTCGCGAATATGGCGAGCGCGAATACTCAGTAACAGTAATCGGTGAGTACGAACGCCTTGCATGGGGCGATGGCGGAGAAGATTTTGACTGGTACTGCACAAGCAACAGTGATGCTCACGTTGGAACAGAGCCTGTGTATATCTCTAACAAGTACGAGCTGGAACTGTTGATGGGTAAAGATGCATACAACGAACTTGAGCGCCTATGTCACGCACGCATGGAACACATCCGTGAGTCCACAGCCCGCAACTTGCCACTATTTGTCATTCAGCATCCAGCAACATTGGCTGCCCAGAAGAAATAGTCAGTGCCTTGTCATAGGGTTACCTCATGGCCAAGGTTGAAAAAGATCCGTTCCGCTGCACAGAGTGCGGTTGGACATCCCAAAAATGGGTTGGTCGCTGCGGTGAATGCCAAGCATGGGGCGTTGTTGAAGAGATTGCTGCGCCTAAGAAACTCTCACTTGTTGCAGGAAATGTAACCGCGAAAGCAACTCCGATTGGCGATGTTGATTTATCTGCAGCCCATGCACGTCCAACAGGTGTTTCAGAGTTAGATCGCGTTCTTGGTGGTGGATTAGTACCAGGTGCTGCGATTTTATTAGCGGGCGAACCAGGCGTTGGTAAATCAACGCTTTTACTTTCAGTTGCCGCACAATCTGCAGCAAAGGGCATTTCAGCACTTTATATAAGTGGTGAAGAATCTGCCTCACAGGTGCGACTTCGCGCAGAGCGCATCAATGCAATTGATCCACAACTATTTCTTGCATCCGAAACAGATCTTGGCGCAGTAATTGCCCACGTTGATTCTGTTAAACCACAACTACTCATCATTGACTCAGTACAAACTATTGGAAGTGCTGCAGCAGATGGCGCACCTGGAGGAGTTACACAGGTTCGAGAAGTTGCTGGTGCGTTAATCCGCATCTGTAAAGATCGTGACATCACACTACTTCTTGTTGGACATGTAACCAAAGATGGCTCAATTGCAGGTCCAAGACTTCTAGAACACATCGTTGATGTTGTTTTACAGTTTGAAGGAGAACGTCATTCGCGCCTTCGTTTAATCCGTGCAATCAAGAACCGCTTCGGTGCATCAGATGAAGTTGGATGTTTTGACTTAAGTGACACCGGAATTGAATCTGTGCTTGATCCAACTGGACTATTCACATCACGTCACGCAGAACCTGTGCCAGGCACATGTGTAACCGTCACTCTTGAAGGTCGCAGGCCACTGCTGGCAGAAATCCAAGCACTAGTCTCTGCAGGACGTGAAAATGATTACGGAAATGCACGTCGCGTTGTTTCGGGTCTGGACTCAGCTCGCACATCAATGACTCTTGCTGTTCTAGAACTACGCGCAAATGTTCGAGTTGGCGGCCGCGACGTCTATGCAGCAACTGTTGGCGGTATGAAAATGACTGAGCCTGCCGCTGATTTAGCCCTTGCTCTGGCCGTTGCATCTGCTGCAAAAGGTCTTGCTCTGCCTTCAGATTTAGTAGCAATCGGTGAAGTTGGATTAGCTGGTGAAATTCGCAAGGTCAGCGGAGTTAATCGCAGACTTCAAGAGGCATATCGTCTTGGTTTTAAGCGCGCTCTAGTTCCAACCGGATCAGACACAAAGATTGACGGCATGGAGATCGTTGAGGTTTCACGTCTTGATGCCGCTCTAAAACGGGTAAAAATCACCGGCGAATGAGTTCTTTAGAAAAACCAATTCTTACCTGGTTTAAAAAGAACAAAAGAGATCTACCGTGGCGAGACACATCCCCGTGGGGTGTAATGGTCAGCGAATACATGTTGCAACAAACCCCAGTGAATCGCGTTCTTCCTAAGTGGAATGAGTGGATGGAACGTTGGCCAACTCCTATAGATTTAGCCAAGGCAACACCTGCTCAAGTTATTACTGCTTGGGGACGTCTTGGATATCCACGCCGTGCATTACGACTTCATTCTGCAGCACAAATCATCGCTGAAGATTTCAATAACACCGTGCCAGAAGATCAAGAGACACTTCAGCTCTTGCCAGGTATTGGTGAATACACCGCTGCTGCTATAGCCGCTTTTGCATTTGAACAAAGATCACTTGTTATGGATGTGAATATCCGAAGATTACTGGTGCGCGCCATTGATGGTGAAGAGCATCCGAAGCCAGCTCCGACTGCTCGAGAGAAAGCTCGCAGACTTGAAATTCTTCCAACCAAGAACGCTCACCTGTGGGCTGCTGCAACCATGGAGCTTGGCGCACTTGTTTGCACATCAAAAAATCCCTCGTGTGAACTCTGCCCGATAATTAGTCAGTGCAACTGGCGCAAGAATGGTTATCCAAAAACAGATCTAGTTCGTAAATCTCAAGATTGGCATGGCACTGATCGCAAATGCCGCGGAACAATTGTTCAAGCATTACGCGAGAATGAATCACTCACAGAATCAGCGATAAAGACGTTGTGGCCTGAAGAATCACAGGTCGAAAAAGCATTGAAAACATTGACTGATGACCTACTTATTCAAAGACTCCCCCGTAATCGCTATAGACTGCCGCAATGATTCGTTACGCAACCAAAGCGGATATTCCCCGCATACATCAGCTGATTAAAGATCTAGCTGAGTATGAAAAAGCACCTTTGGAAGCAAAAGCCACAGTTGAACAAATCGAAGAGACAATCTTTGGAGAAAACCCAGTTGCCTACTGCCACGTTGCAGAAGAAGATGGTTTTGTAGTCGGAATTTCTATTTGGTTTCTCAACTACTCAACATGGGTTGGCAAGCCTGGAATTTATCTCGAAGATCTCTATGTTGATCCCGCTTATCGCGGCAAGGGTTACGGTTTAGCTTTCCTTAAAGAATTAGGAAAGATTTGCGTAGAACGTGACTACGAAAGATTGCAGTGGTGGGTTCTGGACTGGAACCAACCAAGCATCGACTTCTACAAATCCATAGGCGCAGTGCCCATGGATGGGTGGACTGTGTATCGCGTTAGCGGAGAAGCACTTAAAAAACTAAGAAGTTAATTAAGCAGTTGGTGATTCAGCAAGATCTTCAGGAGTATCAGGCGTAGCAACCTTTGGTGCTCCTACAAATGTGAATTTTGCTTCGGCACCCTCTCCTTCAATATCAACAACGATGATCTCGCCAGCCTTTAGCTCGCCAAACAAGATTCGCTCTGACAATCCATCTTCGATCTCACGTTGAATAACACGACGCAGTGGACGTGCTCCTAGAAGTGGATCGTAACCACGCTCTGCAAGAAGATCCTTAGCAGCAGGAGTGAGCTCGATGCCCATGTCCTTTGACTGCAAACGATCATCAAGATTTTTCAGCATGAGATCAACGATCTGAATGATCTGAGGCTTAGTCAACTGGTGGAAGACGATGATGTCATCAATACGGTTGAGGAACTCAGGGCGGAAGTGTGACTTAAGTTCATCACTAACCTTGCCCTTCATGCGCTCGTAATTAGTCATATCGTCATCGCTGTTAGCAAAGCCAAGCCCGAGTGACTTAGAGATATCACGAGTACCTAGGTTTGTTGTCATGATGATGACAGTGTTCTTGAAATCTACTCTTCGGCCTTGTGAATCTGTTAGATGACCTTCTTCTAAAACCTGTAGAAGTGAGTTGAAGATATCTGGGTGTGCCTTTTCGATTTCATCAAAAAGCACAACAGAGAATGGACGACGGCGAACCTTTTCAGTCAGCTGTCCACCCTCGTCATATCCAACATATCCTGGAGGTGCGCCGAACAAGCGTGAAGCGGTGTGACGCTCTGAGTACTCAGACATATCAAGTTGAATCAACGCATCTTGATCACCGAATAAGAATGCAGCAAGTGTGCGTGAGAGTTCAGTCTTACCAACACCTGAAGGACCAGCGAAGATAAACGATCCACCTGGACGGCGTGGATCTTTAAGACCTGCGCGGGTTCGACGAATCGCTTGTGAGAGCGATTTAATCGCTTGGTCTTGTCCGATGACACGGTTGTGTAATTCATCTTCCATGCGCAGCAGACGTGCTGTCTCTTCTTCGGTTAACTTAAAGACTGGAATACCTGTTGATGCAGATAGAACCTGAGCGATGAGTTCTTCATCAACCTCAGTGACCTTATCTAGATCAGTTGCTTTCCAATTCTTCTCAGCTTCTTGCTTTTCAGTGATAAGAGTCTTTTCCTTATCACGAAGAGTTGCTGCTAATTCAAAATCTTGACCATCGATTGCAGACTCTTTTTCTTTGCGAGCGTTTGCGATCTTTTCATCAAACTCGCGAAGCTCTGCGGGTGCTGTCATGCGCATAATGCGAAGACGTGAACCTGCCTCATCAATAAGGTCAATTGCCTTATCTGGCAAGAAACGATCTGACACATAGCGATCTGCAAGGTTTGCAGCTGCTGCAAGTGCGCCATCGGTGATTGAAACACGGTGATGTGTTTCGTAGCGATCACGAAGGCCCCTCAAAATCTCAATTGTGTGCGCAACAGAGGGCTCTTTAACCTGAATTGGCTGGAAGCGGCGCTCTAGGGCTGCATCCTTTTCAACATGCTTGCGGTACTCATCAAGAGTTGTTGCACCAATTGTCTGTAGCTCACCACGTGCAAGCATTGGCTTCAAGATGCTTGCTGCATCAATTGCACCTTCTGCAGCGCCTGCGCCAACAAGAGTGTGAATTTCATCGATAAAAAGAATGATGTCTCCGCGAGTTTTGATCTCCTTAAGCACCTTCTTCAAGCGCTCTTCGAAATCTCCACGGTAGCGGCTACCTGCAACAAGTGCACCTAAATCTAATGAGTACACCTGTTTATCTTTCAAAGTTTCTGGAACATCGTTCTTATAGATCGCCTGTGCAAGACCTTCAACAACAGCTGTCTTACCAACACCTGGCTCACCGATGAGAACTGGGTTGTTTTTGGTGCGACGTGAAAGAACTTGCATAACACGTTCAATTTCATTCTCGCGGCCAATAACTGGATCAAGCTTTCCTTCGCGGGCAGCTTGTGTCAGGTTTCGACCAAACTGATCAAGTACCAGCGATGTTGATGGTGTGCCCTCTGCAGGTCCGCCAGTTTGTACAGCTTCTTTTCCTTGGTATCCAGAGAGAAGTTGAATAACTTGTTGACGAACACGATTGAGATCTGCGCCAAGCTTCACAAGAACTTGTGCGGCCACTCCCTCACCTTCACGGATCAAACCAAGAAGAATGTGTTCTGTGCCAATGTAATTGTGACCTAACTGCAACGCTTCACGAAGTGAAAGTTCAAGAACTTTTTTCGCGCGCGGAGTAAATGGAATGTGACCACTTGGAGCTTGCTGACCTTGTCCAATAATTTCTTCAACTTGTGCGCGCACGCCTTCAAGTGAGATGCCTAATGATTCAAGGCCCTTAGCTGCAACGCCTTCACCTTCATGGATTAATCCCAAGAGGATATGTTCAGTACCGATGTAGTTGTGATTGAGCATGCGTGCTTCTTCTTGGGCCAGCACAACAACTCGGCGGGCTCTGTCGGTAAAGCGCTCAAACATGGGCGGTGCTCCTTTGGGTCGATCTTTGATTAAGCCTAATACCTGCAGGCCTACGCTCGCGAGGTGGATTGGATCTGAGTTTTACACCCCCAAATATGGCGGGGTTATGCCCGAAAATGGACTAAATCTAGGTTCCTATAGCTTCTTGAGCATTCGGGTATTTCCCAGGGTATTGGGCTTTACCGACTCAAGATCCAGGAACTCAGCTACACCGGCATCGTAAGAGCGTAGGAGTTCCTTGTATATCTCTGGCTCAACCGGTGTTCCCTCGATGACTTCAAAACCATGGCGTCCAAAGAACTCCGTCTCAAAGGTCAAACAAAAGATTCGCTCCACGCCAATATTTTTCGCACGATCAATGATTGATTCAAGGATTTGATGACCAACACCTTTACCGCGAACCTTTTCTGACACTGCAACTGTACGAACCTCTGCAAGGTCTTCCCACAAAATGTGTAGTGCGCCGCAACCAATTACTTCATTGCCTTCAACGGCAACAGTAAATTCTTGGACGCTTTCATACAAAGTAACAGTTTCTTTTGTAAGCAGACGACCTTGCGGTGCATAGGAGTCAATTAATTGACGAATGCCCTTAATATCACTAGTGCGTGCTAGACGAATCTCCATCGATTAATCAATTTCTGGTTTAACAAGTGGGAACAGAATTGTTTCGCGAATTCCAAGACCAGTAAGTGCCATGAGCAAACGATCAACGCCCATTCCCATTCCACCAGTTGGCGGCATTGCAAACTCCATTGCGCGCAAGAAATCTTCATCTACTTGCATTGCTTCAAGATCACCCTTTGAGCCAAGTGTTGCTTGTTCAACTAAACGATCGCGCTGAACAACAGGATCAATTAACTCTGAGTAGCCCGTTGCAAGTTCAAAGCCGTCAATGTATAAATCCCACTTTTCAGCAACACCCGGTAGCTCGCGGTGTGCGCGAACAAGTGGTGAAGTATCAACCGGGAAGCCCATAACAAAAGTTGGTTCAATTAATTCATGGCGTGCAACATTTTCGAAGATTTCTTCGGCAAGCTTTCCGGTAATCCACTTAGGATCAATCTTCATACCTAGCTTTTCAGCGATCTTCTTCAACTCTGCAATAGGGGTAAGGGCTGTAACGCTCTGACCAACACCATTAGAAATAGCGTCATATAAGGAGATCTGCTTCCACTGGCCACCAAGATCTGCCTGGCGTCCATCATGGTGTGTAACAACATGTGAACCAGCAACTGCCATTGCCGCGTTCTGAACAAGGCTGCGAGTTAAATCAGCGATTGACATCCAATCGCCATAGGCCATATAGCTCTCGATCATTGCAAACTCTGGAGAGTGAGATGAATCAGCGCCTTCATTACGGAAGTTACGGTTGATTTCAAATACTCGCTCAATACCGCCCACAACACAGCGCTTTAAGAATAGTTCTGGCGCAATACGTAAGTACAGATCCATGTCATAAGCGTTAGAGAAAGATTTGAATGGTCGTGCAGCTGCCCCGCCATGTATTACCTGGAGCATTGGAGTTTCGACTTCAACAAAGTTTGCTTTATCAAATGTGTCGCGCAAGGACTTCATGACAGCTGGGCGCATGCGTGCATTACTACGTGCCTCAGGGCGAACAATTAAATCCACATAACGCATACGAACACGAGTCTCTTCAGACATCGGCTTGTGATCATTTGGCAATGGGCGAAGTGACTTTGACGCCAAAGTCCATGAATTAGCAAGGATTGAAAGTTCTCCGCGCTTTGAAGTAATAATCTCGCCCGTTATAGAAACGATATCGCCTAAATCAATATCTGCTTTCCATGAATCAAGAACTTCTTGGCCAATCTTGTCTAATGACAACATGGCCTGAAGTTCTGTTCCGTCACCTTCGCGCAACGTTGCAAAGCACAACTTTCCTGTGTCGCGCTTAAAGATGATTCGCCCTGTTAGAGATTCAATATCTCCTGTTGCAACATCAATTTCAAGACCAACATACTTCTCACGAATTTCAACAAGAGATTTTGTGCGAGGCACAGAGACTGGATATGGCTCAATGTTGCGCTCTAATAATGAGGCGCGCTTTTCACGTCGAATACGGAGCTGCTCAGGCAGATCCTCTTCAATCGGTGGGTTTTCTGTGCTCATAGGATGCCAAGCCTACCGACTTAGGCATTTCGTTCGTGAATTAGGCGAAGTCCGATGAGGGTCAAATCAGGCTCGTGGTGGTCGATTGTTTCTGAAACTCCGATGATCAATGGGGCTAATCCACCCGTTGCAATAACTGTTGGCTTTTCAGAATAAGAATCCATTAGCTCTGCTGTGATTCGATCAACGAGACCATCAACCTGGCCAGCAAATCCATAAATAGTTCCAGATTGCAACGCCTCAACTGTGTTCTTGCCTATGACATTTTTTGGTCTGATTAATTCGACTTTGCGAAGCTGGGCAGCGCGAGCAGCTAACGCATCAACTGAGATTTCAATTCCAGGTGCCAGTGCTCCACCTAGAAATTCTCCCTTTGGTGACACAACATCCAGATTTGTTGAAGTTCCAAAGTCCACCACAATTGCCGGTCCACCGAACAGAGTGTGAGCAGCCAAGGTATTAACAATGCGATCTGCGCCAATTTCCTTTGGGTTATCAACTAATAGTGGCACACCAGTTTTAATCCCTGGTTCAACAATTGTGACTCGAACATCCGCAAAATAATCGGCAATCATTGTGCGAAGTTCGCGCAATGTGGCAGGAACAGTTGAGCAAACAGCTAAACCAGTCATCTTGTAATCCTCTATCAAAGCGCGGTACTGCAGCCACAACTCATCAGCGGTGCTGCGAGGATCAGTTTTGACTCTCCACGAATGAACCAATTCCTTATCATCAAAGATTCCAAGGACAGTATTTGTGTTTCCAACGTCAACTGTTAATAACATTGTTATCTCCCCACCAGTAGCATGTTGTCTATCAATCGAACTCCCTCAACCCATCCAGCAATAATTGCTCGACGGTTTTCTGTGCCTTCATCTGCTAAGGAAAAATCCTTTTCATCAATAATTGTTGCGTAATCCTTATCAAAGCCAGGCTCCATAGATAGCGTCGTGTTTAGTATTTCCTGGGCAATTTCTACTGTTGGGGCTAGCTTTGCAGCCGCTAGCGCCCGGTGAATAACCAATGCAACATTTCGGCCTGTTTCACTCAGTCGCAGATTGCGTGAAGACATTGCTAAGCCATCAAATTCGCGAACTGTTGGAACGCCAACGATCTCAACTTTGCTCTTCATTGCTTTAATGATTGTTAACTGCTGAAAATCTTTTTCGCCAAATACAGCTTTGTCTGGCTTTGCAATTGCACACAGCCGATCTATAACTGTTACGACACCATCAAAGTGACCAGGACGTGAAGAACCTTCATATAAATTTCCTAGCGCTCCAGCACTTAAAGTTTTGAATCCCTCTGGATATAAATCTTCGTACTCCGGAAACCACACCTCAGTAGCGCCAGCAATTGTTGCAATTTCGATATCACGCTCTGGTGATCGTGGATACTTTTCTAATTCTGATGTGTTCTCAAACTGCAATGGATTTACAAAGATGCTTACGATTACATCTTTATCCAATGTGCGCGCACGTTTAATCAACGCTTGGTGGCCTTTATGCAAGGCGCCCATTGTTGGCACTAATACAGTCATTTCAGTGGCTCCAGTCCTTTCGTGGGGTACCGGGCGAGATACATAAAAGTTTACCTCTAAGCAGGCAATTGCTCCAAAAGTTCTTTTATCGCTCCATGCGTAAGTAGGATTGCATCAGGCTCAATTTCAAACCATGGTTCTAGAACAAAACGACGCTCATGTGCGCGTGGGTGCGGCAGCTGCAGTTCATCAGCTTTGCTTAATAACCCGCCGTATTGAATAAGGTCTAAATCAATGGTTCGGGGTCCCCAGTGCTCAATTCTTTCGCGGCCCAAGCTCTTTTCGATGCCATGTAGCAATGACAATAGATCCATTGCCGGTAACTCACTGTCAATAATGCACACCGCATTTAAGTAATCAGGTTGCTCCGGTCCACCAGCTGGTGCGGTTGTGTAATAGCTAGATACTAATTGCACATCAGTTGCCTCTCTAAGTAATGCAATTGCTAGATCAAGATTCTCTTTTAGTTCACCAATATTGGCACCAAGTGCGATGACAGCTTTCATCTGGTTCTAGTTACTACAACTGCAATATCTTTTAGTTGCGCAGCAACAGGTGCTTGAGGCTTATGCACAGTGACAGTCACAGACTTAACTTTCAGATGGTGATTTAGCACTCGCTCTGCAATTCGCGCTGCTAGCTTTTCAATTAAGTTAACTGGATTACTTGTTATCTCTTCGACAACCAAATCTGTAATCTCAGCGTAATTAACTGTATCTGCAATCGCATCTGATTGTGAAGCTGCTTTCAAATTGACTACAATTGTTAGGTCAACAAAGAAATCTTGACCATCTTTGCGCTCTTGTTCAAACAATCCGTGAAAACCAAAACCATGGATGCCTGTTAGAACAATCTGATCACTCATTGTGCCAACACCTCCTTATGTGGTTTCACGCTATGAACTCTAACCGCCCACACACCTGTGGTGGCAAGTCGCTTCGTTAAATCAATTGTTGCTTGTTCGCGTTCATCTGGAGAGTCCCCACCTAGAAAACGCTTGCGTGAAGCACCGATTAATACTGGATAGCCCAAACCAACAAAGGCATCGATTGAATCAATGATCCTCCAGTTTTGTTCGGCATCTTTAGCAAAACCCAGACCTGGATCAATTATTAGATTGCTAACTTCAATACCTGCATCCAAGGCAGCAGTAATACGCTCTTGTAGCTCTGAAATCACGTCGATGACGACATCGTTATAAATAGCCTTTGAATTCATATCTTTTGACTGTCCGCGCCAGTGCATTGCAATATATGGCACCTGTGAGCGTGCAACGGTTTGCAGCATGTGAGGGTCCGCTAATCCCCCGCTGACATCATTAATTATTGATGCACCCGCTTTAATTGCAGCCTCTGCTGTACTTGCACGCATTGTGTCGATGCTGATTCTTGCGCCACTTTTTGCAAGTTCAGTTATTACTGGAATAGTGCGTTCTATTTCTTCTGCTTCACTTACTCGTTCTGCGCCAGGTCTAGTTGATTCACCACCGATATCAATGATGTCAACACCTTCTGCGATCATTTCAAGACCGCGCGTAACTGCAGCATCGAAGTCGTTATGTCTTCCACCATCGGCAAAAGAGTCAGGGGTAACATTTAAGATACCCATGATCAACATGAGAATTACGCCTTAGTGATAAGTGAAATTGCTTCTGCGCGTGTAGCAGGATTTAACAATGCGCCACGAACAGCAGATGTTGTAGTTCGAGCATGTGATTTCTTAACTCCACGCATTGACATGCACAAATGCTCACAATCAATAATCACAATCACACCTAGTGGATCCAAGATTTTTACCATCGCGTCTGCAATCTGTGTAGTTAAACGCTCTTGCACCTGTGGACGCTTTGCATACAAATCAACTAAACGAGCAAGCTTTGATAGACCGGTGATCTTTCCGCGCGGGATATAACCAATATGTGCAACGCCGTGGAATGGAGTCAAATGATGCTCACAATGTGAAAATATCTCGATATCGCGAACGATCACTAACTCTTCATGGCCAATATCAAAAGTAGTAGTTAAAAAATCCTCAGGTGATTGCCATAATCCTTCAAAGTTTTCCTTCATGGCGCGTGCTACTCGTGCAGGAGTTTCTTTTAATCCTTCACGATCAGGATCCTCGCCAAGGGCTATAAGCAGCTCACGAACGGCCTTTTCAGCACGTTCCTGGTCATAAGGGCCAGATGCGCGACCATCAGAGACAGTTACTTTATTTACCGTCACTTGCAGCCTTCTTACGACGTGTTGGTTTCTTTGCTGCAACAGGTGCCACAACAACGCGCTCTGGAACATCCACTGGTGGTTGCTCAGATGGAATGCGAGAAGCAGAACCAGTCCATGCAGGACGCTTTGTCACTAGCTTCACCTTCTTAAAGATAGCAGCGATTTCATCCTTGTTCAAAGTTTCCTTTTCAAGAAGTTCAATCACCATCTCATCAAGAATTTTGCGATTGGCAACCAAAATATCAAATGCTTCTTGATGTGCATTTTCAATTAGACGACGAATTTCGCGGTCAACAACGCCTGCAATGTTTTCGCTGTAATCGCGTTGATGTCCATAATCTCGACCTAAGAATGGTTCAGAAGCGCCGCCGCCAAGTTTGATTGCACCAATTGCTTCTGTCATTCCGTATTGAGTAACCATTGCGCGAGCAAGCTCTGTTGCCTTCTCAATGTCATTTGAAGCACCAGTTGATGGATCATGGAAAATTAGCTCTTCTGCTGCTCGGCCACCTAATGAGTACGCCAACTGATCTAGTAATTGATTACGAGTTGTTGAGTACTTATCTTCATCTGGTAACACCATTGTGTAACCAAGCGCACGACCGCGAGGCATGATCGTGACCTTGTGAACAGGATCTGTGTGTGGCAAAGCATGTGCAACAAGTGCGTGACCGGCTTCGTGATAAGCGGTTACTCGACGTTCATCATCGCTCATCAAACGAGATTTACGTTGTGGACCGGCCATAACGCGATCAATAGCTTCATCTAGTTCTGGATTTCCAATTGCTGACTTGTCTTCGCGTGCAGATAAGAGCGCTGCTTCATTGAGCACATTTGCTAAATCGGCACCTGTAAAACCAGGGGTGCGACGGGCGTAATCAACTAGCTTTACCTCATCGCTCAGTGGCTTGCCCTTTGCATGAACCTGCAAGATCGCTTCGCGACCCTTGAGATCTGGACGATCAACAGCGATCTGGCGATCAAAACGACCTGGACGCAGCAACGCAGGATCTAAGACATCTGGACGGTTTGTTGCAGCGATCAAAATAACCTGTGAGTTTTCCTCAAAACCATCCATCTCAACAAGTAGTTGATTAAGTGTTTGTTCACGTTCATCGTGACCACCACCCATACCTGCGCCACGTTGGCGACCGACAGCATCAATTTCATCAATGAAAACAATTGCAGGTGCGTTTGCTTTTGCTTGATTAAACAAATCGCGCACACGCGCTGCGCCAACACCAACAAACATTTCCACAAAGTCAGAACCTGAAATTGAATAGAAAGGAACCCCTGCTTCACCGGCTACTGCGCGAGCAAGAAGTGTCTTACCTGTTCCTGGAGGACCGAACAGCAAAACACCCTTTGGGATCTTTGCACCAAGGGGTGCATACTTTTCTGGCTTTGCAAGAAAATCTTTAATTTCATCTAATTCAGCAAGTGCTTCGTCAGCTCCTGCTACATCTTTAAATGTTGTCTTAGGAACATCGTTGTCTTGTAATTTGGCACGTGATTTTCCAAATTGGAATACCTTATTTCCGCCTTGAGCTTGACTCATCATCCAGAAGAACAAGAAACCGATGAGTAAGAATGGAACGATTGAGAAGAGGAATGAGATCAGTAGTGACTGCGAAGGAACCTTTACATTCCAGCCTTTTGAAGGTGGATTAGCTGTTAAGGCATCAACCAGCGTTGGTTCTTGACGTGCAACATAGAAGGATTCAACCTTTGAGTCACCATTAATTGTGTTGCCAGGAGTAAGTATGAGACGAATCTTCTGATCTTTATCAACTAGCTCTGCTGAGAGAACCTTTGACTGAGTAATCGCATCGATAGCCTGAGAGGTTTCAATTTGTGTGTATTTATTACCCGCAGATGAGATCTGACCAAAAACTGTAACCGCAAAGATTGCAGCGATAATCCAAAAAAGAGGACCACGAAATATTTTGCTGCCTGATGAGGCAGGCTTCTTTGACGTGTTCTTGCTTGAGAAGCTTTTCTTTGTCGGTTTCTTAGACTTTTGCGCTTGTGACATATTTGGGAATTCTCGTTTCTAATTCTTATTCATACATGTGCTTAGCAAGCACACCAATGAAGGGAAGGTTGCGGTACTTTTCATTAAAATCAAGGCCATAGCCAACTACAAAATCTTTTGGAATATCAAAACCGACATACTTCACATTTACTTCAACCTTTGCTGCCTCTGGCTTGCGCAAGATTGAAAGAATCTCCACTGATCCAACTCCGCGTGATTCAAGGTTTGCCTTAAGCCAAGAAAGTGTCAAACCTGAATCAACAATGTCTTCAACGATCAATACGTTACGACCAGTAATGTCTCGATCTAAATCTTTAAGAATTCGCACAACTCCGCTGGACTTAGTTCCGGATCCGTAGGATGAAACTGCCATCCAATCCATATCTATATGGCGCTGCAGTGCGCGTGAAAGATCAGCAACAGCCATAACCGCACCCTTTAAGACTCCAACAAGTAAAAGGTCTTTACCTTCGTAATCTTTATTGACCTGTGCGGCAAGCTCTTTAATACGTGCTTGCAACTGTTCTTCGGTCACGATTACCCGTTCGATATCGCCCTTGACTACTTCTAAATCCACGGTTCTCCCTATGGTCGGTGCGGTGAGAGCGAAAGTCTGCCCGAAATTCGCTCAACCTTCACACCGCCCGGCAAATTGAGCGCACCTTGACCGTTCCACGCGGAGATTAGCGCCTCAACCGCACTCACATGCTCTGCTGAGACCGATCCTGAAGGAGCACCAGCTGCATAGATGGCAGATCGAAGAATTCGGGTCCGAATTGCTCGAGGCAAGGATTCAAGATGGGAACAATCCAAATCATGAAGATCTAGATGAATCTCTTCACGTTTTGCCCAATGATCGAGTGCATCTGCGTCATCTCGCAAGAGGTGAGAGCTTCGAGCCAATGCATTTGAAATTCCTGGACCAATACTTTTTTCTAAAACCGGAAGCGCTTCAGTGCGAACACGTACACGTGCAAACTGTGCGTCTTGGTTGTGTGGGTCATTCCAGTAATCCAAACCGACTTCCTTACAAAACTCTTCATTTTGGTTTCGAGTAATTTCTAGGAGTGGTCGAACATAGATTCCATTGTGATGTGCCATTCCAGATAGCGACCGAGTTCCGGAACCACGTGCAAGTCCTAACAATACTGTTTCAGCTTGATCATCTTTTGTGTGGCCAAGAAAAACTGCAACTGCATTTTCTTTTTTGGCAACTCTGCTGAGTGCTTCATATCTGACTTTACGTGCTGAAGCTTCTAAACCTTCTTTCATGTCAACAGTGACTTTCTCAATTACACACCTCAGACCAAACTTTGAAAGTTGGTCTACAACTTTTTCTGCTTGAGTCGATGAGGCCGCTTGTAGTTGATGATCAACAGTTACACCAATAACAGTGATCGCAAGTTTTTCTGCTTCAACTGAAAGTGCGTAAGCAAGTGCTAAAGAATCTGCACCACCGGAGACGGCAACAAGTACTCTGTCTCCAGCTTCATATTTTTCCAGCCATGTTCGAACCGTGTTTCGAACTGCAGGAACTGCTGTTGTCATAGGACAAGAGTAGTGCTGGTCTAGACGCGACCACCAGATAGCACGAGATTTTTGAGCGTCGCTAATTAGCCACATCACGACGGACAAAGAGCACTGAAGCAACAATTGCTCCAACTGCTACATATAGTCCACCAACAGTGAGTGCATGCTTATAGCTCAGATCTATTGCTCCACCAGAGGCGATTGCAGAAAGCTGGGCACCGGGTAACCAACTCTGTAGAGAGTTTTTCACTGCAATCAATAAGTTTTCAACAATCAATAACCACAAAACACCAAAGGAAATGGCACTTATTGGTGAGCGCAAGAGAAGTCCCAAAACCATTCCTACGATTCCAAATGCGACAACGGAAATTGTGACATTTATAAAAGTTGTGAATATGGCATCAAAACCAGCGGATGTGAACCAAAGATCTGTGCTCACTTCGGCACCTGGGGCAAGAATGTAAGAGATTGCGATACTAACAACAGCAGCGATAGTGATCATCGCGACTGCAAAAAGCGCCATAGAAATTAATTTACCAACAAGGATTTTCATTCGGCCTGGTTGACGAATCAATAAGTTGCGCAAGGTTCCGTAGGTGTACTCCTGGGCTGTTTGTGCCGCAAATACACACAGTGCAATGATTCCTAAAAACCCACCAACAGATGCAAAACCATTAACGGATCCACTAGCTAGCGCCAAAACTTCTCGACTAATGGATCGACCTCGATCACCATTTCCTTGCGGTGAATCAATCATCAAGTAAATAAATGAAGTGATCAGGCCGGTAAAGAAGAGTGCAGCTCCCATGGTGCCAAAAAATAATGTGGGACGACGCAGTTTGCGTAGCTCTGCTTTGACAACATTAAACATTACTTATCCCCCGTCATTTCAAAGAAGGTCTCTTCCAGGTTGGGCAGCTGGGGTGCGAGTTGGGCCAATGTGATCCCTGCATCAAATGCTGCTTTATTAAGCACTGGCGCCCACTCCATATCTGCCAAGACATGAACTGAATCATTTCTAATGACTGCGTGATGTCCTGCCTTTTCGGCAATCTCAGCAATGCGCTGTAGCTCTGAGTTATTAAGTGATTTAGCAATAATTGTTGGTTGCTGCTGAGCCATTAATTCTCCAATAGGACCAGCAAAAACAATCTCACCCTTTCGCAACATAACAATGTAGTCGCTAATAATTTCTAGCTCGGATAACAAGTGCGAGGAAACAAATACCGTTGTTCCTTCATTTGCTAAGTCGCGCAATAGAGCACGGACTTCTTGAATTCCTTCAGGATCTAAACCATTTGTTGGTTCATCCAACATCAATAACTTTGGCTCGGGTAGAAGCGCTGCTGCAATTCCTAATCGCTGCTTCATTCCAAGTGAATACGTTTTAAACTTTGACTTTCCGCGATCTCCAAGTCCAACTTTGTCTAGTAACTGCTGTACTCGCTCAATTGGAAACCCACCAAGCTTTGCAAGAACCATTAAGTTCTCATAACCCGACAGTGCTGGATAAAAAGCTGGCCCTTCAATCATTGCGCCAACGCGACTCAAATACTTTTCTGGATGCTCAATTGGCTCACCAAGAATGTGGCCCTGACCAGTTGTTGGAGTAATAAGACCCAACAGCATTCGCATAGTCGTTGTCTTGCCTGATCCATTCGGGCCAACAAAGCCACACACCGTGCCCAAAGGCACTTCGAAGTTGATATGTGAGACCGCTAAGCGGTCATCATATTTTTTGGAGAGATCTGTGACTGAAATAGCAGTATTAGGCATGCCCCTTACTCTGCCACAATTAGCCCATGAGCAAACGACCTTGGGGTTATCAATCTCGTAAGGATTCACTGGGACCTGACTGGGAATTACACCCCCAGACACATTCAGTGCGCACAGGTTTGGCTCGATCTGGTTTTGGTGAAACATCTGAAGCTTTGTATCTAACAAGTGGCTTCACATACACATCTGCTGAAGAAGCTTTTGATTCCTTTGCCGAAGAAAATGATCACTATTTATATGGCCGTTTTCATAATCCAACAATTGCGATGTTTGAGCAGCGACTTGCGGCAATTGAAGGTGCTGAAATGTGCGTTGCGACAGGCTCAGGAATGTCTGCAATGTTTGCATCCCTTGCCTGCTTAGTTGAGCAAGGTGACCACGTAGTTGCATCTGCTGCAATGTTTTCTTCTTGCTATGTTGTTATTACAGAATTTTTGCCTAAGTGGGGTGTCACATACGAATTAGTAAAGGGTAATGATCCTGCTGCGTGGGCAAAGGCCTTAAGTAAGCCAACTAAGGCTGTCTTTATTGAATCACCAAGTAATCCATTGTTAGAGATCGTTGACATCAAAATGGTGAGCGAGCTTGCACACAAAGTTGGTGCAACTGTAATTGTAGATAACGTCATGGCTTCACCTGTCTTGCAAAAGCCATTACAACTTGGAGCAGATGTGGTTATGTATTCGGCTACCAAGCACATTGATGGACAAGGTCGAGTGCTAGCTGGCGCACTACTTGGTTCTGCAAATTACATTGTTGAAAAACTTCTACCGTTTGTTCGTCACTCAGGTCCTGCACTCAGCCCATTTAATGCCTGGGTGCTTGTTAAGTCATTAGAAACAATGCATATGCGTGTTGAGAGTATGGTTTCAAATGCACAAGCAATTGCTGAATTCTTAGAAAAGCAGCCTGCAATCAAAACTGTTCGCTACCCCGGATTGAAATCTCATCCTGGTCACGAATTAGCAATGAAACAGATGAGCAATGGCGGCGGAAGCACAATTGGTATGGAATTTAAAGGCTCTCAGGAAGAGGTCTTTGCATTCATGAACAAGCTTTGCGTCATAGATATTTCAAACAACTTGGGTGATAGCAAGTCTCTTATTACTCATCCTGCATCCACCACGCACCGCCGTTTGGCTCCAGAAGTTCAGGCAGAGATGGGCATAACAGCATCAGTGCTGCGTTTGTCTGTTGGATTAGAACACTCATCAGATCTGATAAAAGATCTGGAACAAGCCTTAGCTAAGTAGTTGGGCTGCAACAAGTACAACAGAAAGCAAGCTTAAGTAAGTAATAGACCACTGGAAAATCTTTCCGGCAACTTTTCCATACTCTGGCGAGCCTTCTTTGAGAGCAAGCAATTGACGCGCAAAAACTAATCCAAGTGCAATTGTTACAACCATCGACCATGTTGGCAGCTTTGCAGAACTGATTAACCAAATTGATGATGCGATCATCAGGGTTGTGTGGAACCACATTTCACCAAGTACGCGACCCTTTGTTGCAACTACAGGGAGCATTGGTGTGCCTGCCGCCGCGTAGTCATCTTTGTATTTAATTGCTAGCGCCCAGAAGTGTGGTGGGGTCCAAAAGAAGATTACAAAGAAAAATGCCCAAGGTGTCACTGACAATGAATTTGTTACCGCTGCCCAACCGATTAGCACCGGCATACATCCTGCAGCGCCACCCCACACAATATTTTGTGATGTGCGTTGTTTCAGCGCCATTGTGTATACGACAACGTAAAAAACAATTGCGATAAAGGTCAACAAGGTTGCCAGCGGAGTTGTAAAGAGCCAGAACATAACTAGGGAAAAAACTCCAATTACCCCTGCAAAAATTGTTGCATTTGTTTTTGAAATCAGGCCCGTAACAATTGGACGCTTTGATGTTCGCGCCATTAATTTATCTAAATCACTTTCAATAACCATATTGAATGCATTTGCACTACCCGCAGCCAAAGTTCCTGCAAAAATTGTTGCGATAGCCAAGCCAAAATCTGGCAAACCTTTTGCCGCCAAAACCATCGCAGGTAAAGTGGAAACGAGCAATAGCTCAACGACCCGTAACTTCATTAGGTCTAGGTATCCCCGAATAGCGATGCTCACTCACCAAGATTACTCAGCGATTTAATTTGTGCATCACAGTCTCCTCATAGGGACAATAGTTACCTTGCTCTCAACCAAGGGTCCTAGAGAAAGAATGTGGCCATGACTGAGAACAACAAGCCCGAATGGTTTGAGATCGCAGAAAATGAGGGACCAGCGATGCCACCCAAGCCATCTAAAACTTTGCCAATCCTGCCATTTCGCAGGGTCCCAACAGATAGCCCGAGTGATAACGCTTATGAATGCGACGATGTCTGACTAGTACAGTTAGAAAATGCGCAACCGCTTCCTAACTTTAATTCTCATAACTTCGCTCTGTGCCATCGCAATACCGGCCCAGGGCGAAGTTGTTTCACCCGAACTAAAGATGAAGTTAATCAAAACAATTAATGGTTCAATTGCACCAAAATCGGTTAGATCATCAGGTGATGGTGTGGTTAGCGCTCATAACATGATGTATCGACATTCAGTCACTATTTATGATGCAAAGACTTTTGAATTACTTCATACAGTTCCTGACTCTGTTTCACTGCAGGACTTCGGGTACTCCAAAAGCACATCAATCTTCAAGGGTGCACCAGTTGAAGGAACATTCTCACCAGATGGTAAGTACCTCTACGTGAGCAATTATGCGATGTATGGTCCTGGATACAACAAAGAGGGACATGACACTTGTTCTCCAGAATCTGGGTACGATAAAAGTTTTGTCTATCGAATCAATCGCAGTAATTATGAAATAGATGCAATCTACCCAGTTGGATCTGTTCCCAAGGTTGTAGAAGCAACCCCTGATAATAAATATGTTTTGGTTGCTAACTGGTGTTCTTACACAGTGTCAGTCATTTCTGTGGAAGCTCAAAAGGTTGTTCAAACAATCAAAATTGGTCGTTATCCAAGGGGTATCGCAATCTCTAATGACTCAAAGCGTGCATATGTAGCTGAAATGGGTGGCAACAGAATTCATGTCATTAACTTAGAGGATTTCACAGTTTCCTACATCCCAATTGGAAGCAACCCTCGCGCAATAGTTCTATCACCAGATAACTCAAAGATGTATGTGACTATGAACCTTTCGGGCAAAGTCGCATCATGGGATTTGATTGCAAGCAAGCCTGGTAAATCTGTAAAAACTGGGGAAGCCGCCCGTAGCTTGGCGATTTCCTCAGACGGATTAACAATGTTTGTTGTTAACTTTAAAAGCAACACCATGTCCAAAGTGCGAACAAGTGACATGAAAGTCTTAGAAACGATTAGAGCATGTGCTGAGCCAATCGGTGTTACCTACGATGTACCAACAGGCAATACCTGGGTTGCATGTTACAAAGGACAGATAAAGATTTACTCCAACAATTAAGGGGTTGGACTAATCTCTGCAGGAATATTTGGAGCAGCAATTCTTCCAAGAACTCGATCAATTGCAGCCCGTGCTTTGTTAAGAGCAGCATTTCCTTTTGCTATGTCATCTGCAAGGGTTACAAAGACATATTCACGATCAGTTGATTGAACATAACCTGCAAGTGTTGCGGTGCCGTTTAGTGTGCCGGTCTTTGCGCGCACCAAGCCCACAGCAGATGAAGCAGTTGTCGTAAACCTGTCCTGCAATGTTCCAGAGACTCCGCCTACAGGAAGAGATTGATACAAAAGTGCATACTTTTCATCTTTACGAATCTTGTACAAAAGTTCGCCCATTAGTTTTGCGGTGATCTTATTTTGCTTAGACAACCCGCTTGCATCAGCTACAACTAATTTGCCGTCATCAATTTCTAGTTGGGTCAATAGTGTGCGGAATATTGTCTCGATGCCCTTGATGTTGGGAGAATAACCAGCAGCTCGGGCTGCTAATCCAGCCAGTCGATCGGCCAATAAGTTATCGCTCCACAGCATCATAAAATCAAGAATTTCTCTAACTGTAGGTGAGTTCTCTGAGACGACGAGATCACCTTGGGCCATATAGGCTTCTTCATCTTTAACCTGTTTAAAAACTGGCTTGAATCCACGCTTTGCCCAAAAAGCTTTTAGATTAGCAACATCTTTCGAGTAGAGATTGCTGTAAATGACTTTGTAGTTTTTTAAGGAGCCGCCATTGGCCTTTTTAATGGCCGATAAAGTATTGAAACCCATATACGGCAAGGAAGCACGGTTCATTTTGCGAGCAACATTGTGATCCAGGCTAATCCACGGATCAAGTGATCCTCGGATAACAACCGTCTTTCCCTCAGGTGCAATATTTATGGTTGTGTTAAACACTGATTGTGGATCTAAATACTCAAGAGTTACAGCGCCAGCTAAAACCTTCATGACAGATGCTGGTTTGCGTTGCGAGTAAATATTTTTTTCGTAAATGATCTGCCCTGTTGTGCCGTCAATAACGATCATGGCTGGATTAGACAGCGTCGGAACTTTAAGAAGTTCATCAAATACTGCAGGGATTGAGTCAGGGCCTAAAGCAGCATCTGCCGGTGCAATCGGAAGAATCAGCGCAAGGCAGACCGCAAATATTCTTCGGAGCGCAACCATGTTGAAGGTAGACATCTGTTCAGTTTAGAGTGCACGCATGTCTTCTCCAACCACCCCCGCCAGTATTGGCCCAGGGGAATTTTTTCCCGTTGTAGGAGTCGGACCTCATGAAAAACCTTGGCCAGAAGGTGATCACTACGATCCTGAATTATTACTGAATGGTGATCGTCGTAATGTTTTAGATCATTACCGATATTGGAGCGTTGAAGCGATTGTTGCCGATTTGAACACTAAGCGTCACAAACTTCAGATCGCGATTGAAAATTGGCAGCACGATTTGAATATCGGATCGGTCGTTCGTACAGCTAATGCATTCAATGTTTCTGCTGTTCATATTATTGGAAAGCGTGACTGGAACAAGCGTGGGGCAATGGTGACAGATAGGTATCTAACAGTTATGCATCATCCAACAGTTGAAGATTTTGCTGCATACTGCAAAGAGCAAAACTTACCGATCATTGGAATTGATAATGTGCCAGGATCAAAGCAGCTAGAACCGGCAGTTCTGCCTGAGAGTTGTGTTCTTCTCTTTGGTCAAGAGGGTGCTGGCATGTCAGATGAAGGTATTGCAGTCTGCGAAGTTTTGTATGAGATCAATCAATATGGCTCGACTAGGTCGATGAACGCCTCTGCAGCGGGTGCGATTGCGATGTATCACTGGGCGTTACAACACCTTCCACGATGAAAAGAAAGTGGCTCTCCAAGAATCTAGTTGTCTTAACCTTAGTTTCTCTTACACAAGATGCTGCAAGTGATCTTTTATATCCACTGTTGCCTCTGCTATTAGTTGGTGTTATAGGCGCAGCTCCATTGGCCCTTGGCATTATTGAAGGATGTGCTGAAGCTGCAGCAGGCTTTTCAAAACTATATGCGGGAAAATTCAGCGACAAGTTTGGTCGTAAGCCATTTGTTGTCGCTGGTTATACATTAGCTGGCCTCGGAAAAGTCTTTGTCGTACTCGCAACTACATGGCCTTTGGTTTTCTTTGGTCGAGTCACTGATCGCATCGGTAAAGGAATTAGAAGCTCGCCTCGCGACGCATTAATTAATGACTCAGTTGACACAAAAGATCTTGGGAAGGCATTTGGTTTTCACAGAGCCGGTGACAATTTAGGAGCTGTTATTGGCCCTGCGTTGGCGTTAATAGGGTTATCCCTTCTCAATGATGATGTGCGGGCTGTGGCTAAATGGGCTTTAATTCCAGCTGTTTTATCAGGTCTACTAACATTTTTAGTAAAAGATAACTTTGTTAAACCAGCTAAAAAAGAGGTAAGGGTTGCAAGTACCTACAAACTATCTGCTGGTTTGAAGGTAAGAATTTCTACGCTAGTAGCAATTCAGCTTACTAATATTCCAGATGCACTTTTATTGCTTCAACTCCATCAGATTGGTTTTTCTGCCAAGGGTGTAGTTGCTTCTTACATGCTATTTAGTGCGGTTTCAGCATTACTTGCTTATCCTGCTGGAGCGTTCTCTGACAAGTTGAACCCGCGTATCGTTTACGCAATTGGTTTACTTTTCTTTGCTTTTGGCTATATAACTTTAGGAGTGACTGAAAATCACACACTTGCTATTGTCGCAATTGTTCTTTATGGCGTTTTCCCAGCATTAACAGATGGGGTTGGAAAGGCGTGGATTGCATCTTTAAGTCCACAAGAACACAGAGGAAAGATTCAAGGTATTTATCAATCATCAATGAATTTTGCAATCCTTGGTGCAGGAATTTGGGGTGGTGCCACATGGACCAGTAATGGCACACAGTGGCCATTAGTTGTTGCAGGTTTTGGTGCGCTTATAGGTTCTTTAGTTCTCGTAACAATCCGTCCACAGCCTTTTCAACCATAGCTAAAGTTTCTTCATAAGCTGCATCAGATTGGTTGTAAGGATCAGGGACTTCTAGCTTGAAGTAATCTGCTGAACTTGGATCTAAGCCTTTTAGTAAAGGATCAAAGTTTCGCAAATAGAAAACTTTGCTGCGATGCTCTTCATTTTCAGCCAATGAAACAACGTTGTGATAATTACTAGAATCCATTACCAAAATCAGATCGTGGACAAAGAAATCATTTGCCTTAAATTGCTTCGCTATATGGGAATGCTTGTATCCAGCGGCTTCCCAAATCTTTTTCGATGAAGGGTGTGGACCTTGTCCGATATGCCACGAGCCAGTACCTGAACTATGAACTTCAATGCGCGGAGTTTTCCAATCAGCGGTTTTGCCCGCCAGAACAGCAGCTGCCATAGGTGAGCGACAAATATTGCCGAGGCACACCATCGTGATGCTGAGTTTGTCCCTGCCTTTAAGTGAGGAGATCAAGCTCTGGTTCATCTTCCAGCGCTTCCTGCACAGTCTTTAAGCGGCGTTCAATCTCATCTGCTTCTTCACCCCGACCTTGCATGCGCAAAATCTTGGCGATTCGAGACTCAACATCCACAATAAATTCGAAATCTTTTGGCTCATCTTCACTAACTATTGCCAACACATTCTCAAGAGTTGCTAAACCATCATCATACTTTTCAAGCAAGATCTGTGCCTTGCCAAATTCGAAGGTTGCAAATGTTTCACGACGATGATCGTGGCCTGTTTCAAAAACATCAATAGCTTTGCGAGCAGTTTCTAAAGCTAACTCACCCTGACCAAGTTCAATTAAGCACGATGCCATTTTTTGATCGCAACGGGCAACATGAATGACTTCTTTGTTTCTTTTAAAGAAAGATCTTGCTTCTTTAAATGCTTCGATTGCTTTTTCATAATTCTTCAATTCGCGCTCTGCGCAACCAATCAGGTGCAGATCATTTGCTGCACCAATTTCATTACCGTCAACTAAATGCTCTTGTGCACACTCATTCATAGTTATGACAACTTTGTCGTACTTCTTTGATGTGTACCACCACTCGCCAAGTGTGCAAGCAAGTTCAAGTGCAATGGGTGATTTATTTTCCCGAAGTAATTCAACCGCTTTACTCATTGCTAATGCTGCTTCATCCATACGCTTTAATTGATTTAGGTTATAACCAATTGCTGAATATGCTTGAGCTAATCCTTCAGATGGTGCTTCTTCACCAAGTTGTGAATAAATATCACGGGCGGTTTCAGCTAATGCAAGTGCTTCGTCATATTGACCACGTGCATAAATTCGCGCACTTAATTCGTAATAGGTGCTGGCACGTTCTTCGCCTTCGACCTCGGGGATTCGATCCCACAACATCTCTTCGCTGATGAGTTCTTCTAAGCCATCATCTTCGCTCATGAGCAAAACCTATACGGATTGGCTTACGAACGAGTGGGAATATCTATCTGCGCCACAGGCCATTTTGAAGTTTTGACAGTCTTAAGAACCGCTTCGGTAACCTTTTGAATCTGTTTTTGAGCCTGTAAGTCGAAGGTGTGACCCCAAGGGCAACGGTTAGAGATCGCACAGACCCAACCGTTGGTACCCATATTCATTACAGCTGCCCCGCTAGGCGCTGTGTAATAAGTACTCATTGCAACGAAACCTTTTTCCGTTGGGCTTATGACTGCTCTGGCAAGAACCTGAACTCCGGGTCCTCTCGTTCCCATGGCTGTGTCCGCCTCGTAACCATAAATCCCTTTTATCTGAGCATCAATTCCAAGTACTGAAAATGGCCACACATTGTTTGACACTAAATCTTTTCGTATTGCTACTGCAAAGTATTGCGAGCCAAGTAGAAGGGATTCGGGTTGTCCAATTTCACGATAAGGGGTTCTGCCAGAAATTTTACGCGCCTTAATTTCAGTGATTGCATATCCTGTGTTACCACCAAAAACAATGAGATTAATTCCAGATGCAACAGCGTTTTCAAAATGTTGGCGCATGTTTCTGGTCCAATATTCGCTGTGTCCACCCACAACAATTGAGCGAGTTTGAGCAAAGACTTCTGGGTTTGAATCAACTTCTAAATCAGTGATGTAATTAATGTCTAAACCATTCTTTTCCATCAAGGTTATAAGTGGCTGTTCCATATATCGAAATTGTCCTGAGCCATCACCATCGTATGGTCGATCAAATGAAACTACAGATGCTGCGGTTTCGCGATTGCCATCAGCTCCTTTGTACAAGGACTCTCCGCCCCACTGGTTATATGACTGCCACGTAAGTACGGATGAAACGAAAGTTAGATCATTAGCACCGCTACCTGTAATCACTAACGGAACAAAGGTGCTTGCTCGCTTAAGGCTTCGCAACTTCAATAAATACTGCCCAGGAATCATTGTGCTATCTACCGTTATTGATTTAGGTGATACAAGAGTTCGAATGAGGCGAGCGCCTGTGTTTTTGTAATAACCCATTCGATAGATCTCAACCTGAAACTTTTTAGATTCCACCGTAGTTAAAGAGACTGTGTCGCCACATGTCGCAGAAGCTGAACTTACAAAGCCTTCAATCCGTGGAACCTCTTTGCGGCGCGTGAAATCAGCGCTGAAACGAAGTGGCACATCCGCATCCCACTTAGCGTCTCCCTTTTTAAGGTTTTCCCGTTGGACCCATCCGGGGTTTTGATCCCACGAGCAAACCTTGGCTTGGGCCGGAACCGGAGTGAGTCCCAGCAGTAAGGCCAGAACAAGCAGCAACTTCATGCTTGTAACCCTAGGGGCAATTTCAAATAGACACCTCTTTGAGCCTGCTTTACCCTTCTACTTGCAAATCATTCGCATATACCACCAGGAGCGCCGTGAACCAGATAGTCCAGGAGCCAATCAAGGTTGCCTTTCGTGACCGCCTAACTCGGGATGAGTGGCGCCGCATGGCAGCCATGTTCGGATTCATACTCTTCTTGCACGTTGCAGGCGCAAGTTTGATGTGGAAAGCAACTACCGGAAATTATGTTTTAGCAGATGGAACTTTGTTTGGTTGGGGCACAGCCGCCCTTGCCTACATTTTGGGTATGCGCCATGCATTCGATGCTGATCACATCAGTGCCATTGATAACACAACTAGAAAATTAATGTCTGAAGGCCAACGTCCATTAGCGGTTGGTTTCTTTTTCTCGCTCGGTCACTCATCAGTAGTTTTCCTACTCACCATTTTGCTTGGCTTTGGTATCAAGACTCTTGGATCACAGCTAAACGATGATGATTCGGCACTACAGCACTACACAGGACTAATTGGAATTTCAGTCAGTGGCACTTTCTTGATGATAATCGGAATCTTAAATTTAATAGTCTTAGTTTCAATCGTTGGTGTCTTTTTTAAGATGCGCCAAGGTGCATATAACGAAGAAGAGTTAGAGAAGCACCTGGACTCTCGTGGGTTACTAATGCGTTTCTTCGGTCCTATTGCCCGTCGAATCGATGCTTCATGGAAGATGTATCCGCTAGGAATTTTATTTGGTCTGGGTTTTGACACTGCAACTGAAGTAGGGCTACTAATTCTTGCGGGATCATCAACCATTGCAGGGCTGCCATGGTGGGCGATGATTTCATTGCCATTTTTCTTCGCCGGTGGAATGAGCTTGCTTGACACTATTGATGGATCGTTTATGAACTTTGCTTATGGTTGGGCTTTCTCAAAGCCTGTTCGCAAGGTGTACTACAACATTATTATTACTGGCCTCTCTGTAGCGGTTGCACTTTTCGTAGGTGGGCTTCAAATTCTCCAAATTTTTGCCCAACAGTTGAATCTAACTGGTGGTATTTGGGATTCTGCACTTGCCTTTGACTTAAATAGTGCTGGGTACTTTATTGTTGCCTCTTTTGTAGTTGTATGGACCGTTGCATTGTTGTTATGGAAGTACGGCAAGATTGAAGAACGTTGGCATAACAAGGCACATGAAGCCCAGTTATCGCGCGGAGAAGAGTCAGATCACACCGCTGCAGGAATTGGACTAGGACCCATTAAAGACGGCTTTAAGATCGATTAAATCTGGTGGTAATGAGTACGAATAATCCACGGTAGAATTATCCCGTCGGTGCGACCGCACCACAGTACTTCCCCCAAGTGCTGCTATATGCAGCACTACATGCGAGTCTTATTTTCGCCCTAGCCGCCAAAAGTGCGAGCTATACCCGAGACGCGCTTGTCGTCTCGATTGGTATGCATTTTCTATGTCTCTACAACCACGTACTAGCGCGCCCGGAAAAGCTCGTCGCGCAGCATCAGCAGGAAAGCCTAAGCGCACGAAGAAGGCTGCTGAATTTAAAGAAGCAGCTCCTAAGGCACGTCACACCACTGCACAAAAAGCAGCACGCAAGGGTGCGGCTGTAAAGCCAGCGACTAAAAAGCCTGCATCAACTCGTCGTTACTCAGATGTTGATACAACTGCAACATCAAAGAAGGAAACTCGCTTAGTAGAGCGTTCAAAGTTGCGCGCCAAGCGTTATCAAGAACAAACTGCATCAAAGCCACGTCCAACTGAAGAACCAGCAGAGCGTTCAGCACGTATTGAGCGATCACAGCGTCCAGATTCACGTGCAAAGAAGTTTGTTAAAGAACGCGAAGTTCGCGAATCAGCACCACGTGCAGAGCGAACAGAACGCACTGAGCGTCCAGCATCTCGTCCAGAGTTTAAGAAGACATATAAGAAGGCAGAACGCCCAGAGCGTCCAGCATTCAAGCGCGAAGATTCACGTCCAGCATTCAAGAAGGATTCGGACACTCGTCCGACAACACGTCGCGATGCGGTGAAAGCAAAGATCGCTCGCACAGATGATGGTCGTCCAAACTTCGAGCCACGCAAGCGCGAAAAGTTTGATCCAACTCGTCCGAAGAAGTCCAGCGTTGCACCAGATACTCGCGCAGCTAACTTCCGCGCAGAGCGTCCAGTACGCGATCGCCGCAATGATTCATCAGCCTATGCTCGTGATGATTTCAAATCTCATTCAAAGTCTCACTCAAATGCAGCGATCGATTTCGGTGCAGATGACAACTACATTTCAGCAAATCTTGCAGATGCAAACCTTGTTGATGCAACTCCCCTAACTGAGATCACAACAACATTTGCTGATCTGGGTATTGCAGCTCCACTTGTTAACGCACTGAGCAAGCAAGGAATTTTGCATCCATTCCCAATCCAGATTGCAACATTGCCAGATGCGCTAGCAGGCTACGATATTTTAGGTCGCGGACAAACTGGTTCAGGAAAGACTCTTGCATTTGGTTTGGCACTTCTTAACAACTTAAATGGCAAGGTTGCAAAGCCCCACAAGCCATTGGCACTTGTTTTGACTCCAACTCGCGAACTTGCACAGCAGATCGATGAAGTTTTGATGCCACTTGCTCGTTCAATTGGTCACGAATCAGTTGTTGTTGCTGGCGGAATGTCGTACTCAAAGCAGATCACTGCGATGCGTCGCGGAACAGCAATCTTGGTTGCAACACCTGGTCGTTTGATCGATCTACTTAACAAGGGTGAAGTTCAATTAGATCATCTTCAAATTACTGTTCTTGATGAAGCAGATCAGATGGCAGACATGGGCTTCTTGCCTGTTGTTAAGGAAATTCTTGATCAGGCAAAGCTTGATGGTCAGCGTCTTTTGTTCTCTGCAACTCTTGACCGTGGTGTGGATTCATTGGTTCGTCAGTACTTGAAGAACCCAAAGACTCACTCACTACAAAACGATCGTGCATCAGTTTCGACTATGGAGCACTACGTATTGGTTATGAACCCAACTGATAAAGATGACATCACAAATCAGGTTGCGGCACGTAACGGAAAAACTATTTTGTTCGTAAAGACTCAACGCGGCGCAGATCGCTTAGCTGACAAGCTTGCTCATGCAGGTGTTCCAGTTGGTGCATTGCACGGTGGAAAGTCTCAAGCAGTTCGTACACGTACTTTGGCTTTGTTCAAGGAGACAGCAAATGCCGCGCTAGTTGCAACAGATGTTGCAGCACGTGGTATTCACGTTGATGGAATTTCACTTGTTGTACACGTAGATGCTCCAACAGATCACAAGGATTACCTGCACCGCGCTGGTCGTACAGCACGTGCTGGTGAGGCCGGAACTGTTGTAACTCTTGCGACAACACGTCAACAGAAATCAATCGGCGGACTGACACAGCGTGCTGGCGTAACCCCTAAGTTTGTTGGAGTTACACCCCTCAGCACTGAATTAATGAAGATTACGGGCGCACAGGAGCCAACAGGTATTCCTTACATCGTGCCAATCGTTGAAAAGTCTGTGCGTAGTGGTGGAAAGCGCCCTCGTCCAAACTCTAGTCAGCGTCGACGCCGTCCTCACTAATTAGTACAGTTCGCGTCATGACAAACGCGAATCCATTTGCCCAACGAAGCACCCTTGAATATGAGCTGCCTCCATTTGCTGTGATCAAAGAGGAGCACTATCTACCTGCCTTCTATGAAGGATGCACGGAGCATCTAGCTGAAGTTCAGGCGATTCTTGATACACCGGGTCCTGCCACATTTGAGAACACAATTGTTGCTCTAGAAAAGAGCGGACAATATTTGGGCAGAATGATGCGCGTTTTCTACAACAAGTCTTCAAGTGATACCAATGATGCCCTAGATGCAATAGAACAAGAGATTGCACCGAAATCAGCAGCGCATCAAGATGCAATTAGTTTAAACCCTGTGCTTTTTAAGCGAATCAAAGATCTCTATGATGCGCGGGAATCTCTTGGTCTCAACAGTGAAGACGCTTGGTTGCTTGAGCGCTATTTCAAGGACTTGATTCACAAAGGTGCGCACCTCACTGAAGCTCAACGTGTGCGCCTGAAAGAGTTAAATGAAGAGCTTTCATCGCTTCAAACTCAATTCTCAAAGAATGTTTTGGCTGATACCAATGATTTAGCAGTTCTTGTTGATTCCGCAGAAGAGCTAGATGGTCTTAGCGAGAATCAGATTGCTGCAGCTAAGGCTGCTGCAAAAGATCGTGGACACGACGATAAGTGGCTCATTGGAATGGTGAACTTCACTGGTAATCCAGTTCTTGATTCACTGACAAACCGTGAACTACGGAAAAAGATCATGGAGGATTCGAAGCTAAAAGCTAATCGTCCTAATGAAAACGATAACAAGCCTGTTTTGCTTCAATTGGTCAAACTTCGAGCAGAGCGTGCACGACTTTTTGGTAAAGAGACTCATGCCGAACACGTTATTGCAGTGCAAACAGCTGAACATCCAGACAATGTGCATGCAATGCTTCGGAAAATTGCACCTGCTGCTGTTCGGAATGCAAAGGCAGAAGCTGAAGATCTGAAGAAATCTGCTGGCACGAATATTGAAAGCTGGGACTGGGGTTTTTACACCGAACAAGTTCGAGTAGAAAAGTACAACATCGATACAACAAAGATGCGTCCTTACTTTGAATTAGAGCGAGTATTACATGATGGTGTTTTCTTTGCAGCCAACAAATTGTTTGGAATTACCTTTAAAGAGCGTCCTGATCTAGTTACTTATCACCCAGAGGCCCGTGCTTTTGAAGTCAACAATGAAGATGGCACCAAGGTTGGGCTTTACATTGGGGATTTCTACACACGTGATTCAAAGCGTGGTGGAGCCTGGATGAATAGCCTTGTAAACCAAAACTTCCTTTTTGATCAGCTTCCAGTTGTTGTAAATAACTTGAATATTCCAAAGCCGCCTGCGGGAAAGCCAACGCTCCTAACATTTTCTGAAACAACTACTTTGTTCCACGAGTTTGGGCATGCAATTCATGGCTTCCTCTCCCAGGTGAAGTACCCACGTGTTTCTGGAACTAGCGTTCAACGTGACTTTGTTGAGTTCCCATCACAGGTAAATGAAATGTGGATCTTGTGGCCAGAGGTTGTTGAAAATTATGCACGTCATCATGAAACAGGCGAGAAGTTGCCACAAGAGTGGATAGACAGTCTCAATGCTGCAAGTACTTTCAATGAAGGCCATTCAACGACTAGTTACTTAGCAGCGGCTATTTTGGATCTTGCCTGGCATGAACTAAGCACTGAACAAGCAGCCAAAATTACTGATGTGGAGAGCTTTGAAGCTCAAGCAATTAAGGATTATGGCCTTGATTTTGCGCCGGTTCCTACTCGTTACCGTTCTACTTACTTCAGCCACATCTTTGCTGGTGGTTATTCATCTGGTTACTACGGCTACATCTGGTCTGAAGTTCTAGATGCTGACACCGTTGATTGGTTTAAGGAAAACGGCGGATTACAGCGCAAAAATGGCGAACACTTCAAGAACACTCTTCTTGGACGTGGTGGATCCATTGATTCAATGCAGATGTTCCGCAATTTCCGCGGTCGTGATTCAACAATTGAACCACTACTAAAGCGTCGCGGTCTGATTTAACCAGCAGAACCTGAACCCGATGGTCCGGCCTTGCGCTGAACCTGAGGAGCTCCACCACTGCGTTGTCCGCCGCGAATCTTTGAACCTGATTCAGCATGGGCTTGTGTGCCTGGTGCACCTGGCTTGTTCTTCTTTGCTTCAAGGGCAGCAAGCATTCTTGCCTTCATGTCATCATTTTTATCGGCCATAGGTTGAGTCTACCGCCTTCCAAACTAATAGCTGGACGGGCTAAGAGCTTGACTCTTTATATTCGCGCAACCGTTCTAGAACTTCTGATTCGCGATAACGACGGTGTCCCCCTAATGTGCGAATAGCTGTGAGCTTTCCAGCCTTCGCCCAGCGAGTAACTGTCTTTGGGTTTACATGAAATCGTTGTGCAACCTCTTTGGGGGTCAAGAGAACTTCTGCATCGGGGATGCGGTTACTCATGTTGACTCCTTTAGATCTAACTATGTCCGATTTAGCCTGTATTAGGATGAAGTATGACCAGTATTTAAGCGTGAGGCAATACCCCCACAGTGAACATTAGGAGGCTTGTTCGAAGGCCTGAACTAAGCGCCAACGGGACATTAAACGCTGATATCCAACACCCGCGGCCATTCCATCGGCTGTTGCAAGGCCTGCAACTGAACTTGTCACATCTTCAATTGATGTGTCGGCATCTAGTCCATCTTCACCTGAATCACGCAAAGCTTTATCCATGTAATTTGCCAAGCCGCCGTAATCAAGTTCAACTAATGATTCTGGGTGAAACATTTCTAGCCAGGTCAAGAGATTTTCAAGTTCTTGTTCTACCGGACCATCACCAAAGGCACCGAGTACTGCATCATGTGCGTCATCGCATCGTTGTTTTGCATTAGCAATCGTGGTGTGAGAAACACAAAATTTGCCATACTGGTTTTCGCCGCGTGTGCGTTCATTGGGTGAAAATAAAATAAACCAACGAGGTGGAATAATCCAGGTTTCATTTAAGATATGCGGAACTTTATCGTCGAGTAAATCCACACCTGCCGTAATAACTTCTTCCATCGCAGATGAAACAAAGTATGGAACGACTGTGCTTGGTAGAGACTCTTTGAAGTTATCTAACGCCGCCCAACAACGGGTTGCAGTTGCCCATGGTGATAAGTATCGGATTCCATCGCGATCTAAAACATGAACACCGTCAGGACGACCTGCAGGTGGTTCGGGTTGAACAACACGATGGAGCGCTAGCTCTTCTTCACGATTAAAACTTGTTGTATCACTTTCTAAATTTTGCCAGCGCAAACGATCAGCTGGATCAAATGCAGAAAGTGGTTCGTAGATACGAAGTGAGGCTAGGTACGGTGTAGCTCTCACGCACGTGGAATGTAATTGCCCTCAGCGTAAGGATCTTCGTCATCCTTGCGTGAAGTGTTATCGACTTCGCCGTGAAGTTCTTTGGTAAGACGATCAAGATCCATATCTTGCGCGTTATATTTCAAATCACGTGCAACTTTTGTTTGCTTTGCTTTTGCGCGGCCGCGACCCATGGGCGACCTCCTTCACTGATTGCTGTGCGTCAGGAGGGTAGGTTATCGCGCTTGGTAGATACCTTCCAAAGTTGAGCGTGGATCAGAGCCTTTACGCTCACCAACAACCCCGGCAACCCAGGCTTTCATCCCCCGAGCAGCCAAAGATCGCAGGGCCAGATCGACAACAGAAGGGTCAACAAATGCGCTCATGCCGATGCCGCAGTTCCAGGTGCGCTCCATATCGGCTTGTGGAACTCCGCCCATCTTTGCCATGAACTCCATTTCAACAGGAAGCGACCATGTTGAACGATCATAGGTAGCTGTTAAATGCTCTGGAATAACTCGCGCAGTATTTTCTGCAATTCCACCACCTGTGATGTGTGAAAAGGCGTGTAAATGCTCTGGCATTGACTTAATCAACGCTAAACAATCGAGTGTGTAGATCTCAGTAGGAGTCAAAAACACTTCACCTGATGTTTTTCCGTATTCGCTGACATGTGCCTCAAGGCTTAACTTGGCCGTCTTAATGATGTGTCGAACAAGTGAGTATCCATTTGCATGAAATCCACTAGATGGCATACCAATTATTACATCGCCTGCTTTGACTCGATGGGCACCTAATTGGCAATCTGCATCGACCACGCCAGTAGCAGCACCTGCAACATCAAACTCATCATCATCTAGCAATCCCGGATGCTCAGCAGTTTCGCCACCGATTAACGCAGTGTTTGCTTTTGCGCACCCTCGCGCAATTCCAGCAACGATGTCAGCGATATGTTCTGGAACGACTTTTCCAACTGCGATGTAATCAGTCATAAACAATGGTTCAGCACCACACACCACTAAATCATCAACAACCATGGCGACTAGATCTTCACCGATAGTGTCATATTTGCCGAGAGCCCGAGCTATTTCAGTCTTTGTGCCAACACCATCAGTTGATGTTGCAAGCAATGGTTGCTTCATATCCTTTAGCTTGCTTGCATCAAACAAACCAGCAAAACCACCGATACTGCCCATAACTTCAGGACGAGATGCCTTTGCAATAGATGCCTTCATTAACTCAACAGCGCGATCTCCTGCGTCAATATCCACGCCTGCATCTTTATATGTAGACATTAGTGACCGTGAACTTCTGTGATTTCTAGGCGCAATTTACCTTCAGACATATCCTCAGGGATACTCATGGGGTATTCACCTGAAAAGCAGGCAGAACAAAGGCGTTCGGAAGGCACCTGGGTCGCAGAAATCAGGCCATCTAGAGAGACATAACCCAAAGAATCCGCACCAATCGAGCGCCTAATTTCTTCAACCTCTAGCCCATTAGCAATTAATTCAGCCTTGGTTGCAAAATCGATTCCGTAATAACAAGGCCACTTAACCGGTGGAGATGAAATGCGCACATGAATCTCTCGGGCACCTGCCTCGCGCAACATGCGAACAATTGCGCGCTGGGTGTTACCGCGAACAATTGAATCGTCCACGACAACAATACGCTTGCCTTCAATAATCTCGCGCAATGGATTTAGTTTTAGTCGAATACCAAGCTGGCGAATAGTCTGTGAAGGTTGAATAAATGTGCGACCCACGTAAGAGTTCTTAACTAGTCCTAAGCCAAATGGAATGCCAGACTCTTTTGCATAACCAATAGCAGCCGGTGTTCCTGATTCAGGTACCGGGATTACAAGATCTGCCTCTGCTGGTGCTTCTCGTGCGAGCTGTGCACCGATGGCAACACGTGTTTTGTGAATTCCGCTGCCAGCTATTGTTGTGTCTGGACGAGCTAGATAAACATATTCAAATAAGCAACCCTTGGGTTGTGCCTCTGCCCATCGTTGTGATCGCACACCATTGCTATCTATCGCAATAAATTCCCCGGGCTCAATTTCTCGAACAAAAGCGGCACCGACGATATCTAGCGCAGCACTTTCAGAGGCAACTACCCAACCAGTTTCAAGTTTTCCAAGTACTAATGGACGAACACCGTGTCGATCGCGGGCTGCATACAAGGTCTGCTCATCCATAAATACCAGGGAAAAAGCACCCTCTAGTTGTGGCAACACAGCTAACGCACTTGCTTCGACATTCTTTTCATCCTGCAATGCGATCAGCGCCGTCATAATCTCAGTATCTGTTGTCACACCACTCATGCTTGTTGACGAACCTTCAAGTTTTTGAACTAGCTCTGCTAAATCACCAGTATTTGTCAGGTTGCCGTTGTGGGCTAAAGCCAGTGTTCCGTAATTAGTTGGACGCAATGTTGGCTGGGCGTTTACCCAGGTACTTGATCCCGTCGTGCTGTATCGACAGTGACCAATGGCAAGGTTGCCCTTTAACGTTGCAAGATCACCTTCTGTAAACACCTGTGAAACAAGTCCCATATCTTTAAAGATAAGAATTCTTTCGCCATCACTTGTAGCAATTCCAGCAGATTCAGTGCCGCGATGTTGTAGTGCATACAAACCATAGAAACTTAACTTAGCAACCTCCTCACCAGGTGCCCATACTCCAAAAACACCACACGCATCTTGAGGGCCTTTGTCTTCACCTAATACATTGTGATTGAGTAAACCATCAGGGCGTCTCATAGATCAGATCCTAACGGTAGGTACTCGGTTAAATCAGCCCGAACACCAGATGCGGCAATAGCTCCGCTGTTCATGGCATCAGACCAACTTATCTTTCCAGAAGCTAACGCTAACCAGGTATCGGCATTCATTTCAATAGTGTTTGGCGGAGTACCGCGAGTATGCGTTGGACCATCGCCACATTGAACAGCTGCATACGGCGGCACCCGAACTTCAATTGCACGACCAGGGGCTTTTGCAGTCAAAAGTGCGAGAGTGCTCTTAACTTGCTCAAGTATCTGTTGATCGCGCATATGCATCACCCAAACAACTTTGGAAACGTTGATGTGTGTGCAAGTGAAAGTTCGGACAACGAGATAACCGCATCATTAATAGTCAATGAGTCTCCCCCAGTCGTTCCTAGCTTTGTGATTACGATCAAATTCTTTGTTGCCAATTCTTCAAGTTTTGACGTATGTGATGGATCAATAGCAACAAGAACTCGACCAGGTGTCTCACTGATCAAGCTAACTCCTGCGTTCTCAAGTGCAATTGTTACGCCAACTTTATGACGCAAAACCATCTCTGTTAATCCTGCAGATAATCCACCCTGACTTAAATCATGGGCTGCAGCAAAGAAAGAGTTGCCTTCTAGAAGTAGCTCTATAAGGCGCATTTCGCGCTGTAAATCAGCATCTGGTGATTGCCCAACGCGCTGGTTGTGCAAGAAAGCCCACTCACTGCCAGCTAGATCTTCGTGGGTTTCACCAACAAGATAGAGATCTAAACCAGCTTCAGTAAAACTCATTGGTGTACGTGTACGAACATCTTGAATAACTCCCAGTACGCCAATGACTGGAGTTGGCAAGATTGCAACAGATCCTGTCTGGTTATAGAAAGAGACATTTCCACCGGTAACAGGTAGCCCCATTTCTAAACAACCATCTGCTAATCCACGAACAGATTCGGCAAACTGCCACATAATACCTGAATCTTCAGGTGAACCAAAGTTAAGACAGTTAGTAACTGCTAGTGGTCTAGCACCTGCCGTTGCAATATTTCGCGCAGCTTCAGCCAATGCCAGCTTTGCGCCTTGATATGGATTTAAGTAGGACCAGTTCGCATTTGCATCTGTTGAGATTGCAACACCTAAATGAGTTGTCTCATCAATACGAACCATTCCTGAATCATCAGGTTGAGATTGAATTGTGTTGCCCTGAACATACTTGTCATATTGGGATGTAACCCAGGATTTATCAGCAAGATTTGGAGCTGCTGCTAATTTTAAAACAGCAGCTTTGACTTCCGCAGCAGTTACTGGAATAGGAACATTAACCTTTTGCCCATTTACTTGATCTATATAGGCAGGTTGTGCCAATGGGCGGTTATATACGGGACCATCGTGTGCAACCGTGCGCGGTGGAACATCAACAATTAACTCGCCATTCCAGGTAATTTCAAGATGTTCTCCATCTGTCACTTCACCAATAACAGTGACCGTCACATCCCACTTCTTGCATATTTCCAAGAATCGATTGATCTTACTTGGCTCCACAATTGCACACATACGCTCTTGGGACTCTGACATCAAAATCTCTTCAGGAGAAAGGGATGGATCGCGCAACGGAACCTTGTCTAACTGCACCTTCATGCCACCTGAACCACCTGATGCCAACTCACTTGTGGCACAGGATAAGCCTGCTCCCCCAAGGTCTTGGATACCAACAACTAGATCTTCAGCAAAGATTTCTAGTGAGCATTCAATCAAAACCTTTTCAACAAACGGATCGCCCACCTGCACACTTGGACGCTTAGTAGATCCACCAGCACCAAATGTTTCTGATGCAAGTACTGAAACTCCACCAATACCGTCGCCACCTGTTTTTGCGCCATACAAGACAACTAAATTGCCGGCACCTGCAGCCTTTGCCAACTTAATGTCACTATGTTTCATCACGCCAACACATAGTGCGTTTACCAGTGGATTACCCGCATAGGTTTCATCAAAGGTTACTTCGCCACCAATGTTTGGAAGACCCAGACAATTTCCATAACCACCAACACCGGCGATAATTCCTGGCAACACACGACGAGTATCAGGTGCATCTGCCGGACCAAAGCGAAGTGGATCCATTACCGCAATTGGTCGAGCACCCATAGTTAAGATGTCACGGACAATTCCACCAATACCTGTTGCAGCTCCTTGATAGGGCTCAACAAATGATGGGTGATTATGTGATTCAATTTTAAAAGTCACGGCATATCCCTGACCAACATCAACAACGCCGGCGTTTTCACCAATACCAACTAACAACGCATCTGACTTTGGTGCCTTTTCACCAAACTGCTTTAAGTGAACCTTTGATGATTTATAAGAACAGTGCTCAGACCACATCACCGAATACATTGCTAGCTCTGAAGATGTTGGGCGGCGACCAAGAATTTCCTTGATGCGTGCATATTCATCAGGCTTTAAACCAAGTTCTGCAAATGGTTGTGAGTTATCAGGAGTTGTTTGGGCAATTGCGACGGTATCTAGCGCCATTACTTCACCATCGCATTTAGGATTGATGTAAAGAAGCCAAGGCCTTGGGCCGATGGCCCTGTTAACTCATTAATAGCGTGCTCAGGGTGAGGCATTAACCCAACAACATTGCCCTTGGCATTAGTGATTCCAGCGATCAAATTGCGTGATCCGTTGGGATTTTCCCCCACATAACGGGCTATTACGCGGCCTTCGCCTTCTAGCATCGCAAGGGTTTGATCATCACATTGAAAAGCACCCTCCATATTTTTCAAAGGAATTACAACTTTCTCGCCCTGTCGAAAAGAGCTAGTCCATGCTGTCTGGTTATTGGTAATTTCAATTTCTTGTTCGCGGCACAAAAAGTGTAAATCAGCATTACGTGTTAAAGCACCTGGTAACAGATGCGATTCACACAAAACCTGAAAGCCATTGCAAATACCTAGAACTGGCATTCCTTTGTTGGCCGCATCAATTACAAGTTGCATTACTGGCGCAAAACGAGAAATCGCACCACAGCGTAAATAGTCTCCATAAGAAAATCCACCAGGCAAGATGACAGCATCAACGCTTTTTAAATCCGCGTCCCCATGCCACAGCGAAACCGCTTCTGCGCCACCAACTGCTACTGCGCGGGCAGCATCACGATCATCCAGAGTGCCTGGAAAGGTTATAACTCCAACGCGCATTACTTCTCGACTCTCACGACAAAGTTTTCAATGACTGGATTTGATAGCAATACTTCAGCAGCTTTTTCTACTTCAGCAAGTTGAGCAGGTGTTGGCTCACCATCAATTTCAATTTCAAAGCGTTTTCCTTGACGAACTGATTTAGCAAAAGTAAATCCAAGTCGTGGCAACGCAGATGCAACCGCATTTCCCTGAGGATCTAGAATCTCGGGCTTTAACATCACATCAACCACGATCTTTGCCATTTGTTTTCTCCCTATTAGAACTTGCTGCCGGTGATTCGGAAAAATGCTTCTTCGTAACGCTGTGCTGTCTTCTCTACGATCTCATGAGGTAGTTCAGGGGGTGGGCTATTTCTATCCCATCCACTTGAAACTAGGTAGTCGCGTAGAAATTGCTTGTCATAGGAGGGTTGAACGCCGCCTGGCTTCCAGGTGGAGGCCTCCCAAAACCGTGAAGAATCAGGGGTTAAAGCCTCATCGCCAAGGAGAATCTGGCCTTTCTCATTTCGACCAAATTCAAACTTAGTATCTGCCACGATGATTCCGCGACTAGCTGCAAACTCTGCAGCCGTTTCATATAACTTAAGTGTGAGATCACGAAGTTCGGCAGCATCATCTGCGCCAACAATAGACACAGCACTATCAAAATCAATATTGATATCGTGATCGCCAATTTCTGCTTTAGTTGCTGGCGTAAAGATACTGTGTGGGAGCTCAGATCCATCTAGCAAACCTTCTGGTAACACATTTCCACAGACCGCTTTGTTGTTCTGGTACTCGCTCCAACCGCTACCAGTTAGATAACCACGGGCAACGCATTCGACTTCAAACATTGTTAGTGGCTGCACAATAATCGCTCGATCTTCAACTGCGTCAGGAACTTCTGTTGAAACAATATGATTACAAATAATGTCTTCAAGTAGTTCAAACCAAAATAAAGATAATTGAGTTAGGACCGCACCTTTACCTGGAATTACTGTTGGCATCACCCAGTCATATGCAGAAATACGATCTGATGCAACTAGCAAGATTTCTTTTTTATCATTTGTATAAAGATCTCTAACTTTTCCGGTGCGCAGATGTTTCCACCCAGTTATTTCAGGCGCTGGCGGTGGGCCAGCTAGGCCAAATCCGCTCACCGAATAGAACCAGGCTTGTACTGCGCTGCGGCAGGATGCGCGGAAGTAATCGCACCGATGCGACTAACAACTCGAGCTACTTGTTGGCGAGCTTCGCCAGTAAATTCAATGGGATCACTAATTACCGCATTAAGTGCTGCGCAATCTAGTGGCAGGCGATCATCTGCGGCTAAATCATCAAGAAGAGTGTTTTTCTTTCCTTCGCGCATTCCAAGTGCTGCCTTTACTGCGTGCTCCTTGATTACTTCATGGGCTACTTCACGCCCAACGCCTGCTTTAACGGCTGCCATAAGAATCTTTGTAGTGGCCAAGAATGGTAAATAACGCTCTAATTCAGCACTAATTACCGCTGGGAATGCCCCAAACTCATCTAGGACTGTAAGCATTGTTTCGAGCAATCCATCGATTGCATAGAAAGCATCAGGTAGTGCAACACGGCGAACAACGCTGCATGAAACATCGCCTTCATTCCATTGATCACCAGAGAGCTCACTCACCATTGATGCATAGCCGCGTAATACAACAGATAGACCATTTACTCGCTCACATGAGCGTGTGTTCATCTTGTGAGGCATTGCGCTGCTGCCAACCTGGCCAACTTTAAATCCTTCAGTTACTAGTTCAGCACCAGCCATCAATCTGATTGATGTGGCAAGTGATGATGGTGATGAGGCAATCTGCACAAGCGTTGTTACAACATCGTAATCAAATGAGCGCGGATAAATCTGTCCGGTTGAATCTAGGACATTGCTAAAACCAAGTTCCTTTGCGATTGCACCTTCTAATTTAAAGTGCGCATCTGTTGAACCTAGAAGATCAATTGAATCTTGCGCGGTGCCAACTGGGCCTTTAATTCCACGCATTGGATAGCGATCTTGTAGCGCAGTTAAACGCTCGTATGCAAACAACAACTCTTCAGCGGCGGATGCAAAACGCTTTCCTAAAGTTGTAACTTGCGCAGGAACGTTGTGTGAGCGTCCAGCAATTGGCTGATCGGCATACTGTGTTGCACGTTCTGCCAAACGGGCAAGTAGTGTCACAACTTTGTCATGAACAATCTCTAAACCATTTCGAATCTGCAGTGCTTCAATATTTTCAGTTAAATCACGGCTTGTCATACCAGCATGAATTGCTTCGTGGCCAGCCAGAGCATTGAACTCTTCGATTCGAGCTTTAACATCATGACGAGTCTGCTTTTCACGGGCATCAATTGAAGCAAGATCCACTCGTGTAATTACATTTTCGTAAGCTGTAATTACATCCTTAGAAATTGCGTGGCCCAAAGTTGATTGAGCGCGCATGACCGCAATCCACAACTTACGTTCAGCGATGATTTTGGCCTCCGGTGCGAAGATTTCGCGCATCGCAGCTGATGCATATCGGCTAGCAAGCAGGCTCATTGGTGAATTATCAGTCATTTAATTGCCCTTCTCTGCCACCGACGCATTAAGCGCGATGTCTGTGCGATAGAAAGATCCAGCAAGGCGGATTTGGCTAATCGCACGGTAGGCACGGTTGCGGGCTTCGGTCAGATCCTCGCCAATTCCAGTAACTGTTAGTACCCGGCCACCTGATGCAACAACGCCTTGTTCTGTGGCAGATGTACCTGCGTGATAAATCTGAACATTGTCGATTGCAGTAAATCCCGTGATTGCCCCGCCGCTCTTAGGTGCAGCTGGATAACCTTCAGCGGCCAAAACAACTGTTACCGCTGATTCATCTTTCCAATCCAGTGTTGTACCTTTCAAATTTCCTGTCGCGGCGTTGTATAACAAAGTTGCAAGTGGAGTCTTAAGTAGTGGAATCAAAACTTGTGTTTCAGGATCACCGAAGCGCGCATTAAATTCGATTACGCGAGTTCCGTAATCTGTTAGTGCAAGACCTGCATATAGCAAACCCACAAATGGAGTGCCACGCGCAGCCATTTCAGCAATCATCGGCGCCAAAACTTGTTTGTATGTATCTTCAACGATGTCAGATGGTGCCCATGGCAAGGGAGAGTACGCACCCATGCCACCTGTGTTTGGTCCTTGATCACCATCGAGTGCGCGCTTGAAATCTTGTGCTGGTTGCATGGGCAGAATTATTGTTCCATCGCTAATGCCAAATAGTGAAACCTCTGGACCGTCTAAATACTCTTCAATAACAACTCTTTTGCACGCTAATGCGTGATCAAGTGCTTCTTGGCGATTAGTCGTAACTACGACTCCTTTGCCTGCAGCTAAACCATCATCTTTAACAACATACGGTGCATCAAATGCATCTAATGCGATCTCAATTTCATGTTGAGTTGTGCAGGTGAAACTATGCGCCGTTGGAACTCCCGCATCGCGCATAACTTCTTTAGCAAAGTTCTTTGAACCTTCTATTTGTGCGGCCAACTTAGATGGGCCAAAAACAGCGATTCCTGCTGCCCGCAGGATGTCTGCAACACCATTTACTAATGGAACTTCGGGCCCAACAACAACTAGGTCTATATGTAGTTGCTGAGCTAACTCGAGGATTGCTTGATTGTCGGTAATGACAAGTGGATGGCATTGGGCAAATTGTGCGATGCCTGGATTGCCCGGTGCAACGTGTAGTTCAGTACAGGCTGGATCTGCTTGCAGTCCTACTCCTAGTGCGTGTTCGCGTCCGCCACTTCCGACTAGGAGGATTTTCATTCTTAGATGAAATCCTTTACGACAATTGTTTGATCTCGACCAGGACCCACACCGATTGCACTCATAGGAGCACCTGAAATTTTTTCAAGAAATGCAACATAATCTTGTGCATTCTTTGGCAGATCAGAAAGCTTTCGTGCATTTGAAATATCTTCAGTCCAACCAGCTAAGTATTCATATATTGGCTTTGCATGGTGGAAATCAGTTTGTGAAGCAGGCAGCTCTTCAACGCGCTTTCCATCAATCTCATATGCAACACACACTGGAATCTTTTCCCAGCCAGTTAATACGTCTAGTTTTGTTAAGAAGAAATCAGTTAAACCATTGACACGAACTGCATAACGAGCAATCGGTGCATCAAACCAACCACAACGACGTGCACGGCCAGTAGTAACGCCAATTTCTCCGCCGATACGACGGAGCGCTTCGCCATCTTCATCAAATAATTCAGTTGGGAAAGGTCCACTACCAACACGAGTTGTGTAAGCCTTCAAAATACCAATGACGCGCGTGATCTTTGTTGGTCCAATTCCTGAACCTGTGCACGCACCACCTGCAGTTGGATTGCTAGATGTCACAAATGGATATGTACCGTGATCAACATCGAGCAATGTGCCCTGAGAACCCTCTAGGAGTACTCGTTTTCCAGCTTTTAGAGCTTCATCTAGAATCAAAACGGTATCTGCAACATAAGGACGAAGAAGTTCTGCGTACTTTAAATACTCTTCAAGAACTTCATCTACTTCGATGTTCTTGCGATTGAAGACCTTAATCAAAATCTGATTCTTATCACGCAGCGCGCTCTCTAGCTTTTGACGAAGGATTGATGGATCAAACAGATCTTGAACACGGATACCGATTCGGTTGATCTTGTCTGCATATGCTGGGCCGATACCGCGACCTGTTGTACCAATCTTTGACTTACCTAAGAAGCGCTCAGAGACCTTGTCGATGGTGCGGTGATAAGGAGTAATCAAGTGAGCATTAGTTGAAATCAGAAGTTTGCTTGTGTTGATACCGCGTTCGTTAAGGCCACGAATTTCTTCAAGCAAAACACTTGGATCAATGACAACACCGTTACCAATAACAGGAATTACATTGGGAGAGAGAATTCCTGATGGTAGTAAGTGAAGTGCATACTTTTGATCACCGATAACAACTGTGTGGCCTGCGTTGTTTCCGCCTTGATAGCGAACAACATAATCAACACGATCGCCCAATAAATCGGTAGCTTTACCCTTGCCTTCGTCGCCCCACTGAGCGCCGAGTAGTACTAATGCAGGCATGAGTAAAGCCTCTCCGACTAGTTGTTAATTACTTAAGTGATGAAGTACCGGTTGAGCGCAAATCTTCGCAACCACGAACAACGCGAGCTGCCATTCCTGCTTCTGCAGCCTTGCCCCATGCACGTGGATCGTAAGCCTTCTTGTTTCCAACTTCTCCATCAATCTTTAGTACGCCATCGTAGTTCTTGAGCATGTGCTCAACCACTGGACGGGTGAAGGCGTACTGAGTGTCGGTATCGATATTCATCTTTATTACGCCGTAATCAAGTGATTCGCGGATCTCAGAAAGAAGTGAGCCAGAACCACCGTGGAATACCAAGTCCATTGGCTTGCTTCCTGCTGGCAGGCCTAGCTTTGCAGCAACTGCTTCTTGAAGAGTTGCAAGAATTTTTGGTTGCAATACAACGTTACCTGGCTTATATACACCGTGAACATTTCCGAATGTTGCTGCCACCATGTAGCGAGCATTGACATCTGTTCCTAGAGTTTCAAGTGTCATTAGGGCATCTTCAGGTGTTGAGTACAGCTTTGCATCATGCTTTGCTTCGATGCCATCTTCTTCTCCACCAACAACGCCGATTTCAATTTCAAGAATTGTCTTGGCAGCAACTGACATCGCAAGCATTTCCTTAGCGACCTTCATGTTTTCAACCATGTCTACCGCTGATCCATCCCACATATGTGAGTTGAACAATGGAGCCTTACCTGACTTAATTCGATCTGCGCCAAATGCAAGAAGTGGACGCATGAAGCCATCTAGCTTTTCAGCTGGGCAGTGATCTGTGTGAATTCCAATATTTACTTTGTAGTTCTTGGCAACAACATGAGCAAACTCTGCGAGCGCAACTGCGCCATCAACCATGTTCTTTACAGTTGAACCTGATGCGTATTCCGCACCACCCCATGAAAACTGGATGATTCCATCTGACTCTGCTTCGGCGAAACCACGAATAGCAGCTGTGATGGTCTGTGATGATGAAACGTTAATTGCTGGATATGCGAATGCGCCCTTTTTCGCGCGATCCAACATCTCCGCATAAATTTCGGGGGTTGCAATTGGCATTCTGACTCCTAAGAACTCGTTGTAATTCTTTAGACTGAGCGCTTCATTGAGTCGTCTAGAGGCTTACGGCCAATCCTCTCACCTTCGTCCACATGGCACAAAAAGACCCTCCGCACGGGGTTACGGAGGGCCTTTTCTTGAGTTAGCTCACCGTTTTGAGAGCGTTAGCCAAGAATTTGGCCAGGGCGGCTACCAAGACTGGGCTGCTGAGCAGTTTGATGAGCATCAATATGAAGGATGTAAGCATTCTTTCTCCTCTCTTTGGCGCATCTTCAAGCCAGTTGATACTTCAAAAATCCATCACCGCTTTGTCTGTTGATAACAATGCCTAACAGGTAACCTCTTACGTTATGAGCCACAATCACGAGTCCCTAGAAAACCTGCTCAGCGAGGATCGCTTGTTTCCTCCATCAGCAGAGTTTGCGGCACAAGCAAATGCAAAGCCTGAACTTTATGACAAGGCTGAAAAAGATCGTTTGGCGTTCTGGGATGAGCAAGCCAAAGAACTCTCGTGGCAAACACTGTGGAATAAAACTCTTGATTGGCAGTCACCCTTTGCTAAGTGGTTTATTGGGGGAAAGATCAACGCCTCTGTTAACGCGCTAGATCGTCACGTGCAAGAAGGACGTGGAGATCGCGTTGCATTTCACTTTGAAGGCGAACCTGGCGACACTCAGACAATTACATACGCGCAGTTATTAACTGAAGTTAAGAAAACTGCAAATGCATTAATTGAACTAGGTGTTGTTGCAGGCGATCGTGTTGCGATTTACATGCCAATGATTCCAGAAGCTGCAATTGCCATGCTTGCATGTGCTCGTATTGGTGCACCTCATTCAGTTGTCTTTGGTGGTTTTTCTGCAGAAGCGTTGCTTTCTAGAATTCAAGATGCGGATGCAAAGTTAGTAATTACTGCTGATGGTGGATTTAGAAAGGGAAGTGCGTTTGCATTAAAGCCGGCTGTTGATGAAGCACTCAAAGGTAAGCACAATGTGAAGAATGTTTTAGTGGTGCAACGTACCAAACAAGAAACAGCCTGGAACTCGGCAACTGATGTGTGGTGGCATGAGATTGTTGGTCGCCAATCTGCAGATCACACCCCAGAGTTCTTTGATTCTGAGCACCCGTTATTTATTTTGTACACATCAGGCACCACTGCTAAACCAAAGGGAATCTTCCACACAACAGGTGGCTACTTAACCCAGGCCGCTTACACTCATCGAGTTGTCTTTGATATTAAGCCCGAAACAGATGTTTATTGGTGCACGGCAGATGTGGGTTGGATTACCGGTCATAGCTACATTGTCTATGGACCGCTGATTAATGGGGCAACGCAGGTCATGTATGAAGGAACCCCTGATACGCCACATAAGGGACGTATCTTTGAGTTAATTCAAAAGTACGGCATCACTATTTTGTATACCGCTCCAACATTGATTCGCACCTGGATGAAATGGGGAGATGAATTTCCTAACAAACACAACCTCACATCGCTGCGTTTATTGGGATCAGTTGGTGAACCAATTAATCCAGAAGCATGGATGTGGTATCGCGAGGTTATTGGTGGAAACCGTTGCCCAATTGTTGACACCTGGTGGCAAACAGAAACTGGTGGAATCATGATTTCACCGTTGCCTGGTGTTACTGCAACTAAGCCGGGATCGGCCATGACTGCGATTCCTGGAATTAGCGCAGTTGTTGTTGATGATAACGGAAAACCGGTTGGAAAAGGATATGGTGGTTATTTGATTTTAGATAAGCCTTGGCCCGGCATGCTGCGCGGTATTTGGGGCGAAGATGAGCGATACAAAGAAACTTATTGGTCAAGATTTGAAGGAATCTACTTTGCTGGAGATGGTGCAAAGTTAGATAAAGATGGTGCGATCTGGTTACTTGGTCGAGTCGATGATGTAATGAATGTTTCTGGTCACCGAATCTCAACAACAGAGGTTGAATCCGCACTTGTTTCACATGAATCAGTTGCAGAGGCGGCAGTAGTTGGTGCCGCAGATGCGATGACAGGCCAAGGGATTGTTGCATTCGTTATTTTGCGTGGCGGTATTGAACATGCAAAGGGAGAAACACTCATCACTGATCTGCGTAACCATGTCGCCAAGCAAATCGGTGCCATCGCAAAGCCTCGTCAGATACTTGTTGTTGCAGAACTTCCAAAGACTAGAAGTGGCAAAATCATGCGCCGATTACTGAAAGATGTAGCTGAAAACCGCCAAGTTGGCGATGCGACAACATTGGCAGATCCCAATGTTATGCGCTTGATTTCAGATGGATTACATACTTCAAAGGATGAGGATTAGAGCTTCACACCTAAGTACTTGTTTGTCAGTGTGATCAGTTCTATTTCATCTTTAAATGCGCCAATTTTCTTACCTGCTACCGAACCGTCTGCTGCAATAAACCAGGTGACCGGAACCCCTAATCCAAAGTACTTTCGTGAACGCCCATCTGGATCATATAAATTGGGCCAAAGGATGCCGTTTCGTTCTACGAAGGTGCGGCCATCATCAAAATTAGCTTCTTCAACATCTACACCAATGAGTGCGACTTTACCTTTAGCTTTTTCATAAAAGGATCTAAGGAGAGGAATTTCTTCTTTGCACGGTCCACACCAAGATCCCCACACATTAACAATCATGGGTCCCCGAAGTGCGCCTAGTTGCGCGCCTTCACTTCGATCTAAGCAATCCATTGTTACGCCACCAGTAAAAGTCTTATCTTGTGAAATAGATTCACATGAAACGACTTCGCCTTTTACATAGGAAGATGATGGAGAACAAGCGGTCAGCAATAGAAGAGCAACCATCACTAATGCTCGCTTCATCTGAAATCCTTATCTGTTTTTACCAACAGTAACGCCTTGCCTTTATCCATCTCACCAATACCAACACTTGGACAGATCTTTGCAACAGGACATGCTCCACACGCAGGTTTGCGTGAGTGGCAGATTCGTCGTCCATGCCAAATAATTCGTTGTGAAAGATTTGTCCATTCAGCCTGTGGAATCAACTGCTGCACAACCATTTCGACTTTTTCGGGATCTGTTTCTTTGGTCCAACCAAATCGGCGAGACAAGCGTCCGAAGTGGGTATCGACAGTGATTCCTGGGGTATCAAATGCATGCCCTAAAACAACATTGGCGGTCTTTCGACCAACCCCTGGCAAGGTGATTAATTCCTCAAGAGTTTGTGGAACTTCTCCCCCAAAATCTTCTACGATTTTAAGGTTACAACCTTTAATATTCCTAGCCTTCGCATGAAAAAAACCAGTGGAGTGAATTAACTTTTCAATGTCTAGGATGTCGGCCTTCACGTATGCCTTTGAGGTTTTGTACTTCTTAAACAGCGCTGGAGTAACTGTGTTTACTCTCTTATCTGTGCACTGAGCGCTAAGAATCGTTGCCATCAAGAGTTCAAGGGGGTTCGTAAAATCCAATTCACAGTCGACCTCTGGATAGGTCTTCACCAAAATGCGGTAGACCGCCCGAGCCTGTTTGCAGGTTTCGCTATCGACCTTCATGGGTAGTAAAGTACCCCTCGTGCCCATAGATCAAGAAGTTATTCGCAAAGCGCCCCTTTTTACCGCGCTTGATGATGCCGCTTCGGCTTCCCTGCTTGCGAACATGGTTTCCGTAAAGATTGCAAAGGGAACTATCTTGTTTGCCGAGGGCGATGGGGGCGATCAGCTCTATGTAATAGCCGAGGGCAAACTAAAACTTGGAACTTCAAGTGGTGATGGCCGTGAAAACCTACTGTCAATCCTTGGACCCGGCGAAATGTTCGGCGAGTTAAGTCTTTTTGATCCAGGCCCACGTACTTCAACTGCAACGGCTGTTACCGATGCAAAGTTGTTAAGTCTGGGACAAGAAAAATTGCTTCCATGGCTTGCTGAAAATCCAAAGGTTTCGCTGCAACTTCTCGCTAGTTTGGCGCAGCGACTACGCCGCACTAATGAAGCAGTTGGCGACTTAGTGTTCTCTGATGTTCCAGGACGTGTTGCCAAAGCTCTTATTGATCTGGGTGAGCGTTTTGGAAAGAAAACTGATGAAGGTTTATTTGTTCACCATGATCTCACTCAAGAAGAATTGGCCCAACTAGTTGGTGCATCACGCGAAACTGTTAATAAAGCACTTGCTGATTTCGCAGGACGCAACTGGTTAAAGCTAGATGGTCGTGCAGTACTAATTACAGATTTCGAACGACTCTTAAAGAGAAGTAAGTAAGCGTTAGTCGGTAATTTCGACTGTTAGTTCAATCTCCACTGGTGAGTTAAGTGGAAGCTCTGCAATTCCAACAGCGCTACGTGCATGCTTTGCACCGTCGCCCCAGATTGCAATAAACAGTTCCGATGCTCCATTAACTACACCAGGATGACCGATAAAGCCAGGAACTCCGTTTACATATCCAACTACGCGAACAATCTTTGTAATTTTGTTGACATCAGCAACGGTTTCAACTGCAGCTAGCGCATTGAGTGCACAAACTTGTGCAAGCTCCTTTGCACGCTCAGGTGAGATCTCTCCGTCAACCTTTCCAACGCCAGCCATTTCTCCGCCAGCAAGAGGAAGTTGTCCTGCTGTAAAAACTAAATTGCCTGTACGAATTGCTGGAACATAAGCAGCAACTGGCTTTGCAGCAACTGGAAGCTCTAAACCAAGTTCAGCTAGCTTCGCACGAACATCAACCCTATTCATGCAATTGCTCTCTTCATGTATGCAACAAGCTGCTCGCCGCTGCCGGGTGCTGGAATAACTTGCACAAGCTCCCAACCATCTGAACCCCATGTATCAAGGATCTGCTTAGTTGCATGTGAAAGAAGTGGAACTGTCGCGTATTCATACTTAATCATTTGTTGAGACTCTCTTTCACTAGTGATGAAACAAGTGCCCCATCAGCCTTTCCTGCAATCTTTGCCTTGATGGCACCCATTACCTTGCCCATATCTGCAGGGCCTGCAGCACCAGTTGATGCGATTGCATCAGCAATGATTGCCTTAACCTCATCTGCAGTAAACTGCGCAGGCAAATACTTAGCAATAACTTCTCCTTCAGACTTTTCTAGTGCAGCCTTTTGTGGATGGCCAGCACCTTCAAATGCTTCTGCTGCTTCACGACGCTTCTTTGCTTCGCGCGACAACACAACAATTACTTCATCATCGCTAAGCACGCGTGCTTCCTTGCCGGCAACCTCTTCATTAGTGATTGCGGTTAGAACCATACGGATAGTGCTGGATGTAATCTCGTTGCGACCACGGATTGCTTCAGTTAAGTCGGCGCGTAATGTTTCTTTGATCGTCATTTTGTTAACTCTACCGCCAATAGCTCGGCAATTTGAGCGGTATTAAGCGCTGCTCCCTTGCGTAGATTGTCTCCACACAAGAACAAATCAAGAGATTTCTTATCATCTGGTGATCTGCGTACTCGACCCACCCACGTTGCATCTGTTCCAACAGCATCATTTGGCGTTGGAAACTTCTTATTCTCTGGGTCATCAAGCAAGATAACTCCTGCTGCCTTTTCAAGCAGCTTTTGCGCTCCCTTGCGAGTGACATCATTCTTAAAGGTTGCATGCACCACAAGTGAATGTGTTGTCAGAACTGGAACACGAACACATGTTGCAGAAACCTTTAAGCGTGGCATTCCTAGAATCTTGCGAGATTCATTGCGAACCTTGAGCTCTTCAGATGTGTGTCCATCTTCCTTTAATGATCCTGCCCATGGCACAACATTGAGTGCAAGAGGTGCAGGAAATGGCCCTGAATCCTTTACGTGCTTGCGAACATCACCAGTTGCTTCACCGGCATTGGTTCCTGCAACTGCCAAAATCTGTTCACGCAACGCATCGATACCAGATTGCCCAGCTCCCGATGCTGCTTGATATGAAGCAACAACAAGTTCCTTCAACTGATACTTCTTGTTGAGTGCGCCCATTGCAACAATCATTGAAAGAGTTGTGCAGTTTGGATTTGAGATAATTCCCTTTGGACGCTTCTTTGTATCCTTTGGATTAACTTCAGGAACCACCAATGGAACCTTTGGATCCATTCGAAATGCGCCAGAGTTATCAACAACGATTGCACCACGAGAGACAGCAATCGGTGCCCACTCTGCAGAAACTTCATCTGGAACATCAAACATTGCAACATCGATGCCGTCAAAAGCTTCAGGAGAAAGTGCGACAACGGTCAACTCTTCTCCGCGGCACATTAACTTCTTGCCTGCACTGCGCGCCGAAGCGATCAGACGGATCTCGCCCCACACATCTTTGCGCTCAGACAAAATGCTGAGCATTACGGTGCCGACTGCACCAGTGGCACCTACTACTGCAAGTGTTGGTTTCTTTGGGACTTTCTTAACTTTTTTACTCATCGCCCAGTTCCTCCATATACAACAGCTTCATTTTGATCTGCATCTAATGCAAACGCGGTGTGAGCAGCCTTGGCTCCGCGCTCAAGATCTGTCTCGCGACAAATAATTGAAATACGAATTTCAGAGGTTGAAATCATTTCAATATTCACGCCTGCATCAGATAAAGCACCAAAGAATGTTGCAGTAACACCTGGATGTGAGCGCATACCAGCACCAACTAATGACAATTTGCCGATTTGATCATCGTATTGAATTGAAGCAAAGCCAACTTCACCTTGTAGCTTCTGCAAAATTGCAGTTGCCCCAGCACCTTCTGCCTTTGGTAATGTGAATGAAATGTCTGTAAGACCAGTGGCGGCGGCAGAAACATTCTGCACGATCATGTCGATGTTGATGTCGGCATCTGCAATCGCTTGGAAGATGCGTGCAGCAACACCAGTTCGGTCGGGCACTCCGACAATCGTTATCTTTGCCTCAGACTTATCATGTGCGATTCCTGAGATGATTGCTTGTTCCATTGCGCCTCCTTCTGGATGATCTTTGACCACCCATGTTCCTTCATTTGTTGTAAAAGATGAACGTACGTGAATTGGTAAATTGTAACGGCGTGCGTATTCAACGCAACGCAAGTGCAGCACCTTTGCACCGCTTGCTGCGAGTTCAAGCATTTCATCATAAGTAACTGTCTTTAACTTACGAGCATCTGGAACAACTCGTGGGTCGGCGCTAAATACCCCATCAACATCTGTGTAAATTTCGCACACGTCTGCATCTAACGCCGCAGCTAATGCAACAGCTGTTGTGTCACTGCCACCTCGACCCAGAGTTGTTACATCTTTTGTATCTTGCGAAATTCCTTGGAAGCCGGCAACAATTGCGATTGATCCAGCATCTAACGCTTCTTTAATTCGACCAGGTGTCACATCAATAATACGAGCGCGACCATGTGCAGAAGTTGTAATCACACCTGCTTGGCTGCCTGTGAACGACAGAGCTTCGTGGCCTAAGTTATTAATTGCCATTGCAAGAAGTGCCATTGAAATTCGCTCACCGGCAGTTAGCAACATATCTAACTCACGGCCCTGAGGAATAGGAGTGATTTGTTCAGCCAGATCAATCAACTCATCGGTTGTATCGCCCATGGCAGAGACCACAACAACAACCTGATTACCGTCCCGCTTTGCCGCCACAATTCTGTTGGCAACGCGCTTTAGCCCTGCCGCATCTGCCACGGATGAGCCGCCGTACTTCTGAACAATTAACCCCATGGCTCAATCATGAAGCACAAAATCTTGTGGGGCTACCCAATTTCTCGCTTTTCCCAAATAATGAGACAAGTAGCATCTCAATTAATGAGATTAAACATCCCTACGGCCCTCAAAGGCACGGCCCAAGGTAACTTCATCGGCATACTCCAAATCTCCGCCTACTGGCAATCCGCTGGCCAAGCGCGAGACCTTTATATCCATCGGCTTAATAAGTCGGGATAGATAGGTAGCTGTTGCTTCACCTTCAAGGTTGGGATCAGTTGCCAAGATTACTTCAACGATTCCAGCATCTGCCAAACGAACCATTAATTCACGTATGCGAAGTTGTTCCGGACCAATGCCATCGATCGGACTAATCGCACCACCTAGCACATGGTACTTACCGCGAAATTCTCGAGTACGTTCAATTGCAATTACATCTTTGCTCTCTTCAACAACACAAATGGTGGTGTTATCGCGGCGAGGATCCCGGCAAATGCGGCATTCATCCTCTTCTGAAACATTTCCACACACAACACAAAACTTAACGCGCTCTTTAACTACACGAATTGAGTCAACAAGAGCTGATGCAACTTCGGCATCAGATTGCAAGATGTGAAAAGCAATTCGCTGGGCACTCTTTGGGCCAATACCTGGCAGGCGACCTAGCGCATCAATTAAATCTTGAATTGCACCCTCATACATTCCTGACATCTATTACTTACCCTCAACAATTTTTGCGCCAAGCTCTTTTGCCAAAAGCGCAGCACCTGACAAAAGCACAGCATCACTTGGTGCTTCAGAGGTTCTTGTCTCACGGGCAGCCGGTGTATTGGTATCAATTGAAGGATCAACGACAACTGCAATCTTTCGATCCAGTCCCACCACATCAATAAATGCATTACGTAGAATCACATCAGATTCAGAACGCTCAAAGCTTTCCTTAGCCCCAGCATTAATAATGCCAATAGTGATTGCATCTTCATCAACGCTCAATACCTGCGCAGATGCACTTAAGAGGGACCAAGTCAGCCTGCGACGCTTCTTCACATCTTCAATCACATCAGGCCATGCTCGTCTAAGTGCTGCAATATCGAAGTTACCCGGTACGTGCGCCTTCGGTACGGAGACAGGGGCGGAGTTCTTTTCTTTAATGGGCGTTACAACTTCTTCAGCTTTAGAGGGAGTGACATCAGAAACCGAATGAGTGGAGGTTGCTTTTTCTTTTGGCTCCACGGTTCGTGTTTCTGAAGAACGAACGGATGTAGTGAGAGGCGCAATATTTTCAGCACGTTCAAGTCTTTCAATTCGAGACAACATTCCCGCCTCAGTGTTATCGCCAATCGGCAACAAAATGCGCCCACAAATCAGCTCCAGGATCAAGCGGGGAGCTGTAGCACCACGCATTTGGGTCAAACCTTCTGCTGCAATATCTGCTGCTCGTGAAAGATTTGCAGTTCCAATTCTGTTTGCCTGATTGCGCATGCGTTCCATTTGATCATCTGGCATATCGCGCAAGATTGAATTAACTGTTGAATCCTTTAACGCATCTACAATCATTAAATCGCGGATACGTTCCAACATATCGCTAGTAAATCTGCGTGGATCATGTCCTGATTCAATGACACGATCGATTGTCTTAAATAGTGTTGCCCCATCATGGGCGGCAATCGCATCGATTGCATCATCTAGAAGCGCACCATCTGTGAAGCCAAGTAGTTGAATTGCAATTTCATAGCTAACGCCATCTTTGCCGGCACCAGCTAAAAGCTGACCTAGGACAGAGAGTGCATCACGCACAGAGCCGCCAGATGCCCGCACTACAAGTGGAATAACACCCTTATCAACCTTTACGCCTTCAGCGTTACAAACCTTTTCAAGATGAGCAGCCAGAGTTCCTGGTGGAACTAAGCGGAATGGGTAGTGGTGTGTACGAGAACGGATAGTTGCAATCAACTTATCTGGTTCTGTCGTAGCGAAAATGAAAATCACATGTGCTGGTGGCTCTTCCACAACTTTAAGTAGTGCATTGGCAGCACCTGGTCCAAGCTGATGTGCCTCATCAATAATGTAAATCTTGTAACGACTTTGTACTGGTGCAAAGAATGCTTTGTCGCGAAGATCGCGGGCATCGTCTACTAAACCGTGCGTGGCTGCATCTAGTTCAATCACATCTAATGAACCTGGACCATTCGCAACTAGATCTTTACATGACTGACATTCACCACATGGATTTGGTGTTGGACCTTTTTCACAATTTAGCGAGCGCGCCATGATTCGTGCGCTAGAAGTTTTTCCGCAACCACGTGGACCACTAAATAAATATGCGTGGTGTGTGCGACCTGATTCCAGAGCATTTGAAAGTGGAACAGTTACATGTTCTTGTCCGATGACATCTGCAAAAACAGAGGGACGATATTTACGATACAAAGCTAAAGACATCGCCGTGCTCCTCTACTGTTCGTCGCGCCCATTTTTCCTTCTTGCAAACCCTATTAAAAGGACCCCTCGCACACCCGCCAGAGCGGACCTACCCTTGCTGCATTCCTGCCCTGGGGGAGTTCAGTACGGATAACGCCGTACGAGGGATCTGGCGTAATCATAGTTACAGCCACCGATAGAGTTCACCTCCTCGGGAGGATTCGCATAGCGGCCGAGTGCGCACGCTTGGAAAGCGTGTATAGGGCAACCTATCGAGGGTTCAAATCCCTCATCCTCCGCTCAGAAGGTTCATTTAAAAACTATTCCACTCCCGGTGCTCCCAGCGTACCGTTGCCAATCATGGCAAAGAGTGGAGAGCAATAATGGCTGAGCAAGCACTTGACTACACCGGAACGATGCAATGGAAGTACGGCAGCACTTGGTATCGAGTCGTTGGAGATTTGAAATCCAAGCTGACTCCGGCTGTTGTCATACATGGTGGACCTGGTGCTCCACATAACTATGTTCTCGGAATTGTTCATCTCATCGCTATGTCGGGCCGTCCGGTAATTGTCTACGATCAAATTGGATGTGGTCAATCAACGCATTTAAATGACAAGCCAAGTGAGTTCTGGACCGTTGAGCTCTTTAAAGAAGAACTTGATTTGCTATTGAAAGAATTAAAGATTTCGAAGAAGTACATCCTTGTTGGTCAATCATGGGGTGGAATTCTTTCCTTTGCGCACGCAGTTGAAAAGCCAAAGGGGTTGAAAGGTCTTGTAATTGCCAATTCTCTTGCATCTGTTCCAAAGTGGTTGCCTGAAATTGAAAGACTTGTTTCTGAATTACCCGCGGTACATCGCAAAGCAGTCCACAAGGGTTTAAAGGAAGGTAATTACACCTCTCCTGAGTTTGAAGCAGCAAATGATTTCTTCACTATACGACATTTGGTGCGCGTTCCAATGACAACAGATGTGGCTGAAGCCTTTGGTCAACTTGCAGTAAATCCGACTGTTTATGCAGCGATGTGGGGGCCTGTTGAATTTGCACCTATCGGCTCATTAAATACCTGGGATGTAGAAGATCAACTCAAGAAAATAAAAGTTCCAACACTTCTTATTAATGGAAAATTCGACGAGGTAACTCCAAAGATGCAAAAGCATCTTGTGAAAAAGATTAAAGGTGCTGAGTGGGTCTGTCTTCCTTATTCTTCACACCTTTCATGGGTAGAAGAACCTGCAGCATGGATAAACGCTGTGAGTGATTTCTTGAAGCGTAAGAAGCTCTAGCTGAGATTAGTCCTGGGGGTGGTTCTCATCTCATTTAACTATTTCATACCACTTATTGATGAAGTTTTTCTACAAAGTTGGATGCTGTCGAGTGCATAACTCAGAACTAGAGTTAAAAAGTCACTCTGCGTAATTTAGATTCTTTGTACATTCTCATCATGAGAAAAAATAGAAATATAAATGAAGTGTCAAATAGTGAGCAGGGCTGGGCAGAAATTCTAATAGTCTCTGAAGAAATTGAGTCTGACAATTGGGATGAGTTAGAAGCAGATTCGTTCTACCAAACTTCTAAAATGGATCGCTTTCGATGGCGCATAATGAAAAAACTAGCCAACTACTGGTTCAAAAAACTCGTGAAGGGTTTCGCGCGCAGTGTTTACGATATCGGTTCTGGCGACTTTGGATTGTTCGTTCAAACACAACGGTACGCTCCAAGAGCGCAATACTTGTTAAAAAATAAGTGGATGACTATTCAATTCGGGTTTTATCTTATTGAATACACGATTATCGACGGAGTTGCTTACGGTTTCTATTCCTTGAATTATGGAGTTAGATATGTATTTTTCATGGAATCGGAATTGACTAAAAATCAAGAATCAAACATAAAAATTCTTACTAATCTGTTTAAAGAAACGGAAGAATTCCTATATCAAACATTTGCCGATCGAAAACCGCCATACACTCCGAACTATCTATTTAGATAGCTAAATCCCCAATAGATTAGATCTCTACGCCAATGAACTTGGTCTGCAAGAACTCATGAATTCCATCAAAGCCACCTTCGCGGCCCAAGCCTGATTGCTTCACGCCACCAAATGGTGCGGCTGGATCTGAGATAACACCCTTATTGATTGCAACCATTCCTGATTCCATCGCCTCCGCTGTGCGCAGTGCGCGGGTCAGGTTTGAAGAGAAGACATAACTAATAAGACCAAAATCGGTGTCATTAGCCATTTCGATTCCTTCTTCATCGGTATCAAAAATAACAATTGGTGCAACTGGTCCAAAGATTTCATGCAGCAGGATTGGGTTATCTTTTTTAACAACTAACACCGTTGCTGGGTAGAAAGCGCCATTACCTTCAGGCTTAACTCCACCAACTTCAACCTTTGCACCAGCTGCGATTGATTCATCAACTATGTCAGCAATCTTGTTGCGCTCTTTCATTGAAACATAAGCGCCAAGTGTCGTTGTGGCTTCAGTTCCACGGCCCATTACATATGAGCTCATGGACTTAGTCATCTCTGCAATGAACTTATCTGCAATACCTCGTTGAACAAAGATTCGGTTTGCAGATGTGCAAGCAGCACCACCATTGCGCATCTTTGCAAGGGACAGCTGCGGAATTGTTACTGCTAGATCTGCATCATCATGAATAACAACTTGTGCATTTCCGCCAAGCTCCATAGAGCAGCGAATAACGCGGTCTGCAGCCTCTTTAAGAAGGATGCGACCAGTTTCTGTTGAACCTGTAAAGGAAAGGTTCTTAACACGTGGATCATGCAACATCTTTGAAATTGCGGGACCTGTTTTTTCTGGAAGAACTAAGTTTAGAACTCCCTTTGGCAAACCTGCGCGTTCCATGAGATCCACGATGTACATCGCAGTCAGTGGAGTTTCACCCGCTGGCTTTAAGACCATGGTGCAACCAGCAGCAATAGCTGGGCCGATCTTGCGGGTAGCCATTCCTGCAGGGAAGTTCCACGGTGTAATGAGAATAGAAAGACCAATTGGTTCGTGTGAGACAAGGATTCGCTTATCCCCTGATGGAGATTTACGGAAATCACCTGGTGTGCGAACAGTTTCTTCGGCAAACCAACGGAAGAATTCGGCAGCATATGCCGCTTCACCGCGAGCATCGGGCATTGCTTTTCCGTTTTCGCGAGAGATCATTGTTGCGATCGCTTCACTTTCTGCCGTCATTAATTCAAATGCTTTACGCAATATCTCTGAACGATATCTGGGGGCAGTCTTTGCCCATGCTGTTGCTGCGGCATCTGCAGCTGCAATTGCGGCATCACATTGCGCATCTCCAGCAAGGGCTACTTCGGCAATTACCGATCCGTCGCTTGGATCGTAAACAGGTAACTTTCCAATTCCATCAACCCACTGGCCATCGATATATAACTGTGTATGCATAGCCTGAAGCATACGCTTTACGCGTAAAACAGTGAAGATTGTGCGGGCTGAGGTAGAGTGATACTTATTAAATTGCAGTAAATGCAATTAAAAGAGGAGTTTAAGTGCCCAAGTCGTGGACTGATGATGCGCCAGCCCCAGAAGTTTTAAGGGATCACGCACATCTGAAGGACCCCTTTTTCTACACAATCAAACGCCGTTTATTGGGTAACCCACTTAACCGTCACTCTTTGGGCCACCAGCGCCTCAGCAAGCGTTATGCATTAGGAATTCTTTCTTCAGACTGTATTTCTTCATCTGCCTATGGTTCTGAACAGATTTTAATTGCATTACTACCAGCATTTGGATTGGCGGCTTTTGCAATCTTGATGCCAATGACGGCTGTTGTTTTAACAATTTTGGTGATCATTACATTGTCATATCGAGATGTAATTAATGTCTATACAAAGGTGGGTGGGGCATACATTGTCTCCCGCGATAACTTTGGCCCCGTAGTTGCGCAAATTGCAGCTGTTGCATTGATGCTTGATTACATCGTGACCGTTGCAATTCAATCTGCAGCAGGTGTTGCAGCAATTATCTCAACGTTCCCATCTCTTAACAGCTACAAGATTCCAATGATTTTGGTAGTAATCATCTTGCTTACTTACGGAAACCTACGTGGAGTAAAAGAAGCAGGTAAAGCATTTGCTTTACCAACGTACTTCTTCGTTGGATGCATGTTCATCGTATTCACAACTGGTCTCTACAAGGTTGTTACCGGAAATATTGATGTATTGCCTACTGATTTGCCTGGTGCTGTCCATGTTGGAGAAAGCCAAGGGCTCTTAACCTTTGCTGCGATCTTTATTCTGCTTCGCGCCTTTGCTAATGGTGGTTCATCTCTAACTGGTTTAGAAGCAATTTCTGATGGTGTGGCCTTATTTAAGACTCCTGAACATGTAAACGCTCGTCGCACCCTGTACGTGATGAGTACTTTGCTTGGAATTCTTGTTCTTGGTGTCTCATGGTTTGCCCACAAAATCCATGCAATGCCTTATGAATCCGGCACGCCAACCGTTATTTCGCAGATTGCTAAAACCATCATGGGAGATGGCACTGTGGGTCAGATTATGTTCGTAATGGTTCAGCTAGCCACAATGCTTATCTTGTTTGCTGGAGCAAACACCACATACAGCGCCTTTCCAATCTTGGTTAACTTTGTTGCAACAGATGGCTACTTGCCACGTCAACTAACAAAGCGCGGCCACCGTCTTGCTTTCTCAAACGGAATCTTGTTGCTTTCTGGTGGTGGAATCTTCTTAGTGTTAATTACCGCAGGATCTGTTGAACACCTAGTTGCTTTCTACGCACTTGGAGTTTTCACAGGCTTCACCTTGGCCGGTTTTGGAATGACTCGTCACGCACTACGCAACAAGACTGGTGCCTGGAAAGCTAAAGTATTTATCAATAGTTTGGCAGGAAGCATCTCTTCTGTTGTCGTTGTAATCTTCTCAGTTGTTAAATTTACAGAAGGTGCCTGGTTAGTTCTTGTTACTGCACCGATTTTAGTAATTGTGTTCTTGCGCTTGCGTCGCCAGTACACACGTGAACAAGAAGCATTAGTTGTTAAGCAACATCAAGAGCGTGCTACATCTATTGCGCGCCACGACGTGACTGTTCTTGTAGATAACGTTGATATTGCGACTGTTCGCGCGATTCGATATGCACGTAGTTTGAAGCCACGCAATTTAGCTGCTGTCCACTTTGTCATAGATGATCGTCGCGCTGAAGAAATCCAAGCAGCGTGGGCAGCATCGGATGCGTTAGATGATGTAACACTTGAGTTAATTGACTGTCCTGATCGTCGACTTGCTAACTCTGCTTTAGATTATGCAATTCGAATGACAGAAAAACCAGATGTTGAATTAACTTTACTTCTTCCGCGTCGTGCGTACTCTGGATTCTTAGGTCGCTTACTTCATGATCAAACTGCTGAAGAAATTGCCGCACCTATTTCACAATTGCCTCGAGTAGTTGCAACAATTGTTCCTATCGACGTGGACCGTATTACTTCTGGAATAAATTTGATTGCTGATGAAAAGGACGCTCCTGCAGTACCTGCCCCTAAGCAGATTAAAAAGGCACCACCGGTGAACCTTGATCCAGTAAGTCACTACGCCGAAAATGTGACACCAATTGGCAACATTGAATGGCGCAGACGAGCACAAGTCCAAGGTCGTGTTACATCAATTAAAATCGCGCCTCGTGGATCAGCCCCAACCCTTGAAGTCGAAATCTGGGATGAATCTGGTGGGGTTTCACTACATTTCTTAGGCCGACGTGAAATAGCTGGACTTGAAATTGGTTCTCAGTTACGCGCCGAAGGCATGGTTGGTGAAGAAGAAGGATCTATGGTGATTCTTAATCCTTCTT
>NZ_JBBAMW010000002.1:0-104554 GCF_040402275.1 Candidatus Planktophila sp. | reverse complement strand
AGGTCTAGATGCTTTTGATTGAGGGGCGAAGTCTTCATTGCGCAAACCTACCAATACATCTAATACGCTTCACCTTATGAGCACATTAAAGATTTCCGATGGCGTCGTAAAAGATGAGGTTTTGGTTTTAGGACTTACCTCGACAAATTCAAAGGGCGGTATCGCTATCGAAGCCGGAGATATGGCTATCGATACCAAGACGATTCTTTCGCATTTGGTCGATATGGGAGCCACTGGAAAAGCTGATGAAGTCATAAAACTTCCTGGCTCTCATGTGCGCCTTCTAGTTTTTACAGGTCTCGGAAAGAAATCGGCAACCTACACGCATGAAACTTTACGCAGAGCAGCAGGTAGTGCATCCCGTGCCTTAGCCGGAAACTCTGCTGCGACATTTTCATTGCCTGCAAAGAGTTTGGCCGAGGTTGCCGCCGTTGCAGAAGGCGCTGCCCTTGGTGCCTATTCGTTTACAGAATTTTACAGCTCGACCAAAGATGATCACAAAGCTCCTATAAAAACCATCACAGTTCATTCAAAGTTGGCATCTTCAGCCGAGGCAAAGGCATCGGTAGTTCGCGCAGCAATTATTGCTAAGTACACATACTTAGTGCGCGATCTAATCAACACTCCCCCAAGCCACTTAACTCCAGATTCATTTACAAAGAAGTTAGCTGCAGTCGTTAAGACAGCAGGTGGAACAAAATCTGGATTAAAGATTCAGATCTGGGATGAAAAGCAGCTAAAGGCTCAAGGCTTTGGCGGAATTATTGGTGTCGGTCAAGGATCTGCCAACCCACCACGTTTGCTCCATATTTCTTACACACCAAAAGGTAAGGCTGCAAAGCGTTATGCCTTCGTTGGCAAGGGTATTACCTTTGACACAGGTGGTTTGGCTCTAAAGCCTGCCGCAGGTATGGAAGCCATGAAATCTGACATGAGTGGTGCTGCCGCTGTCAGCGCTGCCGTTATAGCAATTGCAGAGCTAAAGTTAAATGTTGCAATCGAGTCTTGGGCACCACTTGCCGAAAACATGCCAAGTGACACAGCAACTCGCCCATCTGACATCATCACAATCTTTGGTGGCACAACAGTTGAGGTGCTCAATCCTGATGCTGAAGGGCGACTTGTCCTGGCTGATGGACTAATGAAGGCACAAAGTTCAAAGAATAAATTAGATGGAATTATTGATGTTGCCACATTGACCGGCGCACAGGTTGTGGCACTTGGAACTCGCACAAGTGCGGTCATGACAAACAACCAAGAGTTCAGCGATGAGTTCTTGGCAGTTGCAGGCCAATGTGGCGAGCAATTCTGGCCAATGCCATTGCCTGACGAACTACGTGCGTCATTGGATTCACCGGTGGCAGATCTTGCAAACATTGGAGATCGAATGGGTGGCATGTTGGTTGCTGGTCTATTCTTAAAAGACTTCGTAAATCCAGAGCTTCCATGGCTTCACCTTGATATTGCAGGACCTGCCTATAACGAGGCAAAGCCCCATGGCTACACCCCAGTTGGTGGAACCGGGATAGCCCTCCGATCACTTGTGACATTGGCCGAACAAGCCTAAATCTGCGCAAATGCATTGGGAGGTTTGACCCTCTTTGCGGCAAGATAGGAACCTAGCCCGCTTGGGCCTTTGAGAGGAGCTGTTCATTGTCTCAATTTGATCTTGTCATCCTTGGTGGTGGCAGCGGGGGTTATGCCGCAGCACTACGCGGCTCGCAATTGGGTCTTTCAGTAGCCCTGATCGAAGCAGACAAAGTCGGCGGCACATGTTTGCACCGTGGGTGCATCCCAACCAAGGCCCTTCTTCACTCAGCTGAAATTGCAGATAGCGCACGCGATGGCGCGCACTTTGGAGTTAAGTCCACTTTCGATGGCATCGACATGGCCGGTGTTAATTCATACAAGGATGGCGTTATCAATAAGTTGTACAAAGGTTTGTCAGGTCTAGTTAAGTCCCGTGGAGTTACCTTTATTGAAGGTCACGGAAAATTAGTGGCAAAAGATACTGTTGAAGTAAACGGAACCCAATACACCGGTAAGAATGTAATTCTTGCGACTGGATCATATGCAAAGACTTTGCCTGGACTTGAAATTGATGGCGAAAAGATTATTACTTCAGATCATGGAACGAAGTTAAACTATGTTCCAAAGAGCGTCATTGTTTTAGGTGGCGGAGTTATCGGCTGTGAATTTGCCTCAGTATGGAAGTCATTTGGTTCTGAAGTAACAATCATCGAAGGTTTGCCACACTTGATCGCACTTGAAGATGAATCATCAAGTAAGCAACTAGAGCGTGCATTTCGAAAGCGTGGAATTAACTTTGAATTAGGTGTCAGATTCCAGTCTGCTGTTAAAACAGCAGATGGCGTCACGGTCACATTAGAAGATGGCAAAACATTTAGCGCCGAAATTTTGCTGGTCGCTGTCGGTCGCGGACCCGTTTCTTCTAATATCGGTTATGAGGAACAAGGCGTTGCGATGGATCGCGGATATGTCTTAGTTGATGATAAGTGCCGCACCAATGTTCCAGGAATCTGGGCTGTTGGCGACTTAATCCCAACACCGCAGCTTGCACACGTTGGCTTTGCAGAGGGCATTTTAGTTGCAGAAGAGATTTCAGGATTAAATCCTCGCGCAATTAATTACGATGGCATTCCACGCGTTACATACTCAGATCCCGAGGTTGCATCAGTTGGTCTAACAACTGCTGAGGCAAAAAAGCGCGGACATGATGTTGTTGAGCTTTTATATGATTTAGCCGGTAACGGTAAGGCACAGATTCTTAACACCGCGGGATCTATCAAGCTCATCGCTCAAAAAGATGGACCAATTCTAGGAATCCATATGGTTGGTGCACGAGTTGGCGAATTGTTAGCTGAAGCAGAATTAATTTATAACTGGGAGGCACGTGCAAGTGATGTGGCTCCTTTGATCCATGCACACCCAACACTGTCAGAGGCAATGGGCGAAGCTCATATGGCTCTTGCAGGTAAACCGCTTCACGCACACGGATAACCAAGGAGAAACGACAATGACATTTTCAGTAACGATGCCAGCACTTGGCGAAAGTGTTAGCGAAGGCACAGTCACTCGTTGGTTAAAAGCCGAAGGTGATCATGTAAACGTCGATGAACCGCTCCTAGAAGTTTCAACTGACAAAGTTGATACAGAGATCCCTTCACCTGTTGCTGGAACGCTACAAAAGATTGTTGTTCAAGTTGATCAAACTGTTCCTGTAGGAGCAGAGCTAGCAATCATCGCTGATGGTGCTGCAGCACCTGCACCTGTCGCAGCGGCTCCAGTGGCTGCGCCAGTTGTTCAAACTCCAGCACCAGCTGCTGCACCAGTTGCAGCAGCTGCACTAACTGGTGCCGGCACTGTTATCACCATGCCTGCCCTCGGTGAAAGCGTTTCTGAAGGAACAGTTACTCGTTGGTTAAAAAACATTGGTGACTCAGTTGCAGTTGATGAAGCGCTCCTAGAAGTTTCGACTGACAAGGTTGATACAGAAATTCCTTCACCCGTTGCAGGAACTCTTCTTGCTATTGATGTTGCAGTTGATACAACTGTTCCAGTTGGCGCGCGTCTTGGCTTAATTGGTGCTACTAACGGCGCCGTGGCTGCTCCTGCACCAGTTGTTGCAGCACCAGTTGTTGCAGCACCTGTTACCCCACCACCTGCACCAGTTGTTGCAGCACCTGTTCTTGCAGCACCGACACCAGTTCCATCTGCTGCAGTGTCACAACCAGCAGATGCATATGTCACTCCCCTAGTTCGCAAACTAGCAACAGAACTCGGCGTCAATCTTGCACAAGTTACTGGCACAGGCATTGGCGGCAGAATTCGTCGTGAAGATGTTGAAGCTTTAGCTCGTCCTGCCACACCTACTGCATCTGCACCTGCCGTATCTGCACCTGCCGCATCTGCGACAACCACAGCGAAGGCACCATCAGTTTCTGTGTCACCACTTCGTGGAACTAAAGTGAAGATGTCTCGTCTTCGCAAAGTAATCGCGGTGAGAATGGTTGAATCACTGCAGGTCAGTGCGCAATTAACAACAGTTATTGAGGTAGATGTTACAAAGATCGCACGTCTTCGTGATCGCTCTAAGGCAAGCTTTGAAGAACGCGAAGGTGTGAAGCTTTCATTCCTTCCATTCTTTGCTGTTGCAGTGTGTGAAGCACTCAAGCAACATCCAGTACTTAACTCTTCCGTTGAAGGTGACGAGATCACTTATCACGGCGCAGAACATCTAGCTGTTGCCGTTGATACTGAGCGAGGATTGCTTGTTCCGGTGATCGCAAATGCTGGTGATCTAAACATCGGTGGTATCGCGCGAAAGATTGCAGACCTTGCAGCACGTACGCGCGATAACAAGGTAACTCCCAATGAATTAGGTGGCGGAACATTTACCCTTACAAACACAGGAAGCCGCGGCGCTTTATTTGATACTCCAATTATTAATCAACCACAGGTTGCAATCCTTGGGTTAGGTGCAGTTGTTAAGCGTCCGATGGTTGTTCGCGGAGAAGATGGCGGAGAATCAATTGCCATCCGTTCAATGGTGTATCTAGGACTCTCCTATGACCACCGCGTCGTAGATGGCGCAGATGCCGCACGCTTCCTTGTCACTCTTAAAGAACGCCTCGAAGGTGGCGCTTTCGAGTCAGATCTAGGACTGTAGGTCGGCTATGCCAGTTCCGCAACGCATCGCAATAACGGGTGCCTCAGGACTAATCGGTACCGCACTTGTTGGCCATTTAAAGAGCGAGGGTCATACTGTTCAACGTCTAGTGCGTCGAGCACCAGTTGCATCAGATGAAGTGCAATGGGATCCACACACTGGTTTGGTAAACCTTGAACCACTTCGCGGCGTAGATGCAATCATTCACTTAGCTGGCGTTGGTGTTGGCGACAGGCGATGGAACAAAAAGTACAAGAGTGAAATTCTAAACTCAAGATTGCTCGGTACAACTGCGATCGCAAACGCTGTTGCAGAGCTGAAGCCCCAGGTGTTTATTTCGGCCTCTGCTATTGGTTGGTATGGCGAAAGTGGAAACCGCGCAGTTGTTGAAACTGATCGTGCTGGAGATGACTTCTTGGCAGCGGTATGTCGCGAATGGGAAGGTGCAGCAGATCTTGCCGGTGATGTTCGCACAGTAAAAATTCGCACAGGTTTGGTCTTAGACCCAACGGGCGGTGCACTTGGAAAGATGCTTCCACTATTTCGCTTAGGTTTGGGCGGCAAGATGGGCAATGGCAAGCAATGGTGGTCATGGATCACTTTGCACGATCAAATCAGAGCAATTGTTTTTGCATTAGAAAATCCAATTTCAGGCCCAGTGAATTTAACCGCTCCAAATCCTGTTACAAATCAAGAGTTCACATCAGCACTTGCTCGCGCCATGCATCGTCCTGCACTCTTTCCAGCACCAGCTATGGCGCTCAAGATTGCTTTAGGTGGTTTTTCATCTGAGATTCTTGGATCTAAGCGCGTTATGCCACACGTTCTACAAGAAGCAGGCTTTACTTGGGATTACCCACACATCTCTGAAGCACTCGCACAACTAGTCGAGGATTAATTGAGCCGCAAGGCGTCCAGAAAATAATGCTCCCTGCTGTGATGGAACAGTGCGGTGATCACCAGCAACATAGTGATGATCGCTAATTTTTATACTTTGTGACAACGCTCGACCCACATTGTGAATTGGCAATGCAGCAGGTATTTCATACTTAGCAACAAACTGCCAAGCATAGGTATCTACTCCCCACAGGATCGCTAAATGGCGTCGCACATCGGATTCGGTGACATTTAAATCTGTTGTCGTAGAAATTAAGTGTTGACCGTGAGGTGCGTAATTTGATGAAACATCTGACATAACAACTGAATTAATGATCGGTCCCCGTCTTTGGCCATCTACAACCAACCGTCCATTACCTGATGGATTTTCGGAAACGGCGTGATACCAAGTGATGCAGCCGGCCATGCGAGGCACCTCTGTTAAGCCCAGTAACTGTGTGGCAGTTGTCGCATCTGTTGCAATGAGAATCTTGTTGGCCGTATAAGTGCCATTGTTGGTATGCACAGATGTTTTATCGATTCCATCCACCCGAGTGTTATAGACAATATTGCTAATACGGTATGCCAGTGCCTTAGAAAGTTCGCCAACTCCCTTGCGCGGAACACCGGGCCTTCCATTCACAAAACTTTTGATAATCGAATGTCCGTACATAGCATCAACGTTGTCTGGGTCTGTTAAGAAAACACCTTGTAAGAATGGACGCAGCACTCTTTCATAACATGTTCCGGTACTGCGCAGGGCTTGTCCGATCGACTCACCTGGTTTTGCCCGACCCGCAATGAATCTCAATAATGCAATCTTTTCTGGGATCGTGCCAGTTGCTCTATTTAATGCAGTCCAAGGCACCTGGCGAGGATCACCAATCACATGGCGCCGATCCCCCAGGCACACTTCGATCACTCGTGGAGCTTCTATGAAGTCCAAGTCATCAAGTACGTTGAGCTCTTGCAGCGCTGGATACCGCGCATTTATTAACTGAAACCCTCGGTCGCAAATGAATCCATCAATAACATCACTTGCCACTCGACCACCCGCGCGATCAGATGACTCAATGACTCTTACATCAACCCCGGCAGCTTCCAGATGAATTGCTGCATTTAACCCCGCCAAACCTGCACCAACAATGAGAACTTCAGTGTGCACGTGTACCAATTTCACGGGCTTGATCAATTAATGCCGCAACTAACAGTGCATCTGAATTAGGGATCGGCCATGGTGCACCTGTCGTGATCGCTAATTCAACTGCCTTATAGAAGTGTCCGTAATTGCCTGGAACAGAATCAACCTCCTCAACAACATCGCCGCGATGTAGAAAGGCGCGTGAAGTGGTCGGATAGGTCCAGGTTCCATTTTCTGGAAACTTACCGGCGCGCAAAAGAGCTTCCTGCGGATCTAAATCGTTTATAACTAGCGCTCCCTTTGTGCCCAGGATGCGAATTCGAGGACCCGGCGCACCAACGACAACGCTCGCCGAAAGGTATGACATCACTCCGCTCTCGTGCTCTAAAACCAAGAGGCAATCATCATCTGCTCCCCCGCGCAATGATCGAACGCTGGCGGTGACAAGTTCTGCCGAGCCAAACCAATCGATAGCAGTTGAGATCAAATGTGGCTGCAAATCTAAAAGTTGCCCGCCACCATCGGCGGCGGACATATTCTCTCGCCATGACGTTGCGTTAAGTTCTGGTCTAAATCTTTCAAACCGCGAATCAATTCTATGAACTTCACCCAATACCCCACTTGCTAATACCTTTTTAATCGTGAGTGCATCACTATCCCAGCGGCGATTAAAGAAAGTTGAGACCGCAACTCCGGCCGACTCAGCCGCATCAACAATCTCTTTAGTTTCAGAAAGGGTGCGTCCCATTGGCTTATCAACGACAACTGGGATACCTGCCTTTATCGCGGCTAAGGCGTGCTGGGCATGAACTAAATTTGCTGATGCCACAACTACTAGATCAAGTTGTTGTGCAACCAACTCCTCGATACTTGCAACAACCGTGGTGTTGGCAAAATCTGAAAGTGCATGTGCTGACCGCTCTGGATTTCCAGTCTGGATAGCTACAACTTCAAAGCCACATCCCTTAAGCAATGGTGCATGAAAGTATCGCCCAGCTAATCCATAGCCAGCAATACCTACACGTAAACTCATGCTAACTATTCTGTAACTTTGAGGGCCACCAAACTTTTCCACCAATATCGTGGACGAGAGCCGGTACTAATATCGTGCGGACAATCAAAGTATCAAGTAGAACACCGAATGCGACTGCAAAACCGAGTTCAGCTAAGAACACCAGCGGTAGTACGCCTAACACTGCAAATGTTGCCGCTAGAACAATGCCTGCAGAAGTAATAACACCACCTGTAACAGTCAAGCCCTTGATTACACCTGCCCGTGTTCCGATCTTGGCACTTTCTTCTCGTACGCGAGTCATCAAGAAGATGTTGTAATCAATACCTAACGCCACCAAGAAAATAAAGGCGAAAAGTGGGAACGATGTGTCAGCTCCCTTGAATCCAAAGATATTCTCAAAGACGAGTTGACATGCTCCAAGTGTTGCAAAGAATGACAAGACTACAGTTCCCAAAAGTAGTGCCGCCGATAAAATACTGCGTAGAAGCAGCCCGAGAATAATGGTAATAAGTACTAGAACAATTGGGATAATTGTGCGGTTGTCACGATTTGCCGAAACATCTGTGTCAAATGCAACGGCAGTGCTTCCACCCACAAGAATTTTCGGATCGATTGAATGAACCGCTTCACGAATGACAGGGATAATTTCACGCGCTTCTACTGAGTCCGGATTTAGAGCCAGGGTTGCGTTTAAAACAACTAATCCGTGAATTACCTTCACTTCAGAAAGTGGTTGGCCAGGGATCACAGGGGTCATGCGCATTGGCTCAACTGATGAAACACCTTCAACGTTTTTAACTGCCGATGAAACGGAGTCAATAAGTGATACCGGAATTATCAACTCCGTTGGTTGCCCTGATCCTCCTGGGAAGTGCTCAGCTAATCGTTCAAGACCAACAACTGAATCGGGGCGCTGCGTGAATGCATCAGCTGTAGACAATCCCCTTGCATTCAGTGTGGTTGAGAAACCAGCCAAAATCGAAAGCACTATCGCTGTAAGAATCCATAGCTTGCGAGGACGCTTCTCAACTGCAGAACCAATCTTGGCCCACGTGCCGGTAAGTTGAGAATTAACATCATCATTTCTAGGAATGCGTGGCCAGAAAACCCAACGACCAAAGGCCACTAAAAGTGCAGGCAACAGCGTAAGGATTACAACCATCGCAGCTGCAATGCCAATTGCTCCTACGGGTCCTAGCCCTCTGTTTCCAGAAAGATCACTCAGCAACAACACAAGTAAGGCAGAGATCACTGTGGCACCAGATGCCACGATTGGTTCAAAGACGCCTTTCAAGGCAGCCTTCATCGCCTGCGCGGGATGATCGTGGTGATGTAACTCTTCTCGGTAACGAGAAATCAAGAGAAGTGCGTAATCTGTGGCTGCGCCAAGTACTAATACAGAAAGAATTCCTTGAGACTGTCCGTTGAGATCAATAATGTTGTTTTTCGTCAGAAGATAAACAAGTCCACCAGCGGTCGATAGTGCGATAACGGCAGAAAATAATGGCAAAATCCAAAGGAATGGGGATCGGTATACAACAATCAAGATAAGTCCAACTACACCTAATGTTGTTAGAAGTAATGAGGAGTCAATTCCCTCAAAGGCACCAAAGAGATCGCCCAGGAGTGCGCCAATTCCAGTCACATTAGATGTAAGCCCCACACTCTTTGCAAATTCTGCTGAATCTTCCCGAAGCGTCTCTATGACTCCCGGCAACGCAGGTTTGTTATTGGGCAATAAGTCTGTTGCGATTTCAGATTTAAATGGCAGATTTACTAGAAGTGCTTTGCCATCTTGTGAAGGAAAAGCAAAAATCTGTTCACCTTCTGTTAGGTACTTAGAAATCGGCACATCTGTGCCAATGATTTTTTCAGAACCAAGTTGTGAAAGGTGGGCGTTCAAAGCCACGATTTTTGTTTGATCTACTTCTCCAACATAGAGAACCAAGGTCGGAAGGTTCTGATTTTGATCTTGATTAAACTTTTCAATTATTTTTGCAGCCTGAGTCGATTCAGCGCTATCTGGCAAGAATGCCGAGTTGTCATTTTCTTGAACCGTCGAGAGCTTGCCAAAAAGGGGACCAAAAACACCGCTTGCGCCAAACCACAAGAAAATAATCAGTAATGCATAGGCAAGTGGGCGGCGGCTCTTCTGAATGGATGTGAAGGACACTTAATGGGACCTTTCGACCTTGAATTGGTAAGAAACCAAGCCTACCTTTAGGCTATGCACGTGCCAGTTCTTGAAACTCAATCCACAGCGACTATCGCGCTTTTGCGCCAGGGATTAGTGGATTATCAAAAGGCTTGGGATCTACAACGAGAAATTCACACAGATGTTGCCTCTGGTTCACGCGCTAATACATTGCTTTTGTTGGAACACCCCTCCGTGTATACCGCGGGCCGCCGAACCGACGATGCTGAACGTCCTACCGATGGCACTCCTGTAATCGATGTCGACCGCGGAGGCCGAATCACATGGCATGGTCCAGGCCAACTCGTGGGATATCCAATTGTGAAACTATTGAAACCAACTGAACTTGTGGGCTTTGTCCGCGAGATTGAAGCCGCACTCATTCTGGTGTGCGCAGATCTAGGTATCACCGCGATTCGGATTGAGGGACGCTCTGGAGTGTGGATTCAAGATGCTCGAGGTGACAGAAAAATTGCAGCAATCGGAATTCGCGTAGCAAAAGGCACGACCATGCATGGTTTTGCACTCAATGTGAATCCGAATCTTGCAGCGTTTGGACAGATTGTGCCATGTGGAATTGCTGATGCCGATGTAACATCACTGGAAATGGAACTTGGCCGAACAATTACTATTGATGAAGTGGCACAACTAGTCGAAAGACATGTATCTGAATCATTGAAAAAGGTGAGCGTATGACAATGGCACCTGAAGGTCGCAAACTTCTTCGCATTGAAGCTCGTAATGCGGAAACACCCATTGAGCGAAAGCCAGAGTGGATTAAGACTCGAGCAAATATGGGTCCTGAATACACGCGACTACACAGTCTGGTTAAGTCCGAGGGTCTACACACCGTTTGCCAAGAAGCAGCTTGCCCTAACATCTTTGAATGCTGGGAAGATAAGGAAGCAACTTTCCTAATCGGCGGAGATCGCTGTACTCGTCGTTGCGATTTTTGCAACATTGATACAGGAAAGCCACTAGCAATTGATCGTGCTGAACCATTTAAAGTTGCGATGTCTGTTAAAACTATGGGGTTGCGTTATGCGACCATAACCGGTGTTACACGCGATGATCTTGAAGATGAGGGATCATGGCTGTATGCAGAGACAATTCGTAAAGTCCACGAGCTAAATCCTGGAACTGGTGTTGAGATGTTGGCTCCAGATTTCAACGCAAATCCGGATTTACTGAACCCGATCTTTGAAACTAGGCCTGAAGTTTTTGCCCATAATCTTGAGACCGTTCCACGTATTTTCAAGCAAATTCGCCCCGCCTTTACATATGAAAAGTCTTTACGAGTATTGAGAATGTCTCAGGATTTTGGTTTGATTACAAAATCTAACTTGATCCTTGGACTTGGCGAAACACGAGAAGAAGTATCACAAGCACTCGTTGATCTGCACAGTGCAGGCTGTGACCTGATCACAATTACACAATATTTACGTCCTACAAATAAGCACCACCCAGTGGAGCGTTGGGTTAAGCCACAGGAATTCGTTGAACTCGCTCAAGAAGCAGAAGAGATTGGGTTCTTGGGGGTAATGAGTGGACCACTTGTTCGCTCTTCTTACCGTGCTGGGCGTCTGTATAAGCAAGCCATGGAAAAGAAGGCGGCTCGTGGCTGATCTGGTCTATCCCCCAGTCATTGTTCTTGTTAAAACCTTTTGGAAATACCTTGGATTTAATTTTGATTTTCAAGGTCAAGACAACGTTCCTCGTAAAGGTGGCGCCATACTTGCCATCAATCACACCAGCTATTTAGATTTCGCTTTGGCTGGCACTGCAGCATTACCCGCGAATCGCTACGTGCGCTTCATGGCTAAGAAAGAACTTTTTGATAACAAGGTAGCTGGACCATTGCTGCGCGGAATGCACCACATCAATGTTGACCGCAGTAATGGTTCTGCATCCTTTGTCGCCGCATTACGCGCCCTTAAGTCTGGTGAAATTATTGGTATCTTTCCCGAAGGAACAATTTCAACTAGCTTTGAAATCAAGGGGTTGAAGTCTGGAGCGGTTCGTTTAGCGATAGGTGCTGGGGTACCCGTGATACCAACAATTGTGTGGGGTGGTCAGCGCGTCTATACAAAGGGTGTTAAGCCAAGTTTTAAGCGAGGCAAAATTCCTGTCACAGTTTCTTTCGGTGAGCCAATTGCCTATTCTCGCGATACTGATGTTGAGGTCGCAGAGGCGCATCTGCGCGAAGTAATGATCCAATTGCTGCGTGATGTTCAAGAAAAATACCCTGATAGCCACGTGGGCCAGCGCTGGGCACCTGTGCGTCTTGGTGGAACTGCCCCTGCCCCACTAAACTAAGAATATGTTTAAGAGAAAAGCTAAAGAAAAGAAGATCAAGGTTCCTCGCTTTCAAACCATTCGTGATGCTTATAAGGTCACCAAGCAGGTTAAGCCTTGGATCCCAGTAGCACTAGCCGGCATTTTTCTTTCCTCATGGGCAATTGGAATCGGTGTTGGCGCAGCACTTGATCATCCTTTCTACTTCGCATTTATCTCCTTCCCTCTTGCCGCATTACTTACTCTTTTGTTTTTCACTCGCCAAGCAGGAACAGCCGCTTACGCTGCAATTGATGGGCAAATCGGTGCAGGTGCAAGTGTTTTGATGGCTATCCGCAAAGGCTGGACAACAACTCCGGCGGTAGCTGTGGCTCGTAATCAAGACATGGTGCATCGCAGTGTTGGACGCGCCGGAATTGTTTTGACAGGTGAGGGTTCACAATCTGTTCGACAGATGATGGCTGATGAAAAGAAAAAGGCTGAACGTTTTGCACCAGGAGTTCCTGTTATTGAGATTCTTGTTGGAAAAGAAGATGGCCGAATCCCAATTCAGAAGCTGCAACGTCATATGCGTCGTCTTCCAAAGAAGTTATCTGCTCATCAAATGCGCGAAGTGCGTGCGCGCTTAAAGGCTGTTGGCGGAATGTCTATGCCAATTCCAAAGGGACCGATGCCAACTCGAGCACCTAAGGGTCGCTAACCTCTCGTTAAAACAGAGCCGCTCAATCGCTCGTGCATTCCTCTACCATTTTCATCAAAGGTGATCGCAAAAATTACTGTTACTAGCAACGCTGAACGAATCAGAGCTTGAACCGGAGAAATCGCTCCCCCATCGGCAAAACGAACAATGCGAATTCCAAAGATTCGGTGTCCCAGGGTTGCCCCTTGAAGCGCCGAGAGGATTGATATCTCGGCAAAGAAGAGAGCTAGAACGGCCAGTGAGCGATTGGGGGCCATCCCACCCATGCCTCCAGCAGAGGCCGCCACGATGAAATAACAGGCTAGCCAGTCCACCATTAAGGCGGCAAAGCGGCGGCGCAGGCTTACACGCTTAAATTGAAAACTCATGTGGCAAGGGTAACTGGCAATCGGCCCAGACGTAACATGGATTTAACAAGCGGGTTATGCCATTTTCACTCTATGGACCTAGGGTTCAACTACTCAAAGCGCGCAGGGCTCAATGACGAGAGATTTAGCGCATCACATGTGAAATTGGGAGAAGCATGTTTAAGAACGCAGCAGAAATCTTTGCATACATTAAGAAAGAGGATGTCAAACTAGTTGATGTTCGCTTTACGGATCTACCTGGTATCCAGCATCACTTCAACGTTCCTATTGAATCATTTGATGAAGCGGTATTTACAGATGGCCTGATGTTTGATGGTTCATCTATTCGTGGGTTCCAAACAATCAATGAATCAGATATGAAGCTGCTACCAGTTCCAGGATCTGCATTCATCGATCCATACCGTAAAGAGAAAACACTTGTGATCATTTTCTCTGTTCACAACCCAGTTGATGACAGCCCTTACAGTCGTGATCCTCGTGGAGTTGTTGCAAAGGCTGTTGACTATATGCGCTCACTTGGTTTCGCAGATACAGCATTCTTTGCACCAGAAGCAGAATTTTATGTTTTCGATAGCGTTCGCTTCAAGACCGATATCAACTCTGCAGTGCACGAGATTCAGTCGTACGAAGGCGCGTGGAACACAGGCGTTGAATATGATGCCGATGGAACTCCTAACCGCGGATACCGCACTCGCGTAAAAGGTGGATATTTCCCAGTTTCTCCAACAGATCAATTCGCAGATCTTCGCGATGAAATGGTTATGCAACTTGGCAAGGTTGGACTTCTTGTTGAGCGCTCACACCATGAAGTTGGTACTGCCGGTCAAATGGAAATCAACTATCGCTTCACAGACATTCTCAGTGCGGGCGATGATGTAATGAAGTTCAAGTACGTTATTCGCAACACTGCATGGCAAGGTGGAAAGACAGCAACGTTTATGCCAAAGCCACTCTTCGGAGATAACGGTTCAGGTATGCACGTTCACCAATCACTATGGAAAGATGGAAAGCCACTGTTCTTCGAAGCAGGCACATACGGCGATCTTTCAGACATGGCACGTTGGTATATCGGTGGTCTGTTAAAGCACGCACCATCACTTCTAGCATTTACTAACCCAACCGTTAACTCATATCGTCGCTTAGTCCCAGGCTATGAAGCACCTGTAAACCTTGTGTACTCAGCGCGTAATCGCTCAGCTTGTATCCGTATCCCAATTACAGGATCCAATCCAAAGGCTAAGCGCATTGAGTTCCGTTGCCCAGATCCATCATCAAACCCATACCTAGCCTTTGCAGCAATGCTGATGGCTGGTCTTGATGGGATCGTGAACAAGATCGAACCACCTGCTCCAGTTGATAAGGATCTATACGAACTATCAGGTGAAGAGGCTGCATCAATTCCTCAGGTTCCTGGTTCACTGGACGCAGTTCTCAACACTCTAGAAAAGGATCATGAATTCCTAACTAAGGGTGGCGTGTTCACCAAGGATCTCATCGAGACTTGGATTGAATGGAAGCGTAAGAACGAAGTTGACTACGTTCGCTTGCGTCCACACCCAGCAGAGTTTGAGCTCTACTACGACATCTAAGACTTCTACAATGAAATAAATCCGTTAACACAAAGCCCGCCCATTAATAGGCGGGCTTTGTTGTTTCCTAACCTGTAGATTGAGTCCATGTTCATTGATGTGCTGATCGCAATCTTTTTCTTTCTGGTCGGCCTAGAAATCAAGCATGGGTTGAAAGATTTTAAGTCTGCGATAGTTCCAATCGTCGCCGCTCTTGGTGGAATGATCTTTCCTGCACTTATTTTTCTTGCAATAAATCCTGGATCACATGTGTGGGCAACGGCAATGCCAACTGATATCGCATTGGCTATAGGTGTTTTGGCATTACTTGGAAAGCGAGTTCAACCACAGGTGCGCATTTTCTTGCTCACTTTAGCCATTGCTGATGATCTATTCTCACTCATTGTTCTTGCTATCTTTTATGGAGATGACTTACATCCAGAAAAAGCACTTGCCACATTAGGAGCTGCCGCTCTAGGAGCACTTCTTCCACTTACACAATCGCAATTGACTCAGGCGATTAAAGTTCTCACTCCCATTTCAACCTACTTCATCGTTCCTGTGATCATTGCCGTCAATATTCCCTTGAATATTGATCTAGTGAGCTTTACCTCTCAGACGACGATTGCATTAGTACTTGCTCGCGGAATCGGAAAGATTCTTGGTATCGCACTCTTTGCGTGGATTGCTATCAAGCTCGGAGCCAAGGCTCATCTACATATCAAGGAAATCGCAGGAGTCGGTGCGTTAGCAGGAATGGGTATGACAGTTTCCCTAGTAATCGCTGAAATCGCTGCTAAGAGCGAGGCAGAACTCAATGAAGTTCGCCTTGGATTATTTATCTCAGCAATCCTTTCGGGATTGGTTGGATATATTTGGCTTAGAAGGACTCCTGCTTCGCAATAGTTTTTCTGGCCAGGATGATGTGCCCTACAAATCCAATAATCAGCGCAAAAATCACGCCTACGTTGGCATAAGCCCATGGACCTTCTTTGCCACCAATAACTCCCAAGAAATATCCCTGCCACGATAACCATGAAGCAAAGGTATTTGTTACAAATCCCCAGCCAACTATTGTTCCAACAATCATCAGTGCGATAGATCCCGTATTGATTGATCCATACATTCCTTGCTCGTCATACAAGTCTTTTTCAATGTATGCCTTTTTGCGCATAATGACATCTGCGACAAAGATCGCAGACCACACCGCAACAGGAACACCCAGCGTGATCAAGAAGCCCTGGAAAGGATAAAAGAAGTTATCTGCAATCCATACGATGTAGATACATCCTGCAAGCATGATAAATGCATCAATAATTGCCGCTTGATGTCTTTTGATTGGCACGCCAATTGAAACAAGGGCTAATCCTGAAGAGTAAAGATCAAGAATTGCTCCACCCACTAATCCCAATATCGCAATGAGTGCAAATGGGATAAGAAACCAGGTTGGTAGCAGTGATGTCAGAGCACCAATGGGATCCATCGCAATAGCACCGCTCAAATCTTTACTACTAGCTGACAATGCAGCTCCATAGATAACTAAAGCAATTGGAACGACTGAAGCGCCGAACACAGTCCATCCGACCACAGCCTTGCTTGAAACAGTTCTTGGTAAATATCGTGAGTAATCTGCTGCACAATTCACCCATCCAAGACCTATGCCTGTTACGCCAAATATGAGCGCTCCGATGAAACCTTGAGTAGAACCATCCTTGATTGCAGTAACCGCACTCCAATCAACTGTGTCGATGGTGAGTGCAATATAAACAACGGTCATTGCCACGGTCACTACAGTGAGCAACTTCTGTAGCTTCATAATCACACTAAATCCAAGAACGCCACCAAAAACAGTCAGTGATACCGCTATTACGAAACCAATGATCAAAGCCAGATTTTGGTCTACTCCCCCAATTCGTGAGAAAACCGTTCCTGTTGCCAACGTTGCAAGAGAAACTAAAACTGTTTCCCATCCCACAAAAATGAAGTATGAAAGCACGCCTGGAACGATGCTGCCTTTAACGCCAAAGGATGCGCGTGCAAGAACCATGGTCGGTGCATTTGAGCGCTTACCTGCAAGTGAACTAATACCCACAAGAAGAAATGATGCAATTGTTCCAATGATCGCTGCAAAGGTTGCTTGTCTAAATGAAATTCCGAACCCTAGGAAGAAGGAGCCATATGACAGGGCTAGGAGTGAGACATTTGCCCCAGCCCACGGCCAGAATAGAGATCTCGCATTTCCTTTGCGTTCTGACTCTTGAATTGTATTTGGGCCATTTATTTCAAGATCAAAAGTTGGCATTACTTCTTCTTATCATTTCTCTCTTTGATGATGTATCCAACTACAAAAACTATAAGGAAAAAAACCAGGACTATTCCTCCAACATTTAATGACGCTTTTTTTTCAGTTGCTGATGTAGTTGTTGCTTGTGCTTCGGCATAGTCAGGTGAGGCATTAAAGGTGTAATCGCCTTCAATTACGTGTCCATCATCGCCAACCACCCGATACTTTACCGAAAAGGATCCTGGTGCACTTTGTCCCGAAATCTTTGCCATTATCTTTGCGCCTTCAATAACCGGATCACCAAAGTTAACTGCAATGCCGGTTGAATCAATCACTTCGAGGAAGTTAACTGCTTCGCCTTCAAGAGTCTGCAAATTGCCGCTGAACTGGATCCACACTTGCGTAGGGATCGGATTTACATTGGCAAACTGCTCAGGAAATGTGGAAACTATTTCGACATGGGCTGAAGAGCTAGGCATCGATAACAGCGTGATGAATCCAATGACAAACGAGACAATTATTTTGCGCATGAAGTTAGTTTAGTCTAGAAAGAAATCAAGAAGGAAATCCTTGGTATCAGGAGTCACTGAGTACTTCTCTAGGTCTGTGATTCCTTCACTTGCTAGCAATAGATCATCGACAAAGAAATTGCCTGTGCACTCCTTGGCATCGCGGTTAAAGATGATGTATGCCGCATCTGCCAAGATCTCGGGTGTGCGACCTGCGGCAGCATCAATTCCAGGAATCATTTGAAGGGCAGCTGTATCAATTACTGTGCGCGGCCATAATGCGTTTACGCCAATACCATCACGCTTGAACTCTTCAGCCATGCCAAGAACACACATACTCATTCCGTACTTGGCCATTGTGTAAGCGACGTGATTTTTAAACCACACAGGCTTCATGGAAAGCGGTGGAGATAAGTTCAAAATGTGAGGGTTTCTTCCCTCTTGAGCTGACTTGCGCAGATGAGGCAATGCAGCCTGTGAGGTCAGAAATGTGCCACGAACATTGACATCAAACATCAAATCAAAGCGCTTGGCTGGTGTTTGATCAGTACGGGTCAAGTTAATTGCACTTGCATTATTGATAAGGATGTCGATGCCACCAAATGCTTCAGCGGCTTGATTGACGGCGGATTCGATCTGCAATTCATCGCGTAAATCGCATTGAATAGCAAGAGCCTCTCCGCCAGCTGCTTCGATCTCTGCCGCTGCTGTGTGAATTGTGCCCGGCAACTTTGGATTGGGCTCAGATGTCTTTGCAGCGATCGCAATTGACGCACCATCTCGTGCAGCACGCAATGCGATTGCAAGTCCGATTCCACGAGATCCGCCTGTTATGAAAATACGCTTTTCTGCTAATGACATTTACTTACCCTTCTTGGACATGAACTTCATGAATGCTTCCATAGCTTCATCTGATTGCAACGCCAGAGCAAAAATCTCAAACTCAGCCTTCATGATCGCAGCAATTGCGTCATGATTTTTGGCCTTCAAAAGAGCCTTCGTGTTGATGATCGCTTGAGGTGGTTGCTCTGCAATGTGTTGGGCAATCTTCATTACATGTGCCAGTGGGTCTGAATCCTTGGCTGCTACTAATCCCATCTCAATAGCTGCATCTGCGTCAAAGTTTTCACCTGTCATAAAGATTCGTGCTGCTCTTTGATATCCAACTAACTGTGGGAATAAGAAACTAGATCCTGCTTCAGGTACCAATCCTAACGATGCAAAGGGCATTGAAAAATTGGCGGTCGGCCCGGCAATGACAACATCGCAGTGAAGCAACATTGTGGTACCAACACCAACAGCGTTGCCCTTCACCGCAGCAAGCAACGGCTTAGGAAAGTTAAGAATGGCTGCAAGAAACTTTGCAACCTCTGAATCATCTGAGGTTGGCGGATTATCCATAAAGTCAGCAATATCGTTGCCAGCGGTGAAGTGATCGCCTTCCGCTGTGATGACAACTGCTCGGATTCCAAAATCCCCCACGGCATCATTGAGACTCTTAGACAGATCTGAATACATCGAGCGTGTTAGGGCATTCATCTTCGCAGGACGATTAAAACTGAGGGCTAGCACTAATCCCTCTTGTGTGGCCAAGATTTCGCTCATCCGCGCATCCTATGGGGTGACCCGCGCAATTAAAAAGAGCACAATAAAGACACGCGGAGAGGGTCCAGTCACATGGCTAGAGACATAACGATTTCAACAAGAGAGTTAACTCCATTTGAACAATTGGTTCTGGAAATGGTCTGTGAAGGAAAATCAAACGGTGCCATCGCTCTTCAGACATCACATAGTGAAAAAGTAGTAGAGAACACGGTCAGTCGCAGTGCTCAAGTTTTTGGAATCAAATCAGATAGTGAAACAAATCTACGGGTACTACTAGCACTGGCATATCGCGCCCATTACGGGGACAAAGCTTTTGATAATTTGGATACACCCTGCTTTCATCTAGATCTTGGCCCAGATGGAAAAGCACTGTGTAACCGTCACAACGATTAGCCGTGCCAACGACTTTCGCTACGGAGTTAAAAAAGCGCCCCTGGGATTATCCCGGGGGCGCTTTCATTTGCAATCTATGTCCTACTAGCGATCTGACTTTCCTGAAATGAAGTCTTCAGTCTTTTGATGCGCTGCCTCATCTGTGTACTGAGTTGGTGGTGTCTTCATGAAGTAGCTAGATGGTGAAAGCAATGCTCCACCAATCTTGCGATCAAGACCGATCTTTGCGCAACGTAGCGCATCGATGATGACGCCAGCTGAGTTTGGTGAATCCCATACTTCCAACTTGTACTCAAGACTCAGAGGAACATCGCCAAATGCACGGCCTTCGAGGCGAACGTAGGCCCACTTGCGATCATCTAGCCATGGAATGTAGTCAGAAGGTCCGATGTGAACATTCTTTGCACCAAGATCATGGTTGAGCTGTGAGGTTACAGAATTTGTCTTAGAGATTTTCTTTGATTCAAGACGATCACGCTCGAGCATGTTCTTGAAGTCCATGTTTCCACCAACGTTGAGCTGGTAGGTACGGTCTAGGTGAACGCCACGATCCTGGAACAACTTAGCCATGATGCGGTGAGTGATGGTCGCACCAACTTGGCTTTTAATGTCATCTCCAACGATTGGAAGTCCAGCATCTGCAAACTTCTTTTCCCATACTGGGTCTGATGCGATGAAGACTGGAAGTGCGTTTACGAAAGCACATCCTGCATCGATTGCGCACTGTGCGTAGTACTTAGCAGCTGTTTCAGAACCTACAGGTAGGTAGCAGATCAATACATCGATCGCTTCATCCCTAAGAACCTTCACTACATCTACAGCAGGTGCATCTGACTCTGTGATAGTTTCCTTGTAGTACTTACCAAGACCATCATTTGTAACACCGCGAAGAACTGGAACACCAGTCTTTGCAACATCACTAAATTTAATTGTGTTGTTCTCACTTGCCCAAATTGCATCAGCAAGATCTAGCCCAACCTTCTTTGCATCAACATCAAAGGCTGCAACAAACTTGATGCTAGAGATGTGGTATCCCCCAACAACAGCGTGCATAAGACCTGGGATCTCTTGATCTAGGGCAGCATCTTTGTAGTATTCAACGCCCTGGACTAATGAGTTAGCGCAGTTTCCAACGCCAACAATTGCAACACGGATGTCGCCTTTACCGGTTGTGATATTCACTCTATTTCCTCTCGGTTTTGATCATGTCTTCCAGCCAAGCAATCTCTCGATCAGCTGTCTCCAGTGAGTGACGTCGCCACTCCTCCAGATATTTGTCGATACCAACAGGTGACTTCTCAAGTTCACCACGAAGGATTTCGGCTTTCTCCTTGAGGCGACGATGGCGTCCCTCAAGAATTCTTACTCTGTTATTTGCTGAGGTTGGGCTAAAGAATGCGAAACGAATTTCGAAACCTTCATCCTCCCAAGTTTCAGGTGTTACGGATTCGGTCAATGATTCAAATCTGCGAGCGCCTTTGTCGGTGATGGCATAGACAATGCGAGATCGACGAGAGATCGCTTCAACAACAGTTTCTTCGATCATGCCCGCTTCCATCATTCGTCGAAGCTGCGGATAGAGAACTGAAAATGACAGTGCGCGAAATGGACCGAAGATGGTGCCGATGCGCTTTCGAAGTTCGTAGCCATGCAATGGGGCTTGTGAGAGCAGGCCTAGGAGGGCAAATTCGAGCGACTCTGACCGTGAGCGCATCTGATGCCTCCTTTCCAAGTACTCCGTGGAATGTATCCATTCGATATATCGAGCCGTAATCTATTGGGATATACCTGCCCTACGCAACCCAGACGCGCCGTTAAACTCACCACATGATCATTCCCACACGGCTTGCCGAGTACATCGTCGCAGCCATGGTCATCATTTTGGCCCCTGGGCCCAGCGTGCTCTTTGTTATCGCTCGGGCCATCGCCTGGGGCCGTGCAACAGCGGTCTTTTCAGTTGCTGGAAATGTCACCGGTGCTTTCTCCTTGTCAGTCTTTGTGGCACTTGGCCTTGGTCCAATCTTGCAGCGTTCAGATCTTGCCTACATCGCGGTGCAATGGGGTGGCGGCCTGTATCTGATCTATCTTGGAATTGATGCAATTAGAAAACGCACGGTGCATGCAGCTGACATGACTAACCAGGGCGATGTTGCACCGAGTGCGCGTCGTTCGATGTGGGATGGCTACTGGGTTGGCGCGCTCAACCCCAAAGGTGTTGTTTTCTTTGCAGCCGTTCTACCGCAGTTCATTGATCGTGAACGTGGCAGCATTACTTCTCAATTGATTCTGCTGGGTGGCATCTTTGCGATCTTGGCATTTTTTTCAGACGGAACATGGGGGCTGTTAGCTGGAACCGCCCGTCAATGGCTTGCTACCGACTCCAAGCAATTAGAAAGACTTCGCGCTACGGGCGGCACAATAATGATCATTCTTGGAATATCTGTTTTGATCGCTGCAATTGTCAGTGCCTAAGTACACAATTACTCCATGATCAAACCAGCTAAGCCAGCCCGCGAAAACATCTCTCCTTCAGATCTAACTTTTGGACTGTCCACCTGCAAGCGTTGTTTATGGATTAAGTACTGGTTCAAGGTAACGATGCCAGGAGCGTTCCCACTTGTTGGAACTATGGCTGCGTTGCAAGAAGAACATTTTCAAGGTGCTGACATGTCAACAATTGATCCTTCGCTTCGAGCTGGAAAAGTTACCAAATGGGGCGAGTGGGTGAAGAGCAAGCCGCTCGTTGTCAATGGCCAAGAAACACGCTGGCGTATCTTAGGAAAGTATGACCTTGTCGCAACAAATGAGGATGGAACTATTGGTTTAATTGATTGTAAGGTCTCTGATAGTCAGCGCGATAGCGGGCAGTTTTATTCACCCCAGCTTGAGGCATATGCATACAGCCTTGAAAATCCTGCTGCTGGTAAATCCCAATCGGTGGCATCTATTGGTTTATTGGTATGGAAACCAACGACTGCAATAGGAACAACTGCTGATGATTATGGCTTTGGAGTACTTCAAAAATACGTTCCAGTCGAACGTGATCAAGCGAACTTCCTAAAAGTTATCGGGCAGTTCATTGATGTTTTGGAAGGTGAACTTCCTGACTCTGGTCCAGAGTGCCAAACCTGTAATTATTTGGTTGCCCGAAACGCTTTGGATTAATCCTCTTCCTGGATTTCGCCAAGTTTTACCTTTTTAGGTGCATAGATGTCGATGTACTCCTGGCCAGACATCGCATGAATCGCATTCATAATCTGATCTGTTACATCCCGCAGATGTTGTAAATCTGTTGAGTCACCCTCAAAATACATTGGCTTGCCAAAGCTCATCCCAACTCTTTTAACATTAGGAATAACTTTACCTGTTGGTTGAATCTTGTCGGTGTTGGACATGGCAACTGGAATCACTGGTGCACCAGATTCAATTGCTAATCGAGCGATACCAGTGCGACCTTTATATAAGCGACCATCTGGAGATCTAGTTCCTTCGGGATAAATGCCGATGCAATCGCCGTCGGCTAAGACCTTTAACCCTGTAATAAGTGCGGCTTCACTACGGCGACCACCTGAGCGATCAACTGGCACTTGACCTAATGCGATGAAAGTTAACTTTTTCAATAATCCCTTTGGACCAGGAGATGTGAAGTACTCGCTTTTGGCCAGGAAGGTAACTTTACGAGGCACTACTAAGGGCATAAAGATCGAATCACTAAAAGAGAGGTGATTCGAGGCAATAATTACCGGACCCTTACCCGGAACATGCCGAAGGCCACGCACCTTAGGGCGAAAAGCAAGCATCAAGAACGGGGTCAAAAATGCTCGCAAAGCTCCATATGGCAAATCGTTTAGCACGGGGATAATTTAGTGGTTATTGACGACTATGACACTATCTGAGGGTGAATAGCGGGAAAAAAGAGCCTGAAGAGTTTGATGAAGAGGAGCTGATTCGCTCTGAGTTTGAATCCATGGTCGCAGGCCTCTCCCTCGATGAATCCACTCCGACTACCTACTTGGATGAGCTGGATCGAATTGATGAAGAAAGATTTGTGCAACCCAATCCCCCACGACAAACACCTCTTGGATTTATCGCTTCAGCAAAGCGAGCAATCAATCGTTGGTTAAACCGCGGTTACCACGACGATGATGGAGCAGCGCTATGAGTAATTTTAATTGGGGAATTTTAGGACCAGGTGGAATTGCGCGAGCTTTTGCAACAGATTTGAAACTACTAGATGGACATACGGTGGGCGCAGTTGGTTCCCGAACTCTGAGCAACGCTCAAGAGTTTGCAAAAGCCTTTGGTGGAAACGCCTACGGAAGTTATGGCGAACTTGTGGCAGATCCAAACATTGATGCGATCTATGTGGCAACACCTCATCCTGCACATAAGGAGAATGTCATTGCTGCGCTTAACGCAGGTAAACCAGTTTTGTGTGAAAAGCCATTTGCCGTCACTGCTAAAGAGGCGCAAGAAATGGTTGCAGCTGCACAGAAGAATAATGTTGCACTGATGGAAGCAATGTGGGCACGATTCCTTCCCCACTATGCACAGGTACGGGAAATTATTGCAAGCGGAGTTTTGGGAAAGATTCTCACCGTCCAGGCAGATCACGGACAACGTTTAGCCGATCAAAATATTCCACGTTTGGTTGACCCTTCACTTGCTGGTGGCGCATTACTAGATCTTGGAATTTACCCTGTTTCATTTGCCCATATGGTTTTGGGCAACCCAACAAAAATTACGGCAAGTGGCGTCCTCACTGAAAGAGGTGTTGATGCGCAGACATCAATGATTTTTGACTACGCGGGTGGAGCGCAAGCAATTTTGAATACGACGATGATCGAGCAAACCCCATGTCGGGCTGTGGTTGCAGGTGTAAATGGATGGTTAGAAATAGATCGAGTCTTCTATAGCCCAACCAGTATGCGGGTGACCCTGTTTGATGGCTCTGTGACTCAGTACCCACATACATACACCGGTCATGGGCTGCGCGAACAGGCTGAAGCTTTTAAAAAGCTAGTTGTGTCAGGTAAGACTCAATCAGAGATTTTGAGTTGGAAAGACACTGTCGACATCATGCAAACTTTAGATACTGTGCGTGCCCAAATTGGTTTGCGTTACCCTTTTGAAATTTAGACTCTAGCTAAATCTGCAACACCAACAAGGCCAGCTTCATTACCTAGCGCAGCTGCAATCAAAGTTGGATAAGGATGCTTTCCTGCAAATGGCATCGTGCGTTCGAGAGATTCACGAGTTGGCTTCAATAAGATTTCGCCAGCATCAATTACTCCCCCACCAATGACAACACATTCTGGATCTAACAAAACCGACAAGGAGGCAATACCTGCTCCAAGCCATTGGCCCGTTGTATTAAAGGCAGCTAGTGCAACAGGGTCACCCTCCCGCGCAGCCTCTGTTATTACCTTCCCAGTTAATCCAGCAACAGTTCCATCGCCACGAGATAAGAGGTTGCGTGCGATTTCAGGAGTTGCGCTAATAGCTTCACGTGCATGGCGAAGCAGTGCATTTCCAGATGCATATTGCTCAAAACATCCACGTGCACCGCAACCACACAGGTGGCCATCTGGCACCACACGTAAGTGGCCAAATTCAGCTGCTATTCCAAATGCTCCTCGATATAAATCACCATTAACAACAATTCCCCCGCCAATACCAGTCCCGACAGTCAACATCATCATGTGATTGTGGTTGCGACCGGCACCGAATTTTGCTTCACCCCATGCTGCAGCATTTGCATCATTTTCGATGACTACAGGTAAACCAATGAGTGCGTTGAGTTCACTATCTAAATTAACGCCATTCCAGTCGGCAATATTGGGAGTTGCCAACATTGTCTTGCGATCAGATGACACAAATCCAGCTGCAGATACGCCAATTGACGTGACTTCAAATTGAGCCATGAGTTCTAACGCGGTGTCAGCAATTGTCTGAGTTAGAGATTGACCACCTTGGCGAGGAGTGTCTTTGCGTGCAGTTGCAAGAATCTTTCCACCTTCATCAACAACACCACCGAGAACCTTTGTGCCACCTACATCGATACCAATTGCATACGACATAAGAACTATCCCTCTAGATGAGTTTTGAGTTGTGACAACGCTGCATCAATCGTTGCCTTCTCTGCTTTCTGTCGCATCGACGCAGGTAGTGGCATTGACAATGAAACTTCGAGTTCGTATGTAACCTCAGTTGTGTCCTCATCGATGCTCTTGATTGAGTAAATTCCATCCATGCCGGTCAAAAGATCTGCATCATCTAGCGAGAAGCTCAACTTGCTAGGTGCAGCGCTCCAGTCATAATCCAATGTCGGACGATCTTTCATCATGCCCGCATCGATACTCATCTTTACCTTCGTGATTCGCCCCTGATCATCGCGGGCAATCGCTTCGGCTGATTTAATCTGGGTCGACCACTCGGGGTACTTGTCCAGGGCAAACAGCGCCTCTTGAACCGCGGAAATAGGGGCGTCAATACTTATCGTGGATTTGCTGAATTCGCTCATGGCAGAAGGTTACCCTCTTTACCTTTCCACTTCCCCCACGCTAGCGTTGGCCCATGAATGAAATATCAATCCCTCCGCTAGTTCCTGCTGCAACAGCTGGAAATCTCACTAATTTGATCGCTGAACGTGCCTGGTTTGAACCAGAGCGCATCACCATGTCTCGTCCACTGGGCGAAGGATGGCAACCCGTAACCGCTCGCGAAGTTGATGAAGAAGTCCGAGCGACTGCCAAAGGTTTGATAGCCGCCGGAATTCAAATCGGAGATCGCGTCGCAATCATGGCGCGTACACGGTATGAATGGACGATCTTAGATTTTGCTACATGGTATGCAGGGGCAGTTGTCGTGCCAATCTATGACACATCATCTGCTGAACAGATTGATTGGATTCTCAATGACTCTCACTCAGTTGCAATTATTGTTGAAACACCCGCATTACGTGATTTAGTACAAACTGTGATTCCATCCCACACTCGTCAGGTGTGGACGATGACAGATGATGTGTTATCAATCTTGCGTGAGGCCGGTAAGAGTATTGGTGATGATGAAATTGAACGCCGCAGAAACGCAGTCCTTCCATCATCACTAGCAACCTTGATCTACACATCAGGCACAACTGGAAAGCCAAAGGGCGTGCAATTAACACATGCTAATTTCCTTTCAGAGACCGGAAACGTTGCTCAAGGTGCAAGTGAACTCTTTCTAAAGCCTGGTGGATCAACTCTTCTATTCCTACCAGTTGCTCACGTATTTGGCCGTATGGTTCAAATTGGAGCAATTGCATCAGGTCTTCACCTTGCACATTGCAGCGATCCCATAACACGCTTGCCAATGGATTTGGCCTCATTTAAGCCAACATTTGTTTTGGCAGTTCCTCGCATCTTTGAAAAGATCTACAACGGCGCAGAAGCTCGCGCAGAAGCTGCTGGTAAAGGAAAGATTTTTAAGAAGGCTGCTGATGTTGCAATCGCATACTCAGAAGGACTTGATAAGAAGGGCATGTCACCAGTTCTCAAGTTCAAGCATGCGGTTTTTGACAAGCTTGTCTACAGCAAGATTCGCGCTGGAATGGGCGGAAATGTCGAGGCAGCGATTTCAGGTGGAGCACCTCTCGGTGTGCGCCTCGGACACTTCTATCGTGGTGCTGGCGTAACAATTCTTGAAGGCTACGGCTTAACAGAAACAACTGCTGGTGCAACCCTGAACTTGTTTGGTGCACATCGTGTTGGTTCTGTTGGCAAGCCAGTACCAGGTACTTCAGTAAAGATTGCAGAGGATGGAGAAGTTCTCCTACGTGGCCCAATTGTGATGGATGGATATTGGCAAAACAATGCCGCTAACGCCGAAGTTTTTGATGGAGAGCGTTGGTTTATGACTGGGGACCTTGGAAAATTAGATGATGATGGATTCTTATACATCGTTGGTCGCAAGAAGGAAATAATTGTGACAGCTGGTGGAAAAAATGTGGCACCAGCAGTTCTAGAAGATCGCCTACGTTCCCATCCATTGGTAAGCCAGTGCATAGTCGTTGGCGATAACCAGCCATTTATAGCAGCACTTGTGACTATCGATCCCGATGCACTGAAGGTATGGGTTGCTAACAATAAAAAAGATGGGGCTTCCATCAACGATTTGATCAATGATCCTGATTTGATCGCTGTCGTTCAAACCGCTGTCGATGAAGCAAATAAGGCTGTGAGCAAAGCTGAATCAATCCGCAAATTTACAATTCTTCCTGTGGACTTCACAATCGCAGGCGGTCATCTGACTGCCAAGCTTTCTATTAAGCGCCATGTAGTTGCAAAGGAGTTTGCGCAAGAGATCGATGCACTATTTTCTAAATGAACGATAGGCGGGTAATACTCGCTCAAGAACTTCATGATGGAATCGCCCAGGACCTTGTAGGCCTGGGCTTTTCCATTGATTCAATGATTTCTTACTCTCAAGATCTGCAAGCAAAAGAGTCTCTACGCCAGGTGAGATTTGCGATAAGTGAATTGATTAACAAAGTTAGATTAGAAATTCACCAGCTCCGCACAGCCTCTGACTTAATCCCTGAGGTTGAGGAGAAGGATTTCACCTACGAACTAATAAGAGTTCTATCTGAAATTCTTCGTAATGTTTCAGAACATGCACAAGCCTCACACCTGTCAATCCAGATTACAGATAACGGCATTGGAGGCGCACGCAGCAAAGAGGGCAGCTTCGGTCTTGTTGGAGTACAAGAGCGAATAGCTGGTATAGGTGGGGATATCGCTATTGACTCCAGCCAACTAGGGACAAAAATAAGTATTGAGCTGCCTTTGGAAAGGTAATAATGAAGGTGTTGATTGTTGATGACCATGCCGTTGTGCGCCATGGGCTCAAATCAGCAATCGAATCACATGGTTATGAAGTAGTTGCAGAAGCAGGATCAATCAATGAAGCGCAAGCATTTATGGCGCAAACAAACCCCAATGCAATCATTGTTGATATCAATCTGCCCGATGGCTCCGGATTTGATTTAATTGCGTGGTCTCGAAAAATCTCACCTTCAACAGCCATAGTCGTACTAACACTCAATGATGGTGAAGATTATCTCCGGGCTGCAAAGTACGCGGGGGCTAATGCTTTCATTGTTAAGAGCGCACCCCTCACAGATCTGATTGCAGCCCTAGATTTTGCAATATCTAGCCCAACCTCATTTAGCAGCAAATACACAACTGCATCAGGGGTTGATTCTGGTCTTAGTGCTCGAGAAATAGATGTGCTTCAATCCATCAACCATGGTTTAACCAACGCCGCCATTGCCACACAACTCTATGTCTCAGTTTCCACCGTGAAGACTCATGTCTCATCTATTTTACGAAAACTAGATGCTGATAACCGAGTACAGGCGTTAAGCATTGCTCGAGAACGTGGATTACTTGTTTAACAAATCCTCAAAATCTTTAGACCAAATTTCCCAACGCCAGTTGTCAATAATCCACTGACGTCCAGCGATGCCCATCTTTTGTGACGACTCAACATTTGTTAGTAGCTCGATTGCAGCTGTTGCAACCTGTCTATTGTCTGTTCCATTAACAACCAAGCCTGTTTTGTTCTGTATAACAGCATCAGGTGCTCCCCCTGAATTTCCAGCAAGTACTGGCAATCCACAAGAACTGGCTTCAAGATAGACGATTCCGAGTCCTTCAACTTCAAGACCCATCAATCGTGAACGGCTGGGCATTGCAAAAATATCTCCAGCGCACAGATACATGGGCAAATCTTTGTATTGAATTCTGCCTATAAAAGTAATTGACGTATTGAGTTCGTGTTCCTTGACTAGCTTTTCTAGGTGCTCTCTGTAAGGACCTTCTCCAATTAGCAATAGATGTGCTGATGGCACACTTTTTAGAATCTCGGGCATAGCCTCAATTAAGCGATCTTGACCTTTACGATGAACTAAGCGCCCAACAGAGACAATTACTTTCTTCTCTGACAATCCCAATGATTGTCGAAGAGCTGTTGCATCGGTTGGAAAAAAGTGATCAATGTCGATTCCGGGGGCAATTTTTACCATTTCTGATATCGCATGGGCAGTTAGCGCCTTTGAGATCGCGTTACGAGTAAACTCTCCCAAATATGTGAGCACATCAACTGTTGAACCAATTCGACACAGCAATAGATTGAATGGAAAAACTTTTGCCCACCACACTTCATGTCCGTGCGTAAGAGCAACTGTTCGTTTGACCCCGGAGCGCTTCATACCAGCAGATAGAAGTCCAAGTGGAGCTGCGGCTCCGAAAGCTGCTGTTGTAATACCTTCCTTGCGGATAATCTTTTTTAAATGAAACAAAACTCTCGGAGTTGGCAAAAGAATTTTTGATCGATCCCGAATGACCCGGACTCCGTAATTAGCCAGCCACTCAGCATCATATTGTTCGCAGTTTGCTTGGGCGGATGTGTAGACAATGGTTTGACCATATGGGCGACGTTGAATCAATCCAATGATGAAAGTTTCTATGCCACCGGCTCGTGGACCAAAGTCATTGGTGACAAACAGAACGGGATTAGAAACGGCCGTCTCCAAGCAATGATTTTCTACCAGGAGAACTACTGGTGGTAACTCTTACACGCAGGGAAAAAGACATGTGCACAAGGCTAACCTCGCCTGCGCCCCAATCTCAACCTCATGGCCTTAAAAGCGCTTTAAATTCCAACCACCCTAAGCCCCACGAGCGTCAAACTGCAGTGGTGGGGTCAGTCCACTGTCGGCAAGAACGGTGAGCGCCGAGAGTGTTGCATCGCTGATATCAGCTGAGGGTTCGAGGAAAAAGGCGACGACGCATGTGTTACAGGCGATCGTAGCCATGGTGCATTTATTGCAATCGATGATCATGGACATAAATGTAAAGGCTGCCACTGACAGATTTCTTGAGAGAAAAAAGCTGGCGTAAGCAATACTTGCCCGCGTGAGCATCGTTGCAACCCTTGTCGTTGGATCTGATGGCTCAACCTCTAAAGAGAGCCGATCAGCCGGCGTTAGCTCCGCAGCCGATCGCCAAGTATTTCTTCAGCGTCGTCGTGAGGTGGATTGCATCATTATTGGCGGCAATACCGCCCGCCATGAACCATATAACCGGACCCCAGTTCCTCTAGTCGTGATTTCGCGATCTCTTGTAAATCCAGTTCAAGGCAATCACCTGGCCCTACTGTGGAATTGTTCTCCAGTGCAAGCAGTTGAAAAAGCCCGCAAGCAATTTGGTGAAAAGATTTTGATTGAGGGCGGCATAACAATGATCAATGAACTGATCGATCACGCAGTCATCGACCAACTTGAACTCAGTGTTACCCCTGCGTCAGGAGGCGATGAGCGCATCGACTGGAAAGGGCTGCTAGCAAAATTTACACACAGCACATCTCACGAGGTCGAAGGAACTATTTTTTACTCAGCTCGCAATTAGAAGGCTGAAATAATCGAAACTCCTGCAACAGCTAGAGCAATACCAATGTATTGAACTCTGTGCAGCCTTTCCTGCAAGAACTTATAGGCCAGAACTGCAGTGGCAATCGGATATAAGGAACCAAAAACCATTGCAACTGAAACAAGCCCCTTAGTGCAGGCAATTCCAAGGAGTAAATTCGCAATAAAATCTGCTGCACCAATAAAGAAAAGTAGAGGGATTGCTTTCTTATCGAAATTACCTGACGTCTTAAATTTAATTGCCAAAGAGATCGTGACGAAAAATGTTGCACCACGCATCGAGACCATTGTCAGCAATGCACTGCTTTGAGACCCAATAGCGATAAATGTAAGCGCTAAACCAAAACCAGCTGCAGCTCCTAAAGCTAGAAGAATCGGCTTTAACGGAAGTCCTTGAGATAGTTCTGGGCCGCTTGCGCAAAAGACTCCAACTAAAGCAATTACTACGCCAAATAAAGTTATTGTTGAAAGGACATCACCTGTAATCAGTGCATATGCCAATGGAATAACGGTGCTTAATGAGCTTATTGGTGAAACAACACCCATGCGACCAGTTGATAATCCTTCATACAAACATGCAAGTCCGATATAGCCAAACAGTCCGGCAAGTGCACCTGGAATCAAAAAACCATCGAAACCTAATACTTTGCCTTGCCAACTTCCGGAGATAACAACTATCAATACTCCGACAAGCAAACCAAAGACTTGAGAAAAACCAAGGACTGCAAATGGATGATGTTTCTTGCTAAGGCGCCCGGCGAAAAAATCTGCCGTCCCCCACATTGCACTTGAAAGTAGCGCCAATAGCGAAGCCATTGCGCAAGGTTACCGCCCCGCCTCCCATAAAATGCTGTGTTAATTCTTTATCCTGAGGTAATGGATGCGAATGCTTTTGAGCGGTTAGTGGATCAACTTCGCACATTTACCCCGCGGGCTGAGGTCGCACTTATAGAAGTGCCCGCCCCTCAAAAATTAGCAACATTTGCCTTTGCATTCTCCGCTGATGTCTCTAATGGACTGTTAGCCGATGAAGAGGATGAAGTTGCAAATGGTCGCTTTGTCCTGCTGCACGAACCAGGTGGACAGGCCACATGGGATGGCGAATTCCGCTGTGTTACTTTTGTGAGCGCTGATGTAGATCCAGTAATGCAAGAAGATCCCTTGTTGCCTGAAATTGGCTGGAGCTGGTTTCTGGAATCATTGGAGAGAAATCAATGCGCTTTCAATGCACCTAGTGGAACTGTTACACGTGTGTCTAGTGCTTCCTTCGGCAAACTTTCTCCTCGTAACGATGATGCCGAAATTGAAATCCGAGCTTCCTGGACGCCAATCATCACTGAACCACAGGAATTAATAAAGCACATTGAAAGTTGGTGCAACTTAATATCAGAGGTTGCAGGATTGCCACCCGTACCTGAAGGAGTCTCTGCTATTTCATCTGCGCGTCGACAATAATTATGAGCGAAGAAATCGTTGTAGTACCTTTACTGCGCCCTGCCGAGGGAACGCCACCGGTAATCGATACCGAATCCAGATTCAAAGATGCGCTCGGGCAATTGGCACAAGGTCACGGACCATTTGCAGTTGATGCTGAACGTGCTTCAGGGTTTAGATATAGCGCACGTGCATACCTAATCCAGATTAAGAGAAACAATGGTGGTTTACACCTTATTGATCCAATTCCTTTTGGCCCTGGTCATGACCTTTTTGCAGAACTCAATACTTTGTTAAACACTCATGAAGTCATCTTGCATGCAAGCACCCAAGACTTACCCTGCCTACGCGAATTAGGCATTAATCCAAATCGACTCTTTGACACTGAATTAGCAGGCAGAATCGCTGGTTTGCCACGTGTTGGTTTAGGTCTACTACTTGAAACTCTTATGGGAGTTTCTTTAGCAAAAGAACATAGCGCCGCAGATTGGTCTGCTCGTCCTTTGCCACAAGAGTGGCTGACTTATGCTGCATTGGATGTAGAGCTGCTTGTAGAGCTCAGAGACATTATGTATGAGATTTTAGAGAAGTCGAATAAATTGTCATGGGCACTAGAAGAGTTTGCATCTATTCTTACAGCACCACCTGCTCCCCCGCGCGTTGATCCGTGGAGGCGCACTTCAGGCATGCATAAGATCAAGCGTCGTGATCAGCTCGCAATCATTAAAGAGTTATGGGTCGCCCGCGATCGTGTTGCCTCTGAACAAGATATCGCTCCTGGAAAGCTGCTCAATGACACTGCAATTGTTGAACTTGCCATGGCGGCATCTGTTACCAAGAAAGAATTTGAAAAGGCTCTGCGTCCTCTTGGGCTAAGGGCCAGATGGTTAGAAAATTTGCCGCTGTGGCTTTCAAGTGTCTCAACGGCTGTTGCGCTGCCAGATGAGCAATGGCCAGCAATGCGAACAAATGCAGATACCTTGCCTCCGATAAAATTGTGGCGGGATAAATTTCCAGAAAAGTTCGCACCCCTTTCTCATGCGCGTGCTGCAATTGAACTCATTGCCCAAGAGAATGAAATTCCGGTAGAAAATTTAATTACCCCCGAGCATGTTCGAAGAGTGTGTTGGAAACCTCCAAATGGTGCAACAGAAACTCTCTCCATCACCGCTGTCGAACACGCATTAACTGAGTTAGGTGCCCGTCAATGGCAGATAGCCCTCGTGGCTCCAGCACTTGCTGCCGCCCTGCTGGAAAAGGAACCAGTTCCCGTTCCAGAGGTGCCAGCGGCTGAAGTGACGGAAACCACGCCTGAGGAGGCCTGAATTACGCAACATAAGAGTTGCGTAATTACCCTTTTTACCTTAGATTTTGAACCATGCTCAGTACATTCATTATTGCTCTACGAGAAGGCCTCGAAGCCTGTCTCATCGTTGGAATTCTTGTCGCCTACATCGTTAAGACCAATCGCAAGGGTTACTTAAAGCCCTTGTGGACTGGTGTAGTTACCGCGGTCGTCGCGAGTTTCGGACTGGGCGCCTTTCTAACGTACACATCTGTGTCACTGAGCGATCGTGGAGAAGAGCTTTTTGCTGGTGTCACATCTTTTATTGCCGTTGCGTTAGTAACGTGGATGGTTTTCTGGATGAAGCGCACTGCTCGCAATCTTCGCAATGATCTACAAGGCAAAGTAGATAGCGCAGTAAGTGCAGGGCCTCTAGCCCTTGCTGGGGCAGCGTTTTTCGCTGTTATTCGAGAAGGTCTTGAAACATCATTATTTGTTTACTCAAACTTCCAAACAGTTGAAGATGTAACTAGCTCTACAGTCGGTTTGATTTTAGGATTTGCTGTCTCAATCACTCTTGGATATTTGATCTACAAGAGTGCGATCAGATTGAACCTTTCAAAGTTCTTCACCTACTCAGGTGTGGCTTTGATTATCGTTGCAGCTGGCGTCTTGTCCTATGGAGTGCATGAATTCCAAGAGCTCGGATTCCTTCCAGGTCCAGATGCCTTTGCATGGGATGTGACCTCATTTATCGCTAAGGATTCGATTATGGGAGCATCTCTGTCTGGCACCATCGGCTTTGATACAACTACCTCATGGCTCCAATTGGCTGTCTATGTCCTGTATTTGGGCTCAGTACTGGTTCCGTACCTGTCTAAGCCACGTGTGAAGACATCGGTTAGCGCTTAATTCGCTACTGTCCTAAACCCTTACTGACGAGTAACATTTGGGCCACGCCCTAGGTAAAGGAAGTTCCATGTCCCGCACAGTTGTCCTTGTTGATGCCGTCCGTACTCCTTTTGGAAAGGCCGGAGGCATGTATGCCGGTACTCGTGCAGATGATCTGATGGTTCGCGCAATACGTGGATTATTAGAGCGCAATCCAAAGGTTAATCCAGCATCAATTGAAGATGTTGCTATCGCAGCTGCAACTCAAACTGGTGATCAGGGAATGAACATTGGCCGCAGCGCCGCACTTCTATCAGGATTACCAAACACAGTTCCCGGATATTCAATTGATCGTTGGTGCGCAGGTGCATTAACTGCTGTAACAACTATTGCCGGTGCGATTGCTATGGGAACAAATGAAATTGCAATTGCTGGCGGTGTGGAGCACATGGGTAACCATCCAATGGGAGAACTCATGGATCCAAATCCACGGTACTTAGCGGAGCGAATTGTTGAACAAGATGCACTCGCGATGGGCTCAACTGCAGAAAGATTGCATGATCGCTTCCCTCAATTAACAAAAGAGCGTGCCGATCGCTATGCAATGAACTCGCAGCTAAAAACTGCCAAGGCTTATGCAGATGGAAAGATCCAAAGAGATTTAATTCCAACCGCTGCGCGCAGCGCAGAACTTGGTTGGACCGTTGCAACCGTTGATGAAGCACCACGCCCACAAACAACCATGGAAGGTCTTGCAGGATTAAAGACACCATTTCGTCCAGCAGGTCGAGTAACACCAGGAAACTCATCTGGTCTAAATGATGGCGCAACCGCAGCAATACTTGCGAGTGAAGAAAAAGCTTTAGAACTTGGATTAACAATCAAGGCGAAAATGGTTACCTATGCATTTGCCGGTGTTGAACCAGAGATCATGGGTTACGGGCCAGTTCCTTCAACTCTTAAAGCGCTTAAGCAAGCAGGGTTAAAGATCGAGGACATTGGCGCATTTGAAGTTAATGAGGCTTTTGCAGTCCAGGTTATTGCGTTCTTAGATCACTTTGGAATTGCAGATGATGATCCTCGCGTAAACCCATACGGTGGGGCCATTGCAGTTGGCCATCCATTGGCATCATCTGGTGTTCGCTTAATTCTTAACCTAGCTCGCACCTTTGAAGCACAACCAGAAGTTCGATATGGCATCACAACTATGTGCATCGGACTCGGAATGGGTGGCACTGTCATTTGGGAAAACCCTAACTTTAAGGGAGCTAAGTAATTATGAGTGCAGAAATGACACTTCCAGCTGGAGCACCTGAAGAGGTTGTTACCAACGCACTTGTTCGAGATATTGATCTGTCTGCTTTTGGTGGCAAAGGAACAATGGCCCTTATTACTTTAGATAACGGACACGACCACAATCGTCCAAATACTTTTGGGGCACTTTCTCTGAATGCGTTAAATGATGCGATTACAGATGCGATTGGTCGTAAACCTTCCGCAATTGCGATCACTGGAAAACCATTTATTTTTGCTGCCGGTGCTGATCTTTCAGGAATTTCATTTCTAACAGAGCGAAGCCAATCTTTGGCCTTCGGAAAGCTTGGACATGATGTTTTTCGCCGTTTAGGTGAATCAAAGATTCCGGTCTTTTCATTTATTAACGGATTGGCACTTGGCGGCGGATTAGAAGTTGGCTTGCATAGCCACTACCGCACCCTTTCATCAACAGCACTCACCGGACTGCCTGAAGTATTTCTAGGGTTGATTCCGGGTTGGGGCGGAGCCACTATTTTGCCTAAGTTAATTGGTCCAGAACGTGCAGTACAAGTCATTTTGCTTAATGCACTTAACAACAACACAATGTTGAAAGCCAAAGATGCTTTGAAACTTGGTGTGGTTGATGTGGTCTTTGATCCAGCAGATTTCCTGGAGCGTTCTATTGGTTTTGCAGTTGGCGTGCTTAACGGCACTACAAAAATTGATCGTGTTGACTACAGCAATGATGCTGCGTGGGATACAGCGTTGGCTGCTGGAAAAGCAGCAGCCTTAAAAAAGTATGGTGGAGCAACTATTGCCGCACCCATGCGAGCACTTGAACTTATCGCTGCAGCTAAGAGCAATACATTAGGTCAAGGTTTTGATGCAGAAGATCAGGCACTTGGGGATCTGACTATGTCTGATCCGCTTCGTTCTTCCTTATATGCATTTAACTTGATTCAAAAGAAACGCAAAAAGGTTGAAGGTGCTCCAAAGCCAGCATTGGCGCGCAAGGTGACAAAGGTCGGTGTTGTTGGTGCAGGACTCATGGCATCTCAATTGGCACTACTTATGGTTCGTAACCTGAAGTGTCCAGTAGTTATGACAGATATTGATCAAGAGCGCGCAGATAAAGGTGTTGCTTGGGTTAAAAATGAATTAGCGAAGCTAGTTGAAAAAAAGCGCATGAGCGCTGAAGCTGCTGGTCGTCTCTCATCACTAGTTTCAGGATCGGCTGATCAATCAGTTTTTGCAGGCTGCGACTTCATTATTGAGGCAATTTTCGAAGAACTTTCACTAAAGCAGGATCTGTTTAAGAAGTTAGAGACAATCGTTTCTCCTGAATGTGTCTTGGCTACTAATACCTCTTCCCTATCGGTAGAACGTATGACTGAAGGTTTGAAGAATCCTGAGCGCGTCGTTGGCTTCCACTTCTTCAATCCAGTTGCAGTTATGCCACTACTTGAAGTTGCACGTACATCAACGACAGATGATGCAACTACAGCGACTGCAATTGCAGTTGGCAAAGAGCTCAAAAAGACAATGATTATCTGTAAAGACGCTCCAGGTTTTGTTGTTAACCGTTTGCTCACGCGCTTTATGGGTGAGGTAACAGATGCGGTCGATGAAGGAACATCGACTGTTGTTGCAGATTCAGCGATGATGGAAATCGGTTTCCCGATGTCTCCATTCCAATTACTTGATCTTGTTGGTCCAGGTGTGGCTTTGCACGTGTCAGAGACTCTGCACAATAACCTTGGTCCTCGCTACCGAATCTCTCCGACTATGCAACGTATGGTTAAAGAAGGAGTTCGACACTTCTACATCAAAAATGATGATGGATCAGTCGGTGCTAATCCTGCAGCAATGGCTCTTGTTGAAAAGGGAACAACCCCATCGACAGCAGAGCAGGTTTGTACGCGTGCTTTGAAGGCGTTAGCTGAAGAAGCCCGCGCAATGCTTGATGAGGGCGTTGTTTCAACACCAGCAGAGATTGATCTGTGCATGTTGATGGGTGCTGGATGGCCGATGCATCTTGGAGGAATTTTGCCGTACCTGGATCGCGAAGGAATTAGCGAATCAGTAACAGGCAAGCGCTTCCATGAAAAGGGTGTTGCTTCACTTCCTGCTTAATAACTAATGTAGTTATTAGAGAAGTGAGCGCAATACATACTGCATGATCCCACCGTGGCGGTAGTAATCAGCTTCACCTGGTGTGTCAATGCGAACCTTTGCAGTAAATGTAATTGACCCTGCAGTCACAGTTAGCTCCTTTGGAACTCCCCCACTGTTGAGTGCAGTGATTCCAGTGATTGCAAAAGTTTCAGTTCCATTGAGTCCTAATGATGCAGCAGTTTCGCCATCCTTAAACTGCAATGGCAAGACACCCATACCGATCAAGTTGGAGCGGTGAATACGTTCAAAGCTCTCGGCGATAACTGCGCGAACACCTAATAACGCTGTGCCCTTTGCAGCCCAGTCGCGTGAAGATCCTGATCCATACTCTTTTCCAGCAAGGATTACGAGAGGTGTGCCAGCAGCTTGGTATGCAACAGATGCATCATAAATTGTTGTTTGTTCTCCGCCAGATAAGAAGTTGCGAGTAAATCCACCCTCAACACCATCTAGAAGTAAGTTCTTTAAGCGAATGTTGGCAAATGTTCCACGAATCATGATCTCGTGGTTACCTCGACGTGAGCCATATGAATTGAAGTCTGCGCGATCAATTCCATGCTCTGCGAGGTACTTTCCTGCAGGTGAATCAGCCTTGATATTTCCAGCAGGAGAAATGTGATCTGTTGTTACTGAATCACCCAGAACTGCCAACACACGAGCACCAGATATATCTTTTACAGGCGTTGGCTCTTTAGGCATTCCTTCAAAGTAAGGAGGCTTACGAACATATGTTGATTTGGCATCCCACTCAAAAACTTTTCCTGTTGGGGTTGCTAGTGACTTCCAGCGGTGATCGCCTTCAAAGACAGTTGCGTAATCCTTTTTAAACATCTCTGATGTGATTGAAGAGTCAATAACGGTTTGGATTTCTTGTGGGGTTGGCCAGATATCCTTTAGGAAAACATCGTTTCCTGCTGTGTCCTTACCCAATGAATCAGTTTCAAAATCATGATCCATTGTGCCGGCAATTGCATAAGCAACTACTAGCGGAGGGGACGCGAGGTAGTTCATTTTCACATCTGGGCTGATTCGCCCTTCAAAGTTTCTGTTACCTGACAAAACTGCCGTCACTGCTAAATCAGATTCATTGATCGCCTTGCTAATATCAATCGGAAGTGGGCCAGAGTTACCGATACATGTGACACATCCATAACCGACCAGATGGAATCCAAGTTCGTCCATGTATCGAGTTAAATCTGCACGATCGTAATAATCAGTCACTACCTTTGATCCTGGAGCAAGAGTTGTCTTGACCCAAGGCTTAGATTTAAGTCCCTTTTCAACAGCTTTCTTAGCAAGCAGTGCAGCACCGATCATTACAGATGGATTTGATGTGTTAGTACATGAAGTAATAGATGCAATGACAACATCGCCATTTTTAACGCGAGTTGATCCGGCGGTTACTTCACCCTTTGCGGTCTTGTCACTGAAATATGTTGGAACGACCTTTTCAAACGCGCTCTTAGAATCACTCAGAGAAATGCGATCCTGCGGACGCTTTGGTCCTGAAATTGAAGGAACAATAGTTGCAAGATCGAGCTCTACAACCTGAGAAAAACGTGGTTCAACTGAAGGGTCATGCCACATTCCCTGCTTCTTTGCATACTGCTCAACTAATGCGACCTGATCATCACTGCGGCCTGTAAGGCGCAGGTAACGAAGTGTTTCTTCATCAATTGGGAATATTGCACATGTTGAACCATATTCAGGACTCATGTTTCCAATTGTGGTTCGGTTAGCCATAGGAACTGTTGTAACTCCTGGGCCAAAGAACTCCACAAACTTTCCAACAACGCCAACTTTTCGCAAAATTTCAGTGATAGTTAAAGCCATATCAGTTGCTGTTGTGCCCAGTGGCAAAGCACCAGTCAGCTTGAAACCAACCACGCGCGGAATCAACATTGAAACTGGCTGACCTAGCAACGCTGCTTCTGCCTCGATTCCTCCAACACCCCAGCCAAGGACACCTAATCCGTTAACCATGGTTGTGTGTGAATCTGTACCCACAACAGTGTCAGGGTATGCGCGAAAAGTCCCGTTAACGGTGCGAGTCATAACAATACGTGCCAAGTATTCAATATTTACCTGATGAACAATTCCTGTTCCGGGTGGAACTACCTTGAACTCATCAAAGGCGGTCTGCCCCCAACGCAAAAAGCGATAACGCTCTTGGTTCCGCTCATATTCAATGTTCATATTCTGCTCAAGTGAATCCTTGCTTCCGAACCGATCTGCAATAACAGAGTGATCGATGACGAGCTCGGCTGGTGCCAGAGGGTTTACCTTTGAAGCATCTCCCCCTAGTTCGACAATTGCTTCGCGCATTGTCGCAAGATCAACAACACAAGGAACTCCGGTGAAGTCCTGCATAAGAACACGTGCAGGAGTAAATTGAATTTCAGTATCTGGCTCTACAGCTGGATCCCACGAGGCGAGTACCTTGATGTGGTCAGCGGTGATGTTGGCACCATCTTCGGTCCGAAGTAAGTTTTCTAGCAGGACTTTAAGGCTGTAGGGAAGGTTTGAAGCACCTTCAATTGTAGAGATATCAAAAATCTCGAAACTCTTGCCCGCAACATCTAGATTCTTTTGTGCGTTGAAAGAGTTTTTACTCATTATTTGCCCTTCGTAGAAGCCTTTAGAGTGCTGAAGATACCTCAGCGCGCGTATACAGGGCAACACATTCGATGTGATGTGTCATTGGAAAGAGATCAAAAGCACGCACTTTTACCAGTGAATAACTGTGATCTGCAAGATAGGCGGTATCTCTGGCCAACGCGGCCGGGTCGCATGCCACATACACAATTGCACGAGGTGCCAATCTCGCTATGTGAGCAACAGTTTCCTTGCCTGCTCCATCTCGAGGCGGATCTAAAACAACTACATCTGCTGCCGTGATTCTTGGCAATAACTGTGCGACATCACCAGTTGCAATAGTTATATTCGAAGATGAAGCAAAATTACGGGCAGCATCTGCTGTAGCAACCTTGCTGCCTTCAATTAAATCAACATGTCCTGTTGGACCAACAGCATCTAAGATCGCAGCAGCAAATAATCCAACGCCCCCATAGAGATCTAAAACGTGTTCACCAGTCTTTAATTGTGCAAAATCAAGTACCACTTGGGTCAACACCTCTGGTGCTTTTTTGTGACTCTGCCAAAATGACTCTTGACTCACTTCTAATGATCTACCCAATACATTCTCATGAAGCACCGAAGGGCCTTCAGTTAATCGTGCTTTTTCCTCACCTCGTGTGGGCGCTAAAGCGATAGAGCGTTCCCTCGTGTTTGATGTACTAATTTCAACTCGGACATCACCTTTCAAGTCTCGACTGGCAATTTCGGAAAAGTTCATACCCTCAACACAAATGATGCAATCAGTCACCGGTGCTATTGAGTGTGATCTGGACTTATAAAATCCCAATTTTCCATTTTGGTCAGTAGTGGCGATTGCGCGTGTTCGCCAATGGGTACTTTCACCAACTTCTTCAACATCTATTCGCATCTCCATTTTTGCAATACGTGAAAATTGCTCAGCAATTACATCTGATTTTAATGTCCGCTGATGTTCTGCTGAAATGTGCTGGAAATCGCACCCTCCGCAACCATTCCTATGGGCAAATGAGCAAGGAGCTTGAACACGGAACTCAGATGGCGCTTCAACTGAAACCACATCTGCGCGATTAAAGGATGATCCAGTACTTGTGATTTGAATAGTGCACTTTTCACCCGGAATCGCATGTCGAACAAAGATCACCGCCCCGTCATGACGCGCAATAAAGTGTCCTCCATGCGCCACTTTTTCGATGGTGACCTGTATGAGATCTCCAGTTTTTAGGGCCGAACTCTTGTTTGATGCCATGGATGTAAGCCTATGGGTGTAAGTTACCTCCTGTGCACGTAGTCATCATGGGTTGCGGTCGAGTTGGTTCCTCACTCGCTACCGAACTCGAAGCAGCCGGTCATACAGTCGCAGTCATCGACCAGGCTCGTGAAGCATTTCGCCGACTAGGTCCAAATTTCAAGGGACGCACAGTCACAGGTGTTGGCTTTGATCGCGAAGTTCTTCTTGAGGCAGGTATTCAAGATGCAAACGCTTTCGCCGCTGTGAGTAATGGTGACAACTCAAATATTCTCGCAGCACGGGTGGCCCGCGAAATGTACGGTATTCAAAATGTTGTTGCACGTATTTATGATCCAGGACGCGCAGAAATTTATCAGCGCTTAGGTATTCCAACTGTTGCAACCGTTTTGTGGACGACTGATCAAATTCTTAGACGTCTTGCGCCAGAAGGTTCTAGATCTGAGTGGCGCGATGCAACAGGCGTAATCCAACTGTGCGAAGTGCATCCACATAGCTCATGGAACGGCCGCCCCATCCTTTTGATTGACGCTCTGACACCTGCGCGCGTTGCATTCATTACACGCCTAGGTAAAGGCTTAATTCCCGATGAACACACTGTCTTACAGCAAGGTGATCTGATCCACGTGATGGTCTCAGAAACAGATGTAGCCCGAACCGAGGAAATCCTTGCAAGTAGCCCAGAAGGTGAACGTCAATGAGAATTGCAATAGCAGGCGCCGGAAATGTTGGACGAGCTATTGCTCGCGAGCTTTTAGATAATGGTCATCAAGTTCTCTTGATCGACAAAGATCCAAAAGCTTTGAAATTAGAAAGCGTCCCAGATGCTGAATGGCTTATGGCAGATGCATGTGAAATTACATCCTTAGATAACGCGCATCTAAATAACTGCCAAGTATTAGTGGCAGCAACCGGTGATGACAAAGCAAACCTTGTTACATCACTACTTGGCAAGACTGAATATGGAGTACCCCGAGTTATAGCCAGAATTAATCACCCAAAAAATGAATGGCTCTTTGATTCTTCATGGGGTGTAGATGTTGCTGTTTCCACACCGCGCATTATTTCTGCCCTCGTTGAAGAGGCTGTCAGTGTTGGCGATGTTGTCCGCCTATTCTCATTTAGAAAAGGCCAAGCAAACCTTGTGGAGCTGACCCTTCCAGATGGATCAGCATGTATTGGAAAAACTGTGGAAGAGATTGAACTTCCAGAAAATGCTGCAATTGCAGCCATCGTTCGAGATGGCAGAGTGATTACTGCACAGGCTCACGATGTGTTTGCAGCAGGAGATGAATTGCTCTTTATTGCTTCAGCCGATGCTGAGGCTCAGATTAAAGCGTGCTTTATTTCCTAAACGCTAGGGCGTTCGACCGGCGGTTCAGATTTAATGACTAACCAAGTTCCGTAGCCAGCTGCAAAGAATAACGGATATCCCATTGCTAAGTTAACTGTTCCTAACAAGTTTACATTTCCACTCTTGTATAGAGGATATTGGACCACGATGCGAGAGAAGAACATTGCAACCCAAATCCAACTAGCTTTTAAATACATTTTTTTGCGAGCAGGATTTTTCCGCCAGGTCAGGTTCTCGCCAAGTAGAGGGCCAAGAACAACGCCTAAAATCGGCCATCCAACAAGATTGGCGATCAAATACACGCTTCCATACCCAAGGTTTGTCAGAAGCTTTGGAATATAAAAATCAGTTGCATTACCACTGCGATTAGCAAAATATGCACAAATCAAGACACCGATCACACCAGAAATTGAATGTTGGATGGTGTCTTTACGAGCTAGTCGATAAATGGAAAGTACAAGTGAGAGTCCTAGAGCTCCCCAGATTGCTGTCCTTAAATCATCGGTTACATTGAAAGCAACCAAAAATACGATCGCAGGTAGACCTGAATCAATTAAACCTTTGGTGCCACCTAGCGCCCCAATAACCTTGTCGCGATCATCATTGTGTTGACTCATAATTTGTCCGTAGATCCAAAGCCACCTGTGCCACGGCCAGAACCAGGCAAATCTTTAACCTCAATAAACTCTGCACGTTCTACTCTTTGAATTACCAACTGCGCAATTCGATCACCTTTGTGGAATGTAATTGCTTCTTTAGGGTCGTGGTTAATCATGATGCATTGCAATTCACCGCGATATCCAGCATCTACAGTTCCTGGAGCATTGACCATTGTTACGCCATGTTTAATTGCTAACCCTGATCGCGGGTGAACTAATGCCACATAACCATCAGGTAATGCAATTGCGATACCCGTAGGAACCAATGCACGCTCCCCTGGCTGCAAGGTCACATCAACTCGAGTAACAATATCTGCCCCAGCATCTCCACCCTTGGCATATACCGGAAGCGGTACCGAAGGATCTAAACGTGTTATTAAAACCTGCACATTCGCCATAGTTATGGGTTAATCTCGAAAGTTGGATCAACAAATGCCATTAATTCAGGTGTCTTTGCCATTTGCTCTAAATACTCTTTAGGCGCGTTATTCATGAAGTGATCCATAGGGACAGTTATATAAAGCGCTGCTGCTCGCACAGCGATTTCGCCATCTGCAGAATTTAAACGACCAATAGCTGATGTATAAACCTTACGATTTACCTGTCCTGTAATTTCTGCAGTGATATGCAATGTACTCCCCACAGGAACTGGCTTAATGAAATCAGTTTCTAAACGGCCTGTCACCGCTGGTGAGCGCAGCAACCACATCAATTTTCCGAGCGCTTCATCAAAAGCCAAAGACAAGAGTCCACCATGAGCTAGACCAGGCGCCCCCTGATGATTTTCATTGACTGTAAATTTGGCGGTGATTTCTAAGCCTTCACCAGCATATGCAACAAGATGCAAGCCAGTGGGATGTAATTCTCCGCACCCGAAACAATGCCCAAAGTGTGATGGAATTTTTGAACCTACTACGGGAGCTAATTCATGACGCTCCGGAATAGGTGATCCTTCAGGAGCTGTTGTGCTTGGAATCCGAGCCATATGGCAAGGTTACCGCCTTCATATCCGATACGGTAACTCCCATGCGTTACCACGAAGTGATACGTGCACCACTATGGCTTCTTGCCATTGTTTACTTCTTCATGCTCACTTTGGTAATCTCGTTATGGGCTGCCCTTGGAAACGGTGCTGCGTTAATCTCACTTGTAGTTCTTACCGCTGCTCTGGTCTGGAATTATTCTGCGACTGCCTTGGTAATCGAAGTTGATGAAATGGAACTAAGAGTTGGCAAGGCACATATAGCGCTTGGATTTATCGGTGATTCTGTCTATTTAGATAATGAAGCCATCAAACGCGTTAGAACTCGGGACGCAGATCCCCGAGCATTTCTAGCAATCAGGTTTTGGGCACAACAAGGAATTCAGGTAGAAATCAAAGACATAAACGATCCAACGCCATATTGGTTGATTAGTAGTAATCGAGGAGCTGAATTAATAAAAGCTTTAAAGAAGTAAATCTAGAGAACTAATTGCACTCTTTACAAACAGCTTTAGCGCCTTCACCCTTAGCAAGTTGAGTAACATGGTGAACCAAGAAGCATCGTGAGCATGTGAACTCATCAACTTGCTTTGGGACAACTCGAACCGCTAACTCTTCTCCTGATAAATCTGCACCAGGTAATTCAAGACTTTCTGCAGCTTCTGCTTCATCGACATCGATCTGACCGGATTGAGCATCAACACGCTTGGCCTTGAGTTCTTCTAGAGACTCCTCATGAAGTTCCTCATCAGTTTTTCTGGGTGTGTCGTAATCTGTTGCCATTGCTCTCACCGCCTTTCAATAAATCGTAATAACTGCTAACGGGCGCATCATGGCGCATTTGACTGGGTTATGGAGGATATATGGGGCGGTGTGTCGGTGTTATTGCCCACTTGTGTGGGAATTCTCGATTCTTTGAGCCAATCCCCCGTTAACGCGAGCGTGAATCGAAGTTCCTTCAGGCAAGTACTGCTCTGAAAAGATTTCTCCACTTTCATGAATTGCGTGGACCAAGTCTCCTCGATCGTAAGGAATTACAACATTAATCTCGATTGAAGGTCTGGGCAGCGAGGCCTCAATTGCATGTAATAAACCTTCGACTCCAAACCCTGTTCGCACTGAAAATGCATAACTGTTGGGTTCTTTGCGCAAAATTTCAATAATCACTGCCGGATCAGCTACATCTACCTTATTGATTGCAATAATTTCGGGAATTTCTTTGCCACCGATTTCATCGATGACTAATCTGACTGCTCGAATTTGCTCAAATGGATCAGGGTGTGATCCATCGACGACATGCACGATGAGATCTGCTTCAGACACTTCTTCAAGTGTTGACTTGAAGGCATCAATCAATTGATGTGGAAGATGGCGAACAAAGCCAACTGTGTCACTCAATGTGTAAACGCGACCATCGGCTGTTTCAGATTTACGGACAGTCGGATCTAGAGTCGCAAAAAGTGCGTCCTCTACTAGAACTCCTGCATTAGTTAACTTATTGAGTAATGATGATTTACCCGCATTGGTATAGCCCGCGATCGCAACTGATGGGATATTAAATCGACGACGCTCTTGCCGCTTGGTATCTCGTGACACCTTCATCTCGGCAATTTCACGACGAAGTTTTGCCATCTTGTCTCTGATACGACGTCTATCAGTTTCGATCTTTGTTTCACCTGGTCCACGACCACCAATACCAGCACCACCTGCTGCTCGACCACCTACCTGTCGAGACAGCGAATCTCCCCAACCTCGAAGACGGGGCAATAGATATGCAATCTGGGCAAGTTCAACCTGAGCCTTACCCTCTTTACTCTTTGCGTGCTGCGCAAAAATATCCAAAATCAAAGCGGTGCGATCTACAACCTTAACCTTCAACTTATCTTCTAATTGTCGAAGTTGTGAAGGAGAAAGTTCTCCATCACAAACAACTGTGTCAGCACCCGTAGACATAACAACTTGTTTTAGCTCTATAACCTTTCCTGAACCGATATAGGTTGCAGGATCCGGTTTATCTCGTCTTTGAATTAAACCCTCTAATACTTCTGAACCAGCCGTCTCTGCTAAAGCTTTGAGCTCTGCTAGTGAGTTTTCAGCATCTTTAATTGTTCCTTCGGTCCACACACCAACTAACACAACTCGTTCAAGTTGTAGTTGGCGATATTCAGCTTCAGAAATATCTTGAAGCTCAGTTGAAAAGCCTTTGACACGGCGCAGCGCATGACGCTCCGCTAATTCTTGAGATTGGTCGCTATGTTCATCTTCGTCGCTAGCATCATATTCAGCAGCAACTCGGGCGCTTTCACGCAGCAATGACTCGAACTCGTCATCGAAATCCTTACTCAACCAAAAACCCCGAGATATCCACATCACGAATCAAAAGCGCAGGCCCAGTGAGCGTCGCATTGGAATGTCCATCGATTGAAACTTCTAGCCGTCCACCTGGTGGCGTAATAATCCATGTTGCCGGAAGCTTCGCTTTTGTATGCACAGTTGCTGCAAGAGCCACAGCGCATGTACCAGTACCACATGAACGAGTTTCACCAGATCCACGTTCAAATACTCGCATTGCAATTGTGTTGCCTTCAAGAATCTTCACAAATTCCACGTTCACACCTTCAGGGTATGAATCGCGTGGGCGCACAATAGGAGCAACATCTAGCGCTCCAATGTCCGCCATATCATCAACGAATACAACGGCATGAGGATTGCCAACGCTGATGTTGTAACCATTCCATATGTGCCCGTTAGTTGCTGCTGTAATTGCTTCATCTTCATCAGTTACTTGACCCATATTGACTGAGATGTCATCTGTTAGCGGCACACGAAGATGCTTAATTCCATCCCGAGTATTAATAGCAAAAATACCTTCGGGTTGATGTCCTCTTTCAACTAGATACCTAGCCATTACACGAATGCCATTACCGCACATTTCAGCCAATGAGCCGTCTGCGTTGCGATAGTCCATAAACCATTTTTCATCACGCTTAATAATGCGGATCAACCCGTCAGCACCTACTCCAGTTTCGCGGTTGCAAATCGCCGCTGTTTGGGCAGTTGTTATCGAATTTTCATCCTTTGGATCAAAAATGAGGACGAAGTCATTTTCAGTACCGTGCCCATATGTTGCAATCATTGTCGTTAGTTTATCGATTCAAGTATGCGCTGGAGTGCATTTTGTGTGGGAGAGATCCAAGTAATACGCGCATCTCTTGAGAACCATGTTTCTTGTCGACGGGCATATTGTCTGGTTGCCCGCTTAGTCTCTTCCTTTGCTTCTTCTTCGGTGACCTTGCTCTCAATCTGTGCAATTACTTGGGCATATCCCAGCGCGCGTTGAGCTGTTACTCCCTGGGTAATTCCTGCGGCTATTAACTTCTCAGCCTCTGCCACTAATCCTTCTTCCCACATTCGTTCTACACGATTGGAAATTCGCTCAGACAATGCGTCTCGATCCATTACTAAACCAAACTGCTGTGCGTGTGGGTAACGAGAACTCTCTTCTCGAGGCAAATTCGCTGTAAATGGCTGACCAGTAATTTTGATGACCTCTAATGCACGAATTACTCGCCGAGAGTTTGCCTTATCAATAGCAAGTGCTGCAGCGGGATCTAATTTTTCCAATCGTTCAAACAGAGAGCCGATGCCTTTAGTCACAAACTCCAACTCTAATTCAGCGCGGACAACTGGATCTGTGTCCGGAAAGTTAAGCTCATCTAAGATCGCTTTGATATACAAACCTGTCCCACCAACAACAATTACATTTTTCCCACGGCCATGAATTTCTGTGATAGCCGCACGCGCAGTTTCTTGATACCAAGCAACATTTGCATCTTGAGTAACATCCAGTAGATCCATCAAGTGATGAGCAATACCTTTTCGCTCGTCAATAGTGATTTTGGCGGTACCGATGTCCATGCCTTTGTACAACTGCATTGAGTCTGCGTTAATAATCTCAGCATCAATTTCTTGAGCAAGAGTTACAGCCAAATCACTCTTACCCGTGGCAGTTGCGCCACAGATGACTATCAATTTCATCGTTTAACCGTTGGTATTCCAAGCATTGTTGATGCAGGCGCAGGTTGTGCGATGCGAGCAGCATGGGCTTCAGCGCCTCGTGTCTGTCTAACAGCGATTGGATCGCCAATCAAGTAATGCGCTGATGCATCTGTGATTGATACTGTCACTTCATCACCAGGGCGAGCAACAAATTTATTGTCAAAGTGGACCAATCGGAAATCTTCACTGCGACCCGTTAAGCGAGATTGGGCTTCATCACGACGTCCTTCGTAATCCCCTACCAAAATTTTATGCTGTGTTCCGATTGCTTCTTGATTAACTGACAATGAAATAGCCTGCTGATGATTGTGAAGACGGGTGTAGCGATCTGCAACGACCTCATCAGTAATCTGATCAGGCATTGTTGCTGCCGGTGTGCCGGGACGCTTTGAGTATTGATATGTATATGCCGCGGTAAATCGCGCAGTTGAGCAAACATCAAGGGTTGCCTGGAAATCCTCTTCAGTCTCGCCCGGAAAGCCGACGATGATGTCAGTTGTTATGGCAGCGTGTGGAATAGCGGTGCGCACACGATCTAAAATTCCTAGATAACGATCTGATCTGTAGGAGCGACGCATCTGCTGCAAAACTCGATCTGATCCAGATTGCAAAGGCATATGCAGATGAGGCATCACATTGGGAGTCTGGGCCATTGCTTCAATCACATCATCTGTAAAGTCTCGGGGATGTGGGGACATAAAGCGAACGCGCTCTAATCCCTCAATTTTCCCGCATTCACGCAATAAATTTGCAAATGCTTGGCGATCACCAAAATCAACACCGTAGGCATTCACGTTTTGGCCCAGCAAAGTTATCTCGATAACTCCCTGATCAACCAAGGTTTTTACTTCAGTCAGAATGTCTGCTGCTGTGCGGTCCTTTTCGATTCCACGAAGTGTAGGAACGATGCAAAAAGTGCAGGTGTTATTACATCCTACAGATACTGATACCCATGATGAAAAAGCAGAAAGGCGTCGTGCAGGCAATGTTGATGGGAAGTGTTCTAAAGATTCAAGGATTTCGATCTGTGATTCTTCCTCAATGCGCGCACGTTCTAGCAATACCGGCAATGAGCCAACATTGTGTGTTCCAAAGACAACATCGACGTAAGGTGCTTTTTTGATGATTGTTGCCTGATCTTTTTGGGCAAGACATCCACCCACCGCGATCTGCATATTTGGATTTAGTTTCTTAATTGGAGCTAAGAAGCTGAGGTTGCCGTACAACTTGTTATCCGCATTTTCACGCACAGCACAGGTATTGAAAACAACTATGTCTGCTTGTTCCCCAACTACAACAGGAATGTAACCAGCCTCATCCAATAGCCCCGCGATTCTCTCGGAGTCGTGGACATTCATCTGACAGCCGTAGGTTTCGACTGTGTAGGTACGGGTCATAGAGAAGAAATTGAATACTCTAAAGTCGAGCGATCAACCACAAGCATCTGATGGTTATCCAGATGATCCCAATCGGTGTTTCCCCACCCTGTTGAAGCAACAATCATGTCGCTACCGCGCTTGGTGAAGCGAAGCTCGTAATGATCTTCAGCGCTCCACTCAGATTTGTTTGCATCATTAAACTCGCAAACAGCAATCAAGGTGTCTGGTGTTTGCACCATGATGTTGAGCGCGGTGTAGTCAGCGTTAGAACGGATTAAATTAACGATTGATCGCACGCCTTTGACCAAGCCATGCTCATCTACATGTGAAAGCAAGGCATAAAAGAAACGCTCACTGTCGGTCGTCCCCTGAAGAAATCCCTTGTACTTATCAGCAATGAACTGCTCCGCAGTATTTCCAGGTCGGATAGTGCCGTTGTGCATAAAAGTTGTTGTCCCATGGGTAAATGGGTGGTTGTTATCAATATTGACTGTGATTCCTTTAGAGGCAAGACGCAAGTGAAGAAGTGCGCCATCGGTTTGAACCTCTGTTTTTGCCTGGGTTAGCGAATCAGATTCGTGGGCAGGATTAACATCTTTCAAAATCTGACCATCATGAGCATAACCCCAGCCATCTTTATGCTCTGATGACATAGCGACAAATTTGTCGAACTCATTGCCTACGACATCGTAAAAACTCTTACGTTCAAGGGATGAAAAGGCTAACAATCTGCACATAGACGTAACTCTACTTCAAGCCTAGAGATTCTTCTTGGCACGCTCTTGCGCTTGAGCTGCGCGCCATTTAGCAATTTCCCCATGATTTCCGCTGAGCAGAATTGCTGGGACTTCAATATCTCGCCACGTTGAAGGCTTAGTGAAGTTTGGATACTCCAAGTACCCCTCTTCATTGTGTGATTCTTCAGCCAATGATTCTGGATTTCCAAGCACGCCAGGAATCAATCGGGTGATTGCTTCGATCATCACTAGCGATGCGACTTCACCGCCACCTAAGACATAATCACCGATAGATACTTCATGTACGCGATAGTTCTTTGATTCATAGTGTTGGCGAACTCGATCATCAATACCTTCATATCGACCACATGCAAAGACCAAATGCTGTGAATGTGAAAATTTTGCTGCCATTGGTTGATCAAAACGCTTACCCGCTGGTGTCAAAATAATTAAATCTGTTTCTGGGGTCATTAATTGATCTAACGCACTACCCCAGATTTCTGGCAACATAACCATTCCTGCGCCGCCGCCATAAGGGGTGTCATCTACGGTGTTGTGATTGTCCGTTGAAAAAGAACGCAGGTCATGAATTCCGACTTCAACTAATCCTTGCTCCTGCGCCTTGCCCAGTAAAGAAAGCTGCAGTGGTGCAAAGTAGTCAGGGAAAATTGTTACCGCATCAATTTTCATGCCATCTCCCCCGTAATTGTTGGCGGAATAACCACCACTTTCTTGTTTGCAATATCTACCGTAGGAACGAGTTGATGCACAAAGGGAATTAATTGTTCGCCTTGTGCTGTCTTAATCGCTAGTAAATCCTGGCCTGGCAGATTAATCACATCGGTGATTTCACCAAATGCTTCACCAGATTCAAGTACTGCCGCACAGCCAATTAGCTGCATTACGTGATACTCATCGTCACCATTTGATTCATTGATATCAACATCTGCATAGAGCAATGTATTGCGAAACTTCTCGATGCTATTGCGATCAGTAATTCCTTCAAAGCCCAACAATAAAATGCCGTTATGGACTCGACCAGAGATGACCTTTAATTCACCATTGGAATCTGTCTGAACTGTGGCACCAATGGCAAAGCGACGATCAGGTTCATCTGTACGAACCTCTATCGTCGCTTCTCCAAGAATTCCGTGAGCGCGACCAATTCGCCCCACGAGTAAGCGCATTGTTATCGAGCTTCGTCGGTCTCGATGAGATCGACGCGCACTGTGCGTCCTGCGAGCGCACTTACAACGGTACGAAGTGCTTTTGCTGTACGACCATTACGACCAATGACCTTGCCGATATCTTCAGGGTTAACACGAACCTCTAAAGTTGTTCCGCGACGTCCGCTCTTTTCAGAGACAACAACATCATCGGGATTATCAACGATTCCCTTGACCAAATGCTCTAGGGCTTCATCCATCATTGTTACTCTGCAGCCGCTTCTTCAGTAGGAGTTTCAACAACAGCTTCAGCTGGAGTTTCAACAACTGCTTCAACACTCTCTGCAACAACAGCCTCAGCCGCTGGAACTTCTTCAACTACTGGAGTTTCAACAACAGCTTCTTCAACAACAGGGTTTGACTTAGCTGCAAGCTTCTCCTGTGCCTTCTTCTTCAATGTTGTTGCACCTTCTGCAGGCTCGTTAGCAGCAGCCTTCATCGCTGCTTCATAAGCAACAACCTTTGATGGCTTAGGAGCTGCAACTCGAAGAGTTCCTTCAGTTCCTGGAAGACCCTTGAACTTCTGCCAATCGCCAGTCACCTTCAGCAAAGCCTCTACAGCTTCAGATGGTTGTGCACCAACGCCGAGCCAGTACAGAGCACGCTCTGAGTTGATCTCGATAAGTGATGGCTCTTGTCCTGGAACGTAGCGACCAATTTCTTCAATTGAAAGACCGTTACGTGCCTTACGTGCGTCTGTAACAACAACACGGAAAAACGGTGTACGGATTTTGCCCATGCGCATTAAACGAATTTTTGTAGCCAAGAAATTTGTACTCCTGTATTTGTGTGCCATGCGTATCAATCGCAGCGGGGTGCGCGATCAATTCATATGACTATCGAATTGTGGATGTTGCTGGGGGTAGAGGGCCCCTTCAACAGGTTCCCAATTCTGCCATTCAAGGCGCCAGATGCGAAATCGGGGGTTATTGACCCTGTTCTAGCGCTCGCTTAGCTGGATTTCCTGATTTGGACTTCTTCTTGTTAATTGGCTGGTTCATCTTCGGCATTGCAGGCATACCCATGCCAGGGGGCATTCCAGCTGGCATCCCACCATTTCGAACCTGCTTCATCATCTTTTGCGCCGCAGAGAATCGGTCCACCAGATTGTTGACATCTGAAACCTTTCGGCCAGAACCAAGTGCGATACGTGCACGGCGCGAGCCATTGAGAAGTTTTGGTTCTCGGCGCTCTGCAGGTGTCATTGATTGAACAATTGCCTTTGTGCGAACTATCTCGCCCTCATCAAAGTTTTCAATCTGCTTTTTCATCGCACCAGCACCCGGCAACATTCCAAGGATCTTGGACATATTCCCCATCTTAGACATCGCCTGTAATTGCTCTAGAAAATCCTCTAACGTGAAATCTTCGCCACTTACAAACTTTGCTTCTAACTTTGCTGATGTGTCGGTATCGAAAGCTTTCTTGGCCTGCTCTGCCAATGTTGCAACATCGCCTAGACCCAATATTCGAGAGGCCATGCGCTCTGGATAGAAAATATCGAACTCGTGCAGTTTCTCACCTGTTGATGCAAACATGATCGGACGCTTGGTCATTGAAGCGATAGAAAGGGCCGCACCGCCTCTGGCATCACCATCGAGCTTTGTTAGCACTACGCCATCAAAACCAACACCATCTAAGAACGCTTGGGAAGTTCTGACAGCGTCTTGACCCATCATCGCATCGACAACAAACAAGATTTCATCTGGATTAACAGCATCACGAATATCAGATGCCTGTTTCATTAAATCTTCATCAACACCTAAGCGACCTGCGGTGTCGACGATGACCATGTTGTATTGCTTAGATTTTGCAAACTCGATACCAGCCTTTGCAACCTTTACGGGATCGCCTTGGCCGTTACCTGCCTCTGGAGCAAATACGGGAACATTGACTGATTCACCGACTACCTGCAACTGCGTAACAGCGTTGGGGCGTTGTAAATCTGATGCGACTAATAGGGGTGTGTTTCCCTGATCTGCATAAAATTTTGCAAGCTTTCCAGCCACAGTAGTTTTACCAGCACCTTGCAAACCAGCAAGCATGATCACTGTTGGTGGATTTTTAGCAAAGCGAACTCTTCGAGCCTGTCCCCCAAGTATTTCAATCAGACTTGAGTTAACAATTTCAAAGATGGCATTTGCTTGATTACTGCCTGATTGCAATGTTGGCAGGGCATCTAATGACTTCTGGCGGATATCTGCAATAAAATCATCAACAACAGATAATGCAACATCAGATTCCAGCAGCGCTTGGCGGATTTCCTCACAGGTAGTTTCGATATCCGAGGATGAAATCTTTCCTCGTGAGCGAAGCGAAGAGAACGCTCCGCTAAAGCGGGATGTTAGGGATTCAAACATAAGACGGTAAGACTACTTCAACGCCTGCTTCAGATGCGAAGCGACCTCACTAGCCCGCTCAGGTGTAAGTGGTCCACCTGTTAACTCAGTTACATACAAGGTATCAATCGCTTCTGCCCCGAGGGTAGTAACGATTGCTGATCGAATATCGATTTTTGATTGGGTAATTGCAGCACCGATTCTGAAAAGTAGTCCAGGCCTGTCATGGCTTCGCACTTCAATAATAGTTGCATCAGTTGCTGCATCAGTGAAGATTTCAACCTCAGGGTCTGGTACCGGGATTGTAGGAATAGATGCATATGCCTTGGCTCTGGCTGTCAGCTTTTCTTCAACATCTGTTGAGTCCTTTAATCCTTCAGAAATCAGTTGGTGCAGGGCATCTGCTGTAATTTCTGGTGCATGTGGTTCGGGGGTAACTATCCAATACATAACCGCTGAACTTCCAAGCGTCTTTGTGCGGGCAGATTTAACATCTAGACGAGAGATATTAAACACCCCAGCTACGATAGAAAGTAAACCTGGTTTATCAGGTGAAATAACTTCAACTGCATATCCACTTGAATGCTCTTCAAGGCTAATTCTTAGCTCGCCTTGTGCAGCTAGTGCAATTTGCTCGTCACTTAGCATTGGTTGTTGCGCAAATTCAAAGCCAGCCATTGCTCTTCTAACTCTGCTTACTAACTCTGCAACCAATGTTGCTTTCCAATCACTCCAGCCAGCACTTCCCGTTGCTTCCCCATCAGCGATACTCAAAGCATGCAATAGCTCTAATGTGTTGGCATCAGGGATTAATGACACCACAGACTGGATTGTTGCAGGATCATCTAAATCTCGACGAGTTGCAGTCGATGACAACAGCAAGTGGTGTTGGACTAGAACTTTTAAAGTTTCGATGTCTTTCTCTTCAAAACCCACACGACGAGCAATGGGTTCGATCAAACGTACGCCACGCTCAGAGTGATCCTCCTCTGTGCCTTTACCAATGTCATGAAATAACGCTGCGAAAAGAAGTAAGTCTGGTCTGTGTACTTTTCGAGTTAAATCTCCGGCATGGACAGCGGTTTGGACCATGTGGCGATCAACAGTATGTCTATGCAGGGCATTTCGTTGAGGGAGCGATCTCACGCTTCTCCATTCAGGAATCCAATGAAAAATAATCTCTTCTTGATCCAAAGTCTCAAATATTCCGACCATCGTTTCGCCCGCGCCAATCAGGCTTATCAACAATTCGCGTGCCTCACGGGGCCAAGGATTGGGCAAAACACCGTGTCCATTATTTAGTGCAAGAGACATTTCGGTACAAGAATCTAAGGACAACGGCAAACCAAGTTGGGCTGCAGTTGCAGCAGCTCTTAGGCCCACAACTGGATCCTCGTCAAAGGAAGTAAATGGGTCAATTACTATTTCGCGATTTGCAGCGCTGACATTCTTTGCAACCGTAACAACACGTGGTCTGCGAATGATTCGACCTAAACCGTCTTTGCCTTTGTGCTCTAAAGCATGCCAGGTGTAATCCAGCAAGTAATCTACAGAGCGTGCTGCCCTTGCAACATCGCCCATCATCGCGTCTGCATCTTTGTAATCAAGTATTTTTGCAACTTTATCTTGTTCCTGAAAAAGCAGACGATCTTTACCTCTACCACTTGCGGTATGTAGAGCTTCACGAACATTATTAAGAGTTGATTCAGCCCAACTGATCTTTTCAAGCGGAACTTGAACTGCACCTGATAATGAAATAGCGCGTAATGCTTGGATATCGCGAAGACCTCCACGCGCCTCTTTTAAATCTGGTTCAAGTAAATATGCCAATTCACCGGCACGTTCATGTCGCTCGGACAGTGTTTTTTCTAATTCTGGAAGGTTGCGCTTGGCATCTTTACGCCAGTACTCAATGGAGTCTCCTTGCACAGCAGCAACTAAGTCTGCATTACCTGCGATCCAGCGAATATCTAGCAATCCCGTCGCAACACGTAAATCAGTTGACGCTGTTTCTCTGGTTTCACTTCTTGTTCTCACCGAGTGATCAACACTGTTTTTATCCCATACTGGATATAACAAATCATTGACTATCGCTTTCAACTTTTCTTGTCCGATTTTGCCATTGTGCAAAATTAAGATATCTAAGTCTGATCCGGGAGATAACTCACCGCGGCCATAACCTCCGACCGCGGCGAGTGCTATCTCTTTGCCCGAATCTGAATCACAATGGGTGTGCACTGCATCATGAAACAGTTGTGAGAGAAATCGATCGCTCTCGTTCGATCGCTCTCTCCTCTCACGGGTACTCATAGGAGTGAGTCTAGATTGCTTCGCTCCCGCGTTCGCCCGTACGTACGCGAATCACCTGATCAACTGGTGTCGTCCAAACCTTTCCGTCACCAATTGACCCCGTTGAAGCAGCTTTGACGATGGCATCGACAACAGCATCTGAGTCTTTGTCATCGACTAGAACTTCTAGTCGAACCTTTGGAACGAGATCAACCGTGTATTCAGCACCGCGATAAACCTCAGTGTGACCACGTTGTCGGCCAAATCCACTAGCCTCAGAAACGGTCATACCTGCAACACCCGCGGCTTGAAGTGCATTCTTCACATCTTCTAACTTAAATGGCTTCAAGATTGCTGTAATTAGTTTCATTCTTATACCCCCTTCGAATTACCAAGGACGCTGCCCTGGCCGTTATCTGATATCTCATATGCACGCTCTGCGTGTATAGCTAGGTCAATTCCAGCAACTTCTTGATCCTGAGAAATTCTGAACCCAATTGTTAGATCAACAATTTTTCCGATGATCATGGTTGCGATGAATGAATATGCAAACACTGCTCCTACGCCAATTACTTGCTTGACTAGTTGCTCAGTACCGCCACCATTGAAGAGGCCAACATCTACTCCGACAAAGCCAATCATGACTGTCCCAACGATTCCACCAACAAGGTGAACCGCAACAACATCGAGTGAATCATCGAATCCAAACTTGAACTTGAGTCCAACGGACAATGCGCATATGGCGCCTGCCACGAAACCAATAATCAAGGCACCGCTAGCGTTTACAGCAGCACAGGCAGGTGTAATTGCCACGAGCCCTGCAACAACACCTGATGCTGCGCCAAGGCTTGTCGCATGACCATCGCGAATCTTTTCAACAAGAAGCCATGAGAGAACGGCAGCTGTTGTTGCGCCAATTGTGTTGAGCAATGCAAGACCAGCAGTTCCATTTGATGCAACGGCAGAACCAGCATTAAATCCAAACCATCCAAACCACAATAAGGCCGCACCTAGCATCACCAAGGGCAAACTGTGAGGACGCATTGGAGTTCTTCCAAAGCCGACGCGCTTACCAAGAATGAGCGAGAGCGCCAGACCTGCTGCGCCAGCATTAATGTGAACCGCTGTTCCCCCTGCAAAGTCGAGTGCACCAAGATCATTCGCAATCCATCCACCTGTCTTAGCAACGAAATCGTCGAAAGCGAAAACCCAGTGTGCAACTGGGAAGTAAACAATCGTTGCCCAGATACCTGCAAAGACCATCCATGCACCAAACTTTGCACGATCTGCAATTGATCCAGAAATTAGTGCAACAGTAATCGCGGCAAAAATTCCTTGGAATGCAATAAAGACTGCTGCTGGGATTGTTCCAATAAGTGCGGTTGAATTATCTAAACCACTTAGGAATGCGAACTGACCAATATCACCAATTAAGCCTTTTCCATCAACAGAGTCACCAAACACCATTGAGAATCCAAATGCGATCCACAAAACAAACACTACTGCGAGTGCACCAAATGACATCATCATCATGTTGAGGGCACTCTTAACGCGAACCATTCCACCATAGAACAGTGCAATCCCTGGGATCATTAGAACAACCAAGCCGGTACTCATTAACATCCAGGCTGTATCGCCAGAATTCACAACAATCTCTTCCATAGTTATTTCTGCTTTCATAAAGGTAAAAGTGTTCTCGCCTTTGAGATGGCCAAACCTTCTATCAGCGCAGTTACGAAATATCGCTCATAGGGTTTCAGGAGCGTGACAAAAACCCCTTTTTTGTTACATCTGGGTTACGAGAGCAGCCCCTTGATGTAGCTCTGAGCGTCAAAGAGGGCAAGATCAGACTCAGATTCTCCAGTGCCCACCCATTTAACCGGGATTCCCAATTCTGCCTCGATGGCAAGGGCTACCCCACCTTTTGCACTGCCATCTAACTTTGTAAGAACAATTCCCGTAACTTCAACACATTCAGTAAATATCTTCGCCTGTTGTAAACCGTTTTGACCAGTTGTTGCATCAATTACTAGCAGTACCTCGTTAATGGGTGAGACTTTTTCAACCACGCGCTTTACTTTGCTCAGCTCTGCCATTAAATCGCTTTTGTTGTGTAAGCGCCCTGCGGTGTCAATGATAAAAATATCACTAGCAGAATCATGCGCACTTTTTGCGCCATCAAAAGCAACGGAAGCGGGATCACTATTATCTTTCCCGGAAATAACAAGTACTCCAATACGGCTACCCCAGGTCTTTAATTGATCAACTGCTGCGGCACGAAAGGTGTCACCTGCTGCTAGTACGACACTCTTGCCACTCTTTTTGTAATAAAAAGCCAGCTTTGCGACAGATGTGGTTTTCCCTGTGCCATTTACGCCAACGACCATAATCGTTGTCGTTCCACTCACCAGTACTGGTTCATGAGAACTCTTTGAAAGATTTGATGTCAAAATTTCAATTAACGCTAGTTCAGCGTTATCGCTCTTAACCTTCCTGGCCGCCTCTAGGAATTTCTTAGTCAGAGTTGGTCCAAGGTCAGAGGCTATAAGTTCTTGCTCCAATTCAGCCCAATCAGCAGGTGAAAAATCATTTGTGCCCTTTATTGTGGCGATGAACTTACTAAAAAGACCCATCGAACTAAACCTTAGCTAGCGTCAGATTCGCGCAGGCGCTGTGAGATAACTTCGGTAACACCATCACCGCGCATGGTCACGCCATAGAGAGCATCTGCAATTTCCATTGTGCGCTTTTGGTGAGTAATGACGATCAACTGTGAACTTTCTCGAAGCTCCTCTAAAATAACAAGTAAGCGTCCGAGGTTGACATCATCCAGGGCTGCTTCGACCTCATCTAGAACATAGAAGGGGCTTGGTCGCGCCTTAAAGATTGCAATTAACATGGCAACAGCTGTAAGAGCCTTTTCTCCACCTGATAACAGTGAAAGGCGCTTAATGCGCTTTCCTGGTGGGCGCGCTTCAACATCAACACCAGTTGTTAATGGGTTATCTGGATCTGTAAGGATCAAACGCCCATCCCCGCCTGGGAACAAGCGAGCAAAAATATCCTCGAAGTGCTTTGCCGTTTCTGTGAATGCCTCCATAAAGATTGATTGAACGCGATCATCAACCTCTCTAATAATGTCCAGCAAATCCTTTTTGGTGTTCTTAAGATCCTCAAGCTGCTCAGCTAAGAACTTCAAGCGCTCTTCTAGTGATGTGAACTCTTCAAGTGCAAGTGGATTGATCTTGCCTAACAAATTCAGTGATCGTTCGGCAGATGCCAAACGCTTTTCTTGTTGATCACGGCGATATGGAACGAGCTCAGTTGCAATTATTTCACCTTCATCGGTCTCATGGAATGTTGGCACATCATTATCTGGACCGTATTCGTTGACCAAAGTTGATGTATCGATTCCAAACTCTTCAACAGTTTTAGTTTCAAGAGCTTCAATACGAAGGCGTTGTTCTGCACGAGCAATTTCATCTTTATGAACACTGGTTGTCAACTGTTCAAGCTCTGATGTTAATTCGCGTCCTCGTGTACGAACGGTCAATGTTTCGCCTTCACGGGCTGAGCGAGATTCTTCAAGACGTCCGCGTTCAACTGCAGCTTTTGCAATCGAACGTTCGATGTGAATCAACGCTTCATAGGCAGCCTCTGCAACCGCTTGGGAAATAACTGCAGCACGTGCACGAGCACTTCTACGAATAATTGCGCGCTCTGATGCATCACGTTCTGCCTGTGCTGATTGCTCCAATGCCAAAGCTCTAGCACCAACTGAGTTGACACGCTCTTCAATTGTACGAACAGCTAACCGCGCTTCAACCTCAGAGGTTCGAGCAACTGATACCTGGTTACGTAAATCTTCTGCATGCGAGTGATCAGGCTCTGCTACTTCACCACGCTGTTGTAATTGATTTTGAGCGATGAGGATTTCTCCTTCATCACGAGACCTAGCAGCACTTGCTTCACCTATCGAGATGTTTAGGCGCTCAACTTCTGCCATTGCAGACTTCATGTTTTGACCAGAAACTGCCAACTGCTCAGTCAGGGCTGCAATACGTGCATCTGATTCATTGAGCTTTGACAGAGCAACTTCAAAATCACTTTGACGCGAAGTAAGTTCAGTCGTTGCAGTAGCGATTTCAAACTTTAGACGATCACAAATATGCGTAATTTCCTGCAACTTGCTTTCAAGCCCTTCAATCAGCGCATTAATTTCAATTAATGATGACGAAGATTTTGATCCACCACGCGCACGACCACGAGAAATAACATCTCCGTCTCGTGTAACAACTGTTACGCTCGGATGAGATCGCAAGATCGCCTCTGCGGCATTGGCATTTTCTGCAACAACAGTAGAGGCAAGCAATGAAGAGAGTAGGTCACCAATAGCACTTGATCGAATGTGCGCTGAAAGTGGAGTTAAGCCTGCTGGAATATTTCCATTGCCAGTTTGTCCTGGCTCATAGACCAAGACATCTGCTTGTCCTAGGTTTTCGCTACGCAAAGTTGTCAGTGCAGTTACTGCAGATGAAAGATCCTGCACGACAACTGCATCAGCCAAGGTTCCAAGTGCAGCTGCGGCAGCAGATTCCCACCCATTATCAATTTCAATCAAGCCTGCAATACTGCCCAGAATTGAAACTCCGCGTGAATCACGAAGCAGAGCCGAAGCTCCATCACGATTCTGCGAGGTTAACTTCATCGCTTCAAGCTTTGCCTCGATTGCATTTCGTTCACGGTCTGCCGCGCGCTCAGCGTCTACTAGTTCATTAACCTTTGATTTCGCACTTTCCAACTGGGACTTTGCGCCTTCGAACTGTGAATCAAGGCCTAGTTCGCCTGAATCTGCACTAGCAATTTCTAACTCATATGATGAATACTCGCGCTCTGCTTTATCTACGCGTGACTGAGCATCATCGCGAGATCTCGTGAGACGAGCAATTTCCTCTGCAATTGCTTCAAGTCGTGCCTGCAATGACCTGATATGGCCTTCTTGGCGAGCTGTTCCTTCGCGTGCATCTGCAATTGCTCGCATAGCTGCAGCGATTGTGTCCTCATCACTTTTGAGCGCAGCCTCTGCGGCACCTAGTTGTGATGAGGCTTGGAGTAATGCTTGCTGGGCTGAAATTACATTTGCACGAAGTTCGCTCTCTTCAAGGCGTAATGATGCAGCCTCTTTGTCCAAACTCTCTGGATCCCGACCTGATGTGCGAGCTTCTTCCGCTTCTTCATTGAGGAAACGTGAGCGCTCTTGAGCAAGGCTTTGGGTTCCGCGGAATTTTTCACGCAGAGAGTTGAGATTGTAATAAGTCTCTTGCGCAGCAACCAAAAGTGGACCTTCGTATGCAGCTTGTGCATCGAGTGCTACTTCGCGACGTCGAACAGAATCAACCTCGGCCTCAACTCCTGAACGTTTCTCGCGCAACGCAGTCTCATCGGCAACTTCAAGTTCGAGAGTTTTGGACATAGAAATAAAATCATCAGCTAACAATCGAAGCTTTGCATCGCGCAGATCCGCTTGAATTGTTGCTGCTTTCTTGGCGACTTCTGCTTGCTTGCCAAGTGGACGCAATTGACGTCGAAGCTCAACAGTTAGATCTTGAATACGGGCAAGGTTTGCTTGCATCGAATCCAATTTACGAAGCGCTTTCTCTTTGCGCTTACGGTGCTTGAGTACTCCAGCTGCTTCTTCAATAAATCCGCGGCGCTCCTCTGGAGTTGCCATCAAGATTGCATCAAGTTGACCTTGTCCAACGATCACGTGCATTTCGCGACCAATTCCTGAATCGCTTAATAATTCTTGAATATCTAATAAGCGAGATGCTTCACCATTAATTTGATATTCACTTTGTCCATTACGGAAAAGAATTCTTGAAATAGTTACTTCGGTGTAATCAATCGGTAGTGCGCCATCAGAGTTATCAATTGTCAGTGAAACTTCAGCACGACCAAGAGGTGCTCGTCCACTTGTTCCAGCAAAGATGACATCTTCCATCTTTCCGCCGCGCAGTGATTTTGCCCCTTGCTCACCCATTACCCACGTAAGGGCGTCTACAACATTTGATTTGCCTGAGCCATTAGGGCCAACCACGCAGGTGATTCCGGGTTCCAGGCGAAGAGTGGTCGCGGAAGCAAAGGACTTAAAGCCCTTGAGCGTCATACTCTTCAAATACACGCGGTAAACCTATCGCTTCAGGAGCGTGTTTTTAGTGAATTTAGGCTTGCGGAAAGGCGGTTTTTAACGCTTCATAGGCTATGCGTGCGGCTACCTGTTCAGCCTCTCGCTTACTCTTCCCAGTTCCTTCGCTCATTACTTCACCGCTCAACATTGCAACTGCGGTGAAGTTCTTATCGTGATCTGGGCCTTCTTCGCTAACAATGTATTCCGGTGCACCCTTACCGAGAGATGCCGCTAATTCTTGTAGCGCTGTTTTTCCATCAAGGCCAGCACCTCGTGCAACAGCTGAGTCCATAGTGGGTGTAATCAACTTTCGAACTATCTCAGTGCATTGGGCAAAACCAAATTGCATATAAATAGCGCCAATCAATGCTTCGAGAGCATCTGCAAGCAATGAGTTTTTATCGCGTCCGTTAGTTACCTCTTCGCCTTTTCCAAGACGGATGTATTGGCCAAGTTGTAATCCGCGCGCAATATCTGCGAGCGCACGCATATTGACAACACCAGAACGCAACGGTGAAAGACGACTTTCATCAAAATCTGGATAACGTTTGTAGAGTTCTTCGGTAACAATTAAACCAAGAACTGAATCACCAAGAAATTCAAGGCGCTCATTAGTTTCTTTACTTCCAGATTCATAGGCATATGAACGATGGGTAAAAGCTAACTCGAGCAAAGCTGGATCGAGTGTTACTCCCAGCTGCTCACTGAGCATTGAACTCAGATCAGACCTCTAATACCTGGCGACGGTTGTATGTACCGCACGTTGGGCATGCTGTGTGCTGCAACTTAGGCTGCTGGCACTGACCGCATGTTGATAGAGAGGCTGCAGTAGTTTTCCACTGGCTACGACGTGAGCGCGTCTTTGAACGCGACATTTTTCGCTTTGGTACTGGCACTGTTCGAACCTCTTCTCAATCCTTGAGCAGCCACTGGACTGCAGAGCGTAAGTATCCCTTAAAAGGGCTAAATCTTGAAATCGGGATCCTCGAGGGTTAATCCCCCGAGGCGGGCCCAGCGTGCATCAATTACTTCATGGGCGTGATCTTCAGGCAGTTCAGCCCACTTACCACCGCATTCTGGGCACAGGCCCAGACAATCCTGGCTGCACAACGGGTTACTGGGCAATGACAGGACAATCGCATCTCGAATGGGGGTCTCAAGATCAAGGATGTCCCCATCCATCATGAACTCATCTGCCACATCTAAATCTTCACTCGTTAAATCCTCTGTCGAACTCTTTCTCTTTTTCTTTCCACGTTCATTTGTTGGCTCGTAGTTATAGAGCTCTTGAATCTTGCGCTCAATCACAATTTCAACGGGATCTAGGCAACGAATGCATTCTCCCTGCGCCACGGCGTAGACATCTGCGCTGAGCAAAACACCCTCAGTGACAGATTCCAGGCGGGCATCCACTTCAATCACTTCACCGGATGGGACTGAGATTAAATCAACACCGAACTTTTCCTTAACAACAATATCTAATTCGTATTCCTTCATCTCGCCCGCGCGACGAGGTAGCTCGTAGGTATTGAGCTTGAAAGAATCCGGAGCTTTACTCATCAGCAAGTTGCGACAAGACATCCTTGTCATTTGCGCCGCCTAGTCGATCACGGCCGCGAGAGACTGCATCCATTGTCTTGTTAAGGATTACTTCAAGAGTTGCAAGGCGTCCATCGATGTACTCCTCAACCTCTTGCTTTTCAAGATCAGCAGTCTCGCGGGCATCATCTAAAATCTTTCGGGCTTCATCACGGGCGATCTGCACAATAGAAGTCTGCTCAACCATTTGTGAGACATCTTCACGGGCGATAGTGATTAATTGTTCTGCGCTCACTCGTGCCTCTTCAATGATGGCATCTCGGGTTTCAATAATCTTTCGCGCAGATTCAAAATCCGTTGGAAGTGCTTCGCGGGCATCATCAAGGATTTCAAGCATTTCAGCTCGGTGCACAACACAACTTGCAGATAATGGGACGCCACGAGCTTCTTCAATTAATGTGATCGCTGAAGTTAACTTCTCTACTGAATCCATGATCTACTTCCCCGCTACTCGTGCTTTAAGTGCTTCATTAATTGATGGTGGAACCATGGTTGAGACATCACCGTTGTAATGAGCAAGCTCTTTCACAAGAGATGATGATAAAAATGAATGAGCAGGCGATGTTGCCATGAACATTGTTTCAACACCAGATCCCTGCAGATTAACCTGAGCCATCTGCAATTCGTAATCAAAGTCAGTAACCGCTCTTAATCCCTTAACGATCGCTTGAATTGAATTGCTCTTGCAATAATCAACTAAAAGTCCGCTCCATGAATCAACGGAAACGTTAGAAAACTTAGTTGTTACTTCAGTAATCATCGCAATACGCTCTGTAACGGTAAAGAGACTTGATTTGGTGCGATTTTCCAGGACAGCTACGACTACGTGATCAAACTGCTGGGCTGCACGCTCAATGATGTCTAGGTGCCCATATGTGATGGGATCAAAGGATCCAGGGCATACCGCGCGCTTCATGTGCCAAACGCTAGCAATACTGAGCCCAGTTATCCATTCTTAAGGCTGGTAATTAGCGTAATAAATGGTCGCCTGCCCATATTTTCGCTCACGTGCAGGCACATAAGCATCTGGCCATATAAATTGCGCCCCACGCGTAGTGCGCTCTACTGCAATAAATGCGTCGCTGCTGAGAAATTCGTAATCATGTAATGCGCTCAAAACATCTTCCACTGCTTGATTAGAAAAATCATATGGTGGATCAATATAAACAAGATGATATTTATCTTTTGGTGCATCTTTCAAGAACCGCTCAGCGCTCATTCCATACAAATGAAAACTTCCCGTTGGATTGGACTTCTTTACTATTTCAAAGTTAGTTTCAATCGTTTTTTGTGCTTCATCATCTTTTTCAACTATGTGGACTGATGTCGCGCCTCGAGACAATGATTCCAATCCAATTGCACCAGATCCACCAAATAGATCTAAAACATGTAATCCTTCGAAGCTTCCAAATTCAGAGGCCAATGAAGAGAACAAGCCTTCACGAGCTCGATCAGAGGTTGGTCGAGTTGCGCCTGCAACGGCGCCAAGAATTCGGCCCTTTGCAACACCGGCAATAATTCTCAATTGATTAACCCTTATCTAAATAGTCAACGGCTTGATCGCGCTGTAACTGGGCAAGCTCAGCCCTCAGCGCAGGATAGTCTGACAAATCATTATCTGTCGCAATCAGTGATTCTGCATCATCACGGGCCTGTTCGATCAACGCTTCATCGCGCAAAACACGGAGCAGCCGCAAATGCGACTGTGTGCCAGATTGACTTGCACCAAGTACATCTCCTTCTCGGCGTTGCTCAAGATCTATGCGGGATAACTCAAAGCCATCTACTGTGCCAGCAACCGCATTTAATCTTTCACGAGCCGGGCTCTCTTCTTCGCATCCAGTCACTAAAAGGCAGAGCCCAGGTGATGTTCCGCGACCAACACGACCGCGAAGTTGATGTAGCTGTGAAACGCCAAAACGATCCGCATCCATAATCACCATAATCGTTGCATTGGGCACATCCACACCCACTTCAATAACAGTTGTTGAAACCAAGACATCGATTTCGCCCTTAGTAAAAGCTAGCATCGTTGAATCTTTTTCATCAGCAGATAGGCGACCATGCAAAATGGCGATTTTTGACCCTTTCAATGGCCCCGCATGCAAGGTTGGCGCTAGCTCCTCAACTGATGTGATCTCAGATGACTCCTCTCCAAATAGGAAGTCAATGTCAGCATTTGCATCAGAATCGGCGCTAATACGCGGGGCAACGATGTATGCCTGATGACCTTGGGCCACCTCTTCGTTAATTCTTTGCCATGCTCTCTCCAAAAAACTTGGCTTTTCTTTCACCGGCACAACATGGGTTGTAATCGGTTGTCGCCCTAACGGCAGCTCTCGCAACGTTGACACATCTAAATCACCAAAGACGGTCATGGCAACTGTTCGTGGAATTGGTGTTGCTGTCATAACAAGTAGATGTGGAGGCAGAATTGCTTTCTCTTTCAAAGCATCACGTTGTTCAACACCGAAACGATGCTGCTCGTCTACAACAATTAATCCCAAATCCTTAAATTCAACTTTTTCACCTAAGAGAGCATGCGTACCAATCACGATGCCTGCGCTGCCCTGCGCAGCCATAGCCAGCGCCTCTTTACGTGCTGCTGCGCTTTGTGTACCTGTAATCAAAGTGACTTGTGTGGCCTTTTCAGAACCACCAAGCATGCCGCCCTGACCTAGTTCGCCTAAAAGCTTTTGGATTGTTCGAAGATGCTGGGCAGCTAAAACTTCAGTAGGTGCAAGCAGAGCAGCCTGTCCCCCGCTATCAACAACTGCCAACATCGCTCGCACAGCAACAATTGTTTTACCAGAACCAACTTCACCTTGTAATAAGCGGTGCATTGGATGTGGCTGAGATAGATCTGATTCAATCTCTTTGCACACGGCAACTTGGCCAGCAGTCAACTCAAAAGGCAAGTTCGCATCGAATGCATCAAGTAAACCGCCACTGATTCGTTTTCTAGATGTTGAGTTCAACTTCTTTAACTCAATTCTGCGCATAACTAACAGAGATTGAAGAAGGAATGCTTCATCAAAGGTCAAACGTTCCCGAGAAAGTTCGGCATGATCTAAATCTGCTGGCTGATGTAGTTGCACCAATGCCTGATGCAGAGATGGGTACTTGTGTTTTTCACGAATTGAAGTGGGTAAGAAATCTTCAATTTCTTCAAGTGCTCCAATGGCAAGTTGAGCACATTGTGAAATCTTCCACGATGGCATTTTCGCCGAAGCGGGATAGACAGGAAGATACTTTCCGGCAAAGCCTTCAACAGCGCTATCAACATCTGAACCATCGGGGATCATTTCGTAATCTGGATGGGCCAGCTGTTTCTTATTATTAAAGACTCCAACCTTTCCTGCAAACAAGCCTTGTCGTCCTACCTTCAAATCTTTTTCACGCCAGGCTTGATTAAAAAAAGTTAAGGACAATTTGTCTGTGCCATCTGTGACAACAACTTCGAGCATGCTGCCTTTGCGCCCACGCATGGGCCTAGTTGAGGCTGAATACACCTGCGCCAGAATTGTTGTCTCATCGCCTTCATGCAGGGCGGAGATATCTGAAAGCTCCCCGCGGACCATGTAGCGGCGTGGGTAATGGCGCATGAGATCGCCGATGCTTTTAATCCCAAATGTGGTGTCAAGAACTTTGGCGGTGCGGTCGCCAACGACCGCTGAAACCTTGTTCTCTAGTTGTGCCACACGGGCATTCTCTCGCTAAATCCTCTGAATTTCCCTCAACAAGCGTGAATTGGCATTGAACCCCGCCTACGGGGTACCCTTACACTCTGTTCCCATTGGAACGAGATCAATAGAAAAGTTAAAAGGAGTACCGCTGTGGCAGCAACATGCGATATCTGTGCCAAAGGGCCCAGCTTCGGAAACAATGTCTCTCACTCACAGGTGAAGACCCGTCGTCGTTGGAATCCAAACATTCAGCGCGTTCGCACCCTTGTTGGTGGAACACCAAAGCGTCAAAACGTATGTACCTCATGCCTCAAGGCTGGAAAAGTAACTCGTTAATTTTACCTAACAGTTAATTGAAATGGCGCCAGGTATCTGGCGCTTTTTTCATTTCTACCCCGAGAACTCCGCTGCCTTCAATAACTGTCCCCACGCAAAAACCATCTAAGTCAATTCCTGTTGCAAGAAATACATGGTCTTCGCCGCCTGCAAATATCCATTGCCACACATCTACATCCTGGCTATCAGCCAGCTCTTTTAATGTAAGAAACTCTGGGTGCTGGGCAAATAACACTTGGTCAAATTTTAAAGCAACCCCAGAGGCTTGAGCTAACTGATTAGCTTGAGTAATCAGTGCGTCACTGACATCACACATCGAATGTGCTCGGTTATTTAAAAACTGAATTGCCGAGACATAATCCACAGTGGGTGCGTTGTGTTCAGAAACTGCATGAACAGCTAAGTCATCGTCTAGATCTTTTTCAATTATTGAAAGACCGGCAGCAGACCATCCTGGCAAAGAGGAGATATAGATTGAATCTCCAACCTGGGCACCAGAGCGAGTAATAGGATTATCAACTTCTCCAATTGCTGTAATAGAAATTACTATGCACGGGCCTTTAGCCAAATCCCCACCCACAACATATGCTCCACAACTTCTTGCTTCGTGTGCAATGCCTTCTGCCAGTTCTTCAATCCACTCCATACTCTCTTGACCGGTAAGAGTTACAGCCGCCACCAGGTATCTCGGGGTGCCACCCATCGCATAGACATCTGCCAAATTTGCAGCTGTTATCTTGCGACCAATATCAAAGGCGCTGCTCCACTTAGTTGAAAAGTGTGTGCCTTCAACTGCCATATCAGTGGTGATGACGGTGCGATCAGTTGTTGTAACAACTGCCGCGTCATCACCGATTCCAATCTCGACCCCGCGATGAGTAGCGCCAAATATGCGCGTTAATGCGGCAATCACGCCCGCCTCGTCGAAGTTCATACTGCTTAGCCTAATCGACTAGAGAGTAAGGCAGGTTCTGCGGTAGCGTTTGAGCCTCGACCAGAAAGGACCTCACATGTCAGTACAAGCTTTCATTCTGATTCAAACTGAAGTTGGCAAGGCATCAGGAGTTGCAGATGCAGTTGCAAAGATCCCTGGAGTCACACTGTCAGAAGGTGTCACTGGTCCTTACGATGTAATCATGCGCGCAGAAGCATCAAGCATGGAGGATTTTGGTCGACTTGTACTCTCAAAGGTTCAGGGCGTGCCAGGCATTACTCGCACATTGACCTGTCCTGTAACACACCTGAGCTAAGAAGACAGCGCAGTATCTATAAGCGCTGAAATCAATTCTGTATAGGTAACCCCTGAGGCCTGCCACAATTTTGGGTAGACCGAAGTGCCTGTAAAACCGGGCATTGTGTTAACTTCATTAATAATTATTTCGCCATCACTTGTATAGAAAAAGTCACATCGGGCTAGTCCAGAACATCCCAACACATGAAATGCTGCAACAGCCAATCGTCGAATCTCGTCCGCATCCGCCTCTGGAATATCTGCAGGAATTCTTACCGTAGTGGCATCATCTAAGTACTTAGCCTCAAAATCATAGAACTCAAATTTGGGATCAACAATTATTTCACCAACTATCGAAGCTTCAACCTTGCCATCTCGTTCAAGGACAGCGCATTCAATCTCACGACCCTTAATTGCAGTTTCAATTAAAACTTTAGTGTCATAAGACAGTGCATCCTCAATAGCTACCTTTAAATCGGCAGAACACTTAACTTTATGAGTACCACGACTTGAGCCACCACTTGAAGGCTTTACAAATACTGGATAGCTCAATGAACTGATCTTGCTTTGCCAATCCTGCGCATTTACGGCAACCCCCTCTGCAACCTTCATGCCACTAGCGGCAAAAAGAAGCTTTGCTACCGCCTTATCCATCGCCTGTGCCGATGCACTAACACCACTACCCACGTAAGCCATCTCTGCTTCATCTAATAGGTGCTGGATTTTTCCATCCTCACCAAATTCACCGTGCAATACAGGGAATACACAATCAATATCTAGTAGCTCCCCGTCAATTGAAAACCCTGACTGAGTCAATTCAATATGTCGCCCGTTATCTTCAATCACTGGCATGTGCTTGTTAACGATCTCTAGCTGGTAATCAATTGGGAGCTCGACCCACGTGCCTGACTTGGTAATTCCAATTAACAATGGCTCAAATAGTTGTCTATCTAAACCCTTGAGAACCCCGCCTGCCGATACGCAAGAAACCTCGTGTTCACTGCTGGGGCCACCACAAATAATGGCAATTATTTGTTTGCTCATCGAATGAAGTTTTCAGCTTTTGTGGTTATCTCCATCAAACGATCTAGCGCCTCATTGGGTGTGATCAACCCTGACACCACATCTGCAACAGCCTCAATAACCGGCACTTCCACGCCAACTCGGTGAGCAATCTCAAGAATCGCACTAGATGAAGCAACGCCTTCAACAGTCTTTGCTACTTCTGTTCGTGCAACATCCATTGATCCACTTCGGCCTAGAACCTCGCCGAAGGTTCGATTTCTAGACAATGGAGAGCCACAACTAGCAACAAGATCTCCCATGCCGGCCAAACCAGCCGCGCTGAGTGGATCTGCATTATTAGCAGCGCACAACCGTGCCACTTCATTGAGCCCACGTGTAATAAGCATTGCCTGTGTATTTTCACCAAAACCAAGGCCAATAGAAATTCCAACAGCAAGTGCGATCACGCTTTTAATAGCACCAGCTAACTCACATCCCAAAATATCGACAGATGTATAAACACGGTAGTAAGGAGTTGCAAAGAGTTGCTGAACCTTTTCAGCTAATGCCATAGTGGGTGCTGCAGCAACCGCCCCTGCTGGTTGACGCAGAATAAGCTCATTAGCAAGGTTCGGACCGGTAATAATGGCGATGTTTTCAGTCTCCATCACCTCATGGATAATCTCTGTCATTCGAGACATCGTGCTGACTTCAATGCCCTTTAAGGTACTGACATAGATAGCACCTGGTTGCACTAGTGGCTTCCAGCTCCTCAAATTCTCCCGCAAAGTCTGTGCTGGTACGGCCAATACATAAATATTTGAATAATCAAAAGCTTCTTGAAGATTACTAGTTGCTTTTAGTCCAACTGGAAGTGTGTTCTCATCCAAGTAGTGTGTATTGGTATGTTTGTTGTTGATCTCATCTACTACATCTTGATTACGGCCCCACAGCAACACATGATTGCCCGCATCGCATAAAACTTGAGCCATGGTACTTCCCCATTGCCCAGCGCCCAGGACTACTACCTTGCTCACTTCTTCTTTTCTTTCTTAAAATTGCCAGTACGCGGAAGATTGGAAGTGTGTGGATCAAATATTTCTATGGGGCGTTTTTCACCGCGAAGTTCTTCCAAAAGATTAGTTAGCTCCCGCATTACAAATGCTGTGGCCTCGCGTAATGCTTCTGGATCATTCTCTTTTCCATACCAGGGAGATAAATCCAGAGGCTTGCCAGCCAGCACATTGATAGGAGTGCGAGGGAAGAGTTTTATCTTCTTCCCATACGTTGGCATAACAATCTGGGAACCCCATTGAGCAATAGGAACGATCGGCGTGCGTGTAGCTATAGCTAGTCGAGCAAGACCAGTTTTTGCAACCATCGGCCACCCGTTTGCATCCCTAGTTAATGTTCCTTCTGGATAAACACCAACGCAATGACCCATCTCTAAAAGCCGTAGTGCATGATCTAAGGCTTTAGAAGCATCCTTACTTTCACGGGCTACTGGAACCATCCCAGCTGCTAGAACAACTTTTCCAATCACAGGGACTTTAAAAACCCCCTCTTTACCGATGTAACGAGGAGCTCGCCCATTGCGATAGAGAAAGTGTGTAAGAAACAAAACATCTAAGTATGAAACATGGTTACTGGCAACAATTGCCTTGCCGCTCTTGGGGAGATTCTCGCCCCCACGCCAGACTTTTTTTCCGACCAGATTAAGCAGGGGAATAACTACCTTAGTTCCAACTTTAAAAGCGAGATTGGTCCCGAGGGGGGTTCCTTGAGGCGGAGCATATGAAATCTTGTACTCCGTCATGGCATTAATAATAGTGCGGTATATGCAAAAACGGGGCTAGCGTTAGCCAACCCCGTTTTTTAAGCACAAGAATTACTTCTTCTTGGCCTTCTTTACAACTCTCTTCGCTGCTGGCTTCTTCTTCGCAGGAGACTTCTTGGCAACCTTCTTAGCTGTCTTCTTGACAACCTTCTTAGCCGCCTTCTTTGGTGCTGCCTTCTTAGCAACTACCTTTGGCTCTGGCTTTGGTGCTGGTGCAAGCTTGCGATCTCCAGCAATAACTTCCTTCAGTGCCTTTGCAGGTAGGAAGCGTGCCTTCTTTGAAGCCTTGATCTTGATTGTCTCGCCAGTAAATGGGTTACGTCCCATACGTGCTTTGCGATCAACCTTCTTGAACTTACCGAAATCGTTGATCATTACATCTTCGCCCTTTGAAAGGTTACGGATGATTGTGTCAAAAACGATATCTACAGCGTGAGCTGCTTCTTTCTTGCTGTCGTTGAAGTGTGGTGCTAACGCAGCAATGAATTGGGCCTTATTCATTGAATTCCCCTTATTTACGCGTAAATGTTAAGCAACCGCTTAACGTGTTCATAAACTTACGCGCATGTAAGGGGTGATGAGGTTATTGGAATGCGCGTGTCGCATTTTTATTTTTCGTGCAAACACTCAAAAAGCGCGGTTTTTATGCGTAGAAAACTCTAGATACGAGATTGAGGGTTGGGCACTCGACCACTCACCCGTTCGTAAAACCTGCGTTTTACGCTTGTTTTAAACCCTTACGAACGAATTGGAAGTGTTGTTGGCTTATATGGTGGGCGATTTTTCTCGAAAGAGTCAATGGAATCAGTCTGTTTTAGGGTCAAACCAATGTCATCCAATCCCTCCATCAAGCGCCAGCGGGTGTAATCATCGATGTCAAAGGGCAAACTCTTTGAACCATAGCCAACAGTGCGGGTTTCTAAATCAACTGTGATCGACGTTGATGGATCTGCCTCAACCGCAGCCCACACCGCTTCAACCTCTGCTTGATCCAGAATGATTGTTAGTAGTCCACCCTTGAGTGAATTTCCACGGAAGATATCTGCAAAGCGGCTAGAAATAACTACTTTGAAGCCATAGTTCTGCAACGCCCACACTGCGTGCTCTCGTGAAGAACCAGTTCCAAAATCTGCCCCAGCGATTAGAACTGTTCCCTTCTTGAAGGCATCCTTGTTTAACACAAACTCGGGATCATTGCGCCAGGCAGCAAATAAACCATCTTCAAAACCACTGCGGGTTACTCGCTTTAAATAAACGGCAGGGATTATCTGATCTGTATCAACATTGCTGCGACGTAGAGGAACTCCGGTGCCTATGTGCTTGATGAATTTTTCCATTGACCTGGCTCCTTACAGATCCGCAGGTGACGACAGTGTTCCACGCAGCGCTGTAGCAGCTGCAACAAGTGGACTTACAAGGTGTGTGCGACCACCCTTACCTTGGCGACCTTCAAAGTTACGGTTAGAGGTAGATGCCGCGCGCTCTCCTACTGCTAACTGATCTGGGTTCATTCCAAGACACATCGAGCATCCTGCATTACGCCATTCTGCCCCTGCATCAAGAAACACCTTATCTAGACCTTCAGCCTCTGCTTCTAAGCGAACTCGAGCAGAGCCTGGAACAACAAGCATGCGCAAAGATGAGGCAATTTTCTTGCCCTTTAATATATCTGCAGCTGCACGTAAATCTTCAATTCGCCCATTAGTACATGAGCCCAAGAAAACAGTGTCAATGGCTATCTTTTTAAGGGGTGTGCCAGCCTCAAGACCCATGTAAACAAGTGCGCGCTCTACTGCTTCGCGGGCTTCTGAATCTGCAATATCTGCTGGGTTTGGAACAACTGAATTAAGAGGCAAACCTTGGCCTGGATTAGTTCCCCATGTAACAAATGGCTCTAGCTCATCTGCATTCAGATTTACCTCAACATCAAACGTGGCATCTGCATCTGTAAATAGAGTTTTCCAATAAGAAACTGCAGCATCAAAATCCTCTGGTGCATGTGGCTTGCCCTTGATGTAATCAAAAGTTGTTTGATCGGGAGCAATTAATCCCGCTCTAGCCCCAGCTTCAATAGACATGTTACAAACGGTCATGCGCGATTCCATTGATAGGGCACGGATTGCGCCGCCTCGGTATTCGATGACATAGCCCTGACCGCCGCCGGTACCAATCTTTGCAATGATCGCAAGGATGATGTCTTTTGATGTCACACCTGGCCGCAGTGATCCTTCAACATTGATCGCCATTGTCTTTGGACGCTGCAGGGGCAATGTCTGTGTTGCTAGAACATGCTCGACTTCAGAGGTGCCAATACCAAAAGCAAGTGCGCCAAAGGCGCCATGGGTAGAAGTGTGCGAATCTCCGCACACAATCGTCATTCCAGGTTGAGTAACACCCAGTTGAGGTCCAACAACGTGGACAATCCCCTGCTCCTTATCTCCTAGTGGGTGAATGCGAAGCCCAAACTCTTTGCAGTTTGCGCGCAATGTATCGACCTGCAACTTCGACACTGGATCTGCAATTGGCTTATCAATATTGAGGGTCGGCACGTTGTGATCTTCTGTAGCAATCGTGAGATCAGGACGGCGAACTGGACGTCCTGCAAGACGCAGACCATCAAATGCTTGTGGGCTTGTAACTTCATGGATTAAATGCAGATCGATGTAAATCAGATCTGGTTCGCCTTGTGCCGCGCGAACAACATGTTCTGCCCAAATTTTCTCGGCTAGCGTTTTACCCACGATCATGTGCTCCTTGCTCTACTAGTTTGCGTATCACATCTTGAGATGTTAATATCACTCTATGAACAGAAAGAATAGCGGAGTTGGCGTATTAGATAAAGCCGTGGCAATTTTAAGCACGCTAGAAGCTGGCCCGCATTCACTTGCCGAACTTGTCGCAGCCACAGGCATCGCCCGCCCCACCGCTCACCGCTTAGCTGTAGCACTTGAGTTCCACCGTTTAGTTGCGCGTGATTTAACAGGCCGCTTTGTTTTAGGACCACGTTCAGGTGAGTTAGGTGCTGCCGCTGGTGAAGATCGTTTATTAGCCGCTGCAGCCCCCGCTCTGGCCGCTCTGCGCGATGCAACGGGAGAAAGTGCGCAGTTATATCGCCGCCAAGGAGATTTGCGCATCTGTGTTGCCGTGGCAGAACGGTTATCAGGATTGCGTGACTCAGTTCCTGTTGGCGCAGCCCTAACCATGCATGCCGGATCTGCTGCGCAAATACTTCTTGCTTGGGAAGAGTCAGAAAAGATTCACCGCGGATTAACAAATGCCAGGTTTACCGCAGCGCAACTATCTGCTGATCGTCGTCGCGGTTGGGCACAATCTGTGGGAGAACGCGAAGCTGGAGTTGCATCTGTCTCAGCACCTGTGCGCGCACCTAACGGCAAAGTAATTGCCGCTGTAAGCATAAGCGGCCCGATCGAACGTCTAGGACGTCAACCTGGCCGCATTCATGCCGCTGCTGTAGTTGCTACTGCAGCTCGTCTGACTGAACATCTAGCTCGCGAATAACGCGGGCAATTGTAGGAAAAGAAAAACCTTTTCGTTGGAGCAGGGATTGAATTCTGCGAATCTGAACCTCTGGCTCAAGTCGACTCATAGTGTTGTATTTTTTCATTCCCAAAGAAAAAGCGGTTCGATACTCAGACTCATCATCAATCTCATCTAATGCTTCATCGATACTAGATTGATCTACTCCCCTAGTGCGAAGTTCTCCAGCAATGATTCGCTTCGATAACTTCTTAGAGGTGTGACGAGATTGAGTCCACGCTTTTGCAAACTCTGAGTCGTTAATCAAGCCATTTTCTTGAAGGCGAAAAATCGTTGCCTGAGCAACGTCATCTTCTACGCCACGCTTTTTTAAGTGAGCCAGAAGCTCACCCTTACTCTTAGCGCGCGCAACCAAAGCATTGAGTGCAATGGTGTTTGCGATTGAGTAAGGGTCAGCCTCCTGGTCAACCTTTACATATTCAAGCATTGGAGCTTAGAAATCCACCTCTGCGGCAGCCTCATCAATTGCAGCAACTAGTGCTGGATCGACCTCAACTGGAACGAAGTGTTCGCGGATCTTGTTTTCAATCTCATTAGCTAGATCTGGGTTATCAATGAGGAATGCACGTGCATTTTCCTTACCCTGACCCAGCTGATCTGCCTCGTATGTGTACCAAGCACCAGACTTCTTAACCACACCGATGTCAACACCCATATCAATGAGTGAGCCTTCGCGTGAAATTCCTGTGCCGTAAATAATGTCGAACTCTGCCTGCTTGAAAGGTGGAGCCATCTTGTTCTTGACTACCTTTACGCGGGTACGGTTACCAACTGATTCTTGGCCATCCTTAAGCGTTTCAATACGACGGATATCTAGACGGACTGAGGCGTAGAACTTAAGTGCCTTTCCACCTGTTGTTGTCTCTGGTGAACCAAAGAAGACACCGATCTTGTCACGCAACTGGTTAATAAAGATTGCAGTTGTCTTTGATTGATGCAGCGCTCCTGTGATCTTACGAAGTGCTTGTGACATCAAACGAGCTTGTAGACCCATATGTGAATCACCCATCTCACCTTCGATTTCTGCGCGAGGAACAAGTGCTGCAACTGAGTCAACTACAACTAGATCAAGTGCACCTGAGCGAATAAGCATGTCCATGATTTCTAGAGCTTGCTCACCGGTATCTGGTTGTGAAACCAACAGTGCATCAATGTCAACGCCAAGCTTCTTTGCATACTCAGAATCAAATGCGTGCTCAGCATCGATGAATGCACAGATGCCGCCAGCCTTTTGAGCATTAGCGATTGCATGCAATGTAAGAGTTGTCTTACCTGAAGATTCTGGTCCGTAAATTTCAACAACGCGACCTCGTGGAAGTCCACCAATGCCAAGTGCGATATCTAGTGCGATTGAACCAGTTGGAATAACTTCAATGACTGTGTTCTGTCGCTCTGACATCTTCATCACTGCGCCTTTACCAAATTGACGTTCGATCTGGGCTAGGGCTGTATCTAACGCCTTGTGGCGTTCAATGTTGGCTTTGTCTTGTGCTGCATCGTTTGCTTTATTACTTTTTTCAGTAGCCACGTACATTCCTTTCGATAGAACGTCCTGCGTTGTGCAGTTCGTTTGGTCTGGCCCAGAAGGTACGGAGACCCAACGACGGTCTGCAGAAGCTCCACAGCTGGTGTGGAGAAGTGCCTGCAGGCGGAGGTTGGAACCGCTCTGGTTGTACTCGGATAGTTTATCCGAACATCTGTTCGAACAGTAACAGGTGGCACTGACAGATTTAGGCGTGTCGCCCCGCCATACTGAGCCGGTGTTAATCCTGCTGCCGCCCTCTGAGAAGAAATCAGCCACCCCTGGGCCGGCCATCCAGGTCTATACAGGCGTTCTCTACGCTTCCCTGGGCTGGGATCGATTGACCGAAGCTCAACGAAAGCTAGGCGCATCCTCAATAGCCATCATCTCGGCCAAATACGGGGTGGTGCGCCCCCTAGATCCAATCGAGCCTTACAAAGAAAAAATCAAGAATAAAAAGATGGCTACCCAGGTTGCGCAAGCATTAGATGGCGCCGAATCAGAGTTAATTATCGATTGTCGCTCATCAACCTACCAAACTGTGTGGCAATCCCCTGTTGCGATAACCGTTGAGATCAAGGTTTTTACCAAAGTAGATGGTGTGAAAAAGGTGATTACCCACATGTCCAAAAAAACTCGTGGTGAAGTTACCCATCACATCCTAAAGAGCACGAAAGTTCCAGTTAATCCAAATGAATTAGAAGCAATCATTTCACAGAAATTTGAATGCGAATTAATTGCAGGAAATAAGAAAGGCCCTTGGGTACTAGAGGTGTATTGCTAAGGCGTCTCTATGACGCCACCAGGGCTGTCTTCTTAATCAAGTCAACCGTCAAATCAGGATAGTTCCACATGATCACATGTGCGCAGTTATCGACAACGATCCACCGTGAATGAGCAGGTGCAACGCTTTTCTCTTGGGCAATCTCTTCTGGCAACGTTAGATCTTCATCTCCAAAAACTACCGACAGTTTTACTCTTACGGGTACGACAGATTCAAACCTGCGTCCATTTGCACCATGCCACATCGGCATATAGCCCTTTGACCTAGCCATCGCAATAACAGAATCACGGCATGACTCGAAGCTCAATTCACGCCACAAGTGCGTGATCTTCTTATATCCAATTGCTTTTAGTACTGGAATTCGATACGCCGTCTTCATGAAGTGCTGCGAAATTTTCGCAAGGATTCTTGCATCAAGACTTGGTGGGAACTTTCGCGGTGGTTGTTCATGCCATAAACCAGCTGGGGCTAAGGCGGTAACACTTAAGACATTATCTGGGGCTACTGCTGCCATTTCTAATGCGATCCATCCGCCAAGAGAGTTTCCGGCAACATGCATTGTCTGAACGCCCATCTCTGAAACCATGTAATCAACTATCGCCTGGGCAAGAGAACGTGGATCCATTTCTTCACCTTCTGTAAGTGGTGCTTCGCCATGCCCAGGTAGGTCAATGGCATACACCGTAAAATCCTCAATTAACTGCGGGACCAGGGTTTTCCAGATGTTGCCAGCCGAACCCAATCCATGCACAAGGACAAGTGCAGGGTTGTTCATGTTATTTGTAAAGCGATGGGCGCTGACAGTCATTTTAATACTTATGCTTTTCTGTCTCAGCAGGATGTGCCTTGCACACCGCTTTCCAAATGACATCCGGCTCAAGCCCGGCAGCCAAAGCTTCGTTGACGCTCTTGCTTCCTAATTCAGACAGTGCGATATCGGAAGAAAACGAAGGCGCCCATGAATCACCAAATGACAAGATGATGCGTTCGCGCAGATCAGAGATTCGCAATTGCAGTTATTGCTTCTGCTTGTGCACGAGATTGTGCAGGTGTAATTGGATGTAAGGCTTGTCCAATTAACCATCGTACTGCGAGCTCACTTTTTTCTCTCCCCAATAAGTGTCCCATTGCGATGGAGAATGCTTTCCACAACATATCTGTTTGAGCCGATAGAGCAATGGCCAATGAGTCAGGATCCTGTGTGCGCATCACCGCTAATGCTTTATCGGCAGAAATTTCAATTGAAATCTGTTCTAAAGCTGAGGTTGCAGTTGGCGCTGCTTGTGCGATGACAACTAACCGTTGCATCTCTGATTCACACAGACTTCGAATAACACTCTCTTTGTCTCGGTAATGGTTATACAAAGTTGCACGAGACACTTCTGAAACATCGGCAATTTCAATCATGGACATCTTTCGCAAGCCAGTAGTTGCGATTAATTGCTTTGTTGCTTCAAGGATTGCGTTTTGCGTACGGCGGTGAGTTGCTACTTGTGGCGCGTACTTATTAAGCGGCATCGACAACAGTGAGAGTTACGCCCTCACGGCTCTTGAGCTCTGCAGATACATCACTGAAAACACCGGAAAGAGAAAGTCCCAATGCAACGCAGATTGCATTAAGTAATTCAGAGGAGGCTTCTTTTTGTCCGCGCTCAACCTCGGAGAGATATCCAAGTGAGACTCGTGCATCGCGAGCAACATCGCGCAATGTGCGACCTTGGGCGGTGCGCGCAGCACGAAGGGTTTGGCCAATAGCGTCACGAACTAGAACCATTGTCATACTCCCTTCAATTGTCGAGATTTAAACGCGATGTCTAAGGATACGCGCAAAGGTGGCGATCGCGCTTGATGTAGCTGCGTTTCGCACAGAATCACGATCCCCCGATAGCGCTAATTCGATGGTGTGGCTGATTGGGCCTTCAATGGCTACCCACACCACGCCCACTGGATTTCCATCCAACGTGTTCGGGCCAGCAACACCTGTTGTTCCAATTGCCCAGGTTGTTCCAAAGGATTTAATGGCACCCTTGGCCATCGCAACTGCGACCTCTTCACTAATCACGGTGTGTTTTTTAATGAGCGCTGGGTCAACACTTAAATGGGAAACTTTAATTTCATCACGGTAGGCAGTTAACCCACCGACAAACACATCAGATGCTCCTGCAACAGTGACAATTGCGGCACTCACAGAGCCTGCAGTTAAAGACTCAGCTGTGCTAATTGTTTCTCCGCGTTGACGCAGATGTTCAACGATCTCGGCAGAAAAGCCATGGATCTCGGTCGCTAACGTCATCTGCCTAACCTTTCTTAATTCGCGCTTTGTGCGTGAAGGTTGATTTCACATAATACACACCAGTAACGATAGTGAGTACCACAGCAACAAACATAAACCCATCGCGGAACCAGTAAAGATTGGCGCCAAGAGGCAGAACATAGAAGCCAACACCAAAGTTCTGCATCGTTGCCTTGATCTTGCCACCCTTGTTAGCTGGAATAACTCCCCGCTTAATAACAGAGAGTCTAAATAGTGTGATTCCAATTTCACGGAACAAAATCACGCTTGTGATCCACCATGGCATACGTCCTAAGATCGACAATGAGACCATCGCCGTACCAATCATGATCTTGTCGGCAACTGGATCTAAAAACTCACCAAACTTAGTAATTGCCCCTCGACTTCTAGCTAACTTTCCATCCAGAATGTCTGATAATCCAAGAATAAAGAAAACACACCAAGAAATATATTGCCAAGTTGGGTCATCGCCACCATTTTTAAAAAGCGTATAGGCACCGACTGGAACAAACAACAAACGCATAACAGTAATGAAGTTAGGAGTTATAAAAGCTGGTAGCTTCATAGGGGCTTAGCTACCAAATCCGCACCCATTGAATCTATAACGACGGCGTCAACATACTGCCCGACTGTGTAATTTGTTCCGATAAAGGAGGTTGTTCCATCTACTTCAGGTCCCTGGTGGGCGGCGCGACCTTCTTGCAGCTCCTCATCTTCAATCAGAACCCGCACATTTTCCCCAATTCGCGCTTGTGCTCGCAATGAAACCATCTCATCGGCCAAAGAAGATAATGTCTCAACTCTCTGGGCAATGACATCTGCATCAACCTTGTCTGAAAGATTTAATGCTTCAGTGTTGTCCTCATCTGAATATCCAAAGACTCCTACTGCATCTAGCTTTGCCTTGGTAATGAAGTCAGCAAGATCATCAAAATCCGCTTGAGTTTCACCTGGGAAGCCGACAATAAAGTTTGAACGAATTCCAGCCTCTGGTGAGACCGCGCGAACTTGGCTAATTAGATGTAAAAACTTCTCGCTATCGCCAAAGCGGCGCATCCTGCGAAGGACAGTTGGGCTTGTGTGCTGGAAGGATAAATCAAAGTACGGAGCAGTTTTATCTGTAGCAATCATCGCCTGAATCAATGTAGGACGCATCTCAGCTGGTTGTAAGTACGACAGACGAACTCGCTCAACACCTGGCAGGGCTGCAATATCTGGCAAGATTTTTTCCATCAACTGGAGATCGCCTAGATCTTTTCCGTATGAGGTTGTGTTTTCGCTGACCAAAAACAATTCAGTAATACCATTTTCAGCAAGCCAGCGTGCCTCTTTAATGATGTCAGTTGGGCGCCTGGAAATGAATGAACCGCGGAAATAAGGAATCGCACAGAAAGAACAGCGACGATCACAGCCTGATGCAATTTTTAGCGGCGCCCAAGGCGCTGTGCCTAGGCGCTTTCTTGAAAACTCCTCGCTCTCACGCGCATCTGCGCGATCAACTGGAGCAATAGGTAAAAGTGCGCGACGATCACGTGGAACGTGTGACTTATGGGATTCGCCCGCAATAATTGATTGCAGACGCGCAGAAATATCCTTGTAATCATCAAATCCTAGAATTGCATCAGCCTCGGGTAGCGCCTCTGCTAATTCCTTTCCGTAGCGCTCTGCCATGCAACCCACTGCAACTACTGCGCGAGTAACCCCATGACCTTTGAGCGAATTAGCCTCAAGCAGGGCATCTACAGAATCCTTCTTTGCCGACTCGATAAAACCACATGTGTTTACAAGTGCGACCTCGGCTGATTCCACATCATCGACAAGGGTCCAGCCATCGGCTGCTAATCGCCCAGCTAATTCTTCAGAATCTACTTCGTTGCGTGCGCATCCAAGTGTGACCACTGCAACGGTGCGCTTCATTTGCGCAATCTTACCCTGTTTAGGGCTGTTAAGAATCTACTCCGTACGACACGCTAACTACTTCACCATCCCCGCCGATTGAATCGACTTTCTTACCATTAACAGTTAAATCAACTCCCCCTGCATTGCCGACTTTTATATTGAGAGAAACATCGGTAGTAAAGGTCTTAGCAGTGCCACGTGCAATCTGCCCACTAAATAGAGTTCGTCCCGTCGAATCAGAGACAAAGAGCCAGCTCTTAGCACGTGTTGCCGAAACAATAAGTTGGACACCTGTACCTGTTGAAATAGTGGCCTCCTCCGTCGGAGTTGCCTCAGTTGCTTCGGGTGAAGGAGTCGCACTCTCTGCTGTTGAAGCGATCGGCGCAGGAATATCCACAGAAGCTGTATTTGAAATAATGATCTGCGCTAGTCCCACCACAAATAACGATCCAACTGAAATTGTTGCTAATACTTTCCAGGACACCTTGCGGGCGCTTTCTGGTAATCGCATTACACGATTTTCAACAAGTAAATCTCTCATCGAACGATCTGTGTGCATTTGTTCTTCTTCAAATGCTGCAGTAAAAATCAGTGGGTCAACACCTAGATTTGTTGCAATGTTACGAATATGTCCACGCGCATAAGTTTCACCACCGCAATTATGAAAGGAATCCGATTCCATCTCGCGCAATAGTGAAGCACGAATATTTGTGGAAGATGAGAGATCGTCAATGCTCAGCCCAGCACTTTTTCGTGCCTGAGTAATCATTGATCCAAGAGACATGAACAAATCCTCAAACTGGCTGTGGGGTGTTGTGTAAGTCTAAAGCAGAACTTGTCAGGGTGAGAAGGGGGCAAGAGTGAGGATTAGGGGTGAAAGACCGGTCACGACACTTTTTGTTTACCCTCTGTTAATAATTTCGAAGGGTTGCAAGCACAGAATCAAGTTCATCCGGCTTAACCATAACGGTTCGTGCCTTTGAACCTTCTGATGGCCCAACGATTCCGCGAGACTCCATCAAATCCATTAAACGTCCAGCTTTTGCAAAACCAATTCGCAGCTTTCTTTGCAACATAGATGTGGAACCAAATTGTGTGCCAACAACAAGTTCAACAGCCTGACACAAAATATCTAGATCATCACCAATTTCCTTATCAACCATTTTCATCTGGTTAACAGGTGCTGTCACATCCTCACGATATCTCGGTTTTAACTGCTTCTTAACGTGTGTTGTTACCGCTTCGATTTCACGCTCTGATACGTATGCCCCTTGAATTCTTATTGCTCGGCTTGAACCCATGGGAATAAACAGCGCATCACCCTGTCCTACTAGCTTTTCGGCACCAGGTGTATCCAAAATAACTCGACTATCTGCAAGTGAGCTTGTGGCAAAAGAAAGGCGTGATGGAACGTTAGCTTTGATTAAACCAGTCACAACATCAACAGATGGGCGTTGTGTAGCAAGGACTAGGTGGATGCCCGCAGATCTAGCCAACTGTGTAATACGCACAACTGATTCTTCAACCTCTCTTGCTGCAATCATCATCAAATCTGCAAGCTCATCGATTATGACAAGTAGGTATGGATACGGCTCAATTATGCGATCACTACCAGGCGGTGGAACAACCTTTCCGGCACGTACCGCCTTATTGAAATCATCAATGTGTCTGAAACCAAAGGTTGATAAATCTTCATAACGAAGATCCATTTCGCGCACAACCCATGTAAGGGCATCTGCTGCTTTTTTAGGATTAGTAATAATTGGTGTGATGAGGTGAGGAATACCTTCATAGGCATTTAGCTCTACGCGCTTTGGATCAATAAGAACTAGGCGAACATCATCTGGAGTTGCACGCATTAAAATCGAGGTAATCATGGCGTTAATCATTGATGATTTACCAGCACCAGTTGCACCAGCCACCAAAAGGTGAGGCATCTTGGCAAGATTTGCACACACATAGTTACCTTCAACATCCTTACCCAAAGCAACAAGCATGGGATGTAAATCTTGACCTGCAACAGATGAGCGCAAAACATCACCTAATGCCACTATTTCCCGATCTGCATTTGGGATTTCAATTCCAACTGCAGACTTTCCAGGTATCGGCGAAAGGATACGAACATCGCTACTAGCAACGGCATATGAAATATTCTTAGCTAGAGCTGTGATTCGCTCCACCTTTACAGCGTTTCCGAGCTCAACTTCATATCTGGTAACCGTTGGACCGCGCATGAAGCCAGTAACTTGGGCGTCAATTTCAAACTGTAAGAAGACTTCAGTTAAAGCAGCAACGACTACCTCATTAGCCTTGCTCTTGGCCTTGGCGGCTGGACCTGCTCGCAAAATATCTGCAGCTGGAAGTTCGTAAATAGCATCTGCTGACAGTAATAATTGTTCTGGACGCTTTGCGGCAACGGTGTTTTCATTGGCATGTACAACTGGAGAAACAGGGACTGGGACGGTGAACTCTTCATCAAAGCTTTCCTCGTCTAGTTCTTCTTCATCCTCTTCTGGCTCATTCCAAGCCGACACGACCGGTGTATCAAAGGCTGGAGTATCTGTAATTTCAAAATCTTTCTCAACTCGCTCTGCTCGTTCAGGGCGTTTAGACCAGAGCCATTTACTCGAAGTTGTGATGCGAATCAGAATTTCAGCGACGGGAGTTGCGGTAATTACTAATAACCCAAATAGGAAAATAATAAATAGAACAGGATATGCAAGTACCGATGTCATTAATCCGACTAAAGGTTCAGTGACTCCGTATCCCAACCATCCACCACCAGTACGCATTGCAGTTGCACCTGTCCCAACTGAGCCATTAAATAAATGTGCTAGCCCAGTTGATGACACAGCAAGTGCCAGTGTGCCAATAATGATTCGCCCCGTTGCTTTTGAATCTTCAGGAACGCGAAATAATCTAAATGCAAAGTAAATAAGCACTAGTGGGGCGATGAAACCAACGCGACCAAAGCCACCATATATAAATGAGTAAACCGCTCGACCTACAAGGTTGTCGGAGTGAAACCAAGTTCCAGCCGTTGCAATCAGAGCGAAAATTAAAATGAGAAATGCAATTCCATCTCGCTGATGTGCTGGATCTAAATCTCTGGCACCTCGAGCAATAAAACGAACACTCTTACCAAGTGACTTGGCGATAAACCGCCATGTGGCACCAACTCCACGACCAAGTGCTCCGCCTACAGCACCTGTCTTAGATTGTGCTTTTTTTCTTTTTGCCACACGACCGATCGTAAAGGGTGAACAAATTGGAACCTACTAGGCGCGCCGCGCTCTACACTTCAATAACGACAGGGACAATCATCGGCTTTCGGCGATGCTCTCCCCCAACCCATCCACCTATTGTCTTTCGCACAATTTGAGATAGTTGATGGGTTCCATTGATTCCATCAACAACTGCTGCTGCTAGGGCTTTTTCAATACGCAGCTTAACCTCATCAAACATTGCTGCATCTTCATTAAATCCTCTTGCATGAATATCTGGTCCAGCAACAATTTTGCCACTTTGAGAATCGATTACGACAACACAGGAAATAAAACCTTCTTCACCCAAAATCCGTCGATCCTTCAATGAGCTTTCAGTGATATCGCCGATGCTCTGTCCATCTACAAAAACAAAGCCCACAGGGATTGCACCGACAACTTCAGCTTCATGATTGATTAAGTCGATCACGACTCCGTTATCAATAATGAATGTATTTTCCCTTGAAACGCCTGATTGAATCGCAAGTTCTGCGTTTGCTTTCAGGTGACGCCATTCTCCATGAATTGGCAACACATACTTCGGCTTCACAATGTTGTAGCAGTAAAGTAACTCACCTGCTGCCGCATGCCCAGAGACGTGAACCATGGCATTTGCTTTATGGACTACCTTTGCACCAAAGCGGGTTAATTCGTTGATGATGCGAAATACAGAGTTTTCATTTCCAGGAATGAGTGAAGAAGCCAAAATAACTGTGTCGCCTTCGCCGACTCGAATCTGGTGATCTCCGTTAGCCATACGAGATAGAGCAGCCATTGGCTCACCCTGCGAACCAGTGCAAATCAAAACGACATTGTCATCATATTGATCTAGATCTTTCGAATCGATCACTAAATCAGCAGGAACGTTGAGATATCCCATGTCCTCTGCAATCTTCATATTGCGAACCATGGAACGACCAATGAATACGACTTTGCGACCGTGCTGCGCAGCAACGTCAATAATTTGCTGGACACGGTGAACATGTGAAGAAAATGATGCAACGATGACACGTCGTTTAGTTGAAGAAATCACTCGATTAAGCGCTGGCATGATTTCGCGCTCTGAAGGAGTGAATCCTGGAACATCGGCATTAGTTGAATCAACCATGAATAGATCCACGCCCTGTTCACCTAACCGTGCAAATGTTCGCAAATCCGTAATGCGACCATCTAATGGAAGTTGATCCATCTTGAAATCACCAGTGGCCAAAACTCGACCAGCACCTGTATTGATAACAACGGCAAGTGCATCTGGGATCGAGTGGTTCACTGCAACAAACTCCAAGGTAAATGGGCCTATGTCTTCGGTGCCACCCTCTTTCACCTCGCGTGTGAGTGGAGTAATCCGATGTTCTTTTAACTTCGCGGTAATAAGTGCAAGGGTTAATGCTGAACCATAAATGGCAATATCGCCACGTTCGCGCAATAGATATGGAACTGCGCCAATATGGTCTTCATGACCGTGCGTTAAAAAGATACCTATAACATCATCTAAACGATCTCTAATGTATGAAAAATCCGGAAGGATTAAATCAATACCTGGCTGATTATCTTCAGGAAATAAGACACCACAGTCCACAATCAATAGCTTTGATTTGTATTCAAAGACAGTCATATTGCGGCCAATTTCAGTTAGGCCACCGAGTGCAACTATGCGCAAACCACCATCGGCTAACTTTGGTGGAGTACTTAGATTTGGATGTGGATGATTCATTAGTTAATTGCAACACCACCGGCACGTAGATCTTCACGCAGTTGTGCGATCTGTGCATCAGTAGCATCGACTAGAGGAAGACGAGTGTGGCCACCAGGTAGGCCCATTAATGTGAGCGCGGCCTTTGTCAGGATCGCACCTTGTGTTCGGAAGGTTCCTGTGTACACCGGCAATAGCTTCTGATGAATCTCTAAAGCACGCGCTGTATTTCCGGCAAACCAAGAATCTAATAATTCACGAAGATCTTTTCCGACCGTGTGTCCGCATACAGATACAAATCCAACTGCGCCAACTGAAAGAAGTGGCAAGTTTAAAATGTCATCACCTGAATAAACAGGGATTCCACAACGCTTAATCACCCATGAAGTCGATGCGACATCTCCCTTTGCATCCTTAAGGGCAACGATCCGAGGATGCTCTGCGAGTCGAACAATTGTGTCTGGCTCGATTGGAACACCTGTGCGGCCAGGAATGTCATACATCATCATTGGAAGGTCAGTTGCATCTGCAACTGCGCGGAAGTGGGCTTCAATTCCAGCCTGTGGTGGTTTGTTGTAATAAGGAGTAACTACCAGCAAGCCATCTGCTCCTGCTTTTTCAGTGCGCTTTGCTTGATTGATGGAGTACTCAGTTTCATTATCTCCAGCACCAGATAAAACTTTAATTGTTGATCCAACTGCATTTCTCACAACACGGATGATCTCCTCTTTTTCAGAGGACTTAGTCGTTGGGGCTTCACCTGTAGTTCCGTTCAACACAATTCCATCATGGCCGTTTGCAACAAGGTGAGCTGCAAGGGTTTCAACGCCAGCCCAATCGATTGCGCCATCTTTTTTAAATGGCGTGACCATTGCGGTCAGAAGCCGTCCAAATGGAGGTGCGATTGTCATGCGGTGAACTCTACCCGAATTAAGGGGCGACTCGTCCAGACTTTTCGAAGGCTGCGTATGTAAGTGGCATCAATTTCGCAAATTCTGCTTCCATTTTCTCGGCAACCATCTCTATTTCACGTTGAGGATAGCTAGGAAAATGTGAACCTTCGCGGGCGGTACGCAAGGACAAGAAGTTCATTAATGCGCGGGCATTCATTGATACATACATCGATGAATATGTTGCAACCGGCAAAACTACACGTGCAACTTCACGTGCAACGCCAGCTTCCAACATCTTCTGGTAACTATCGTATGCAATGACGTAGGCATCCTTCATCGCCGCAACCGTCACATCAAATTGTTCTTTAGTGCCATCAACAAATGTGTATGCACCAGTTTTGCCAACTTGAATAAGTTTGCGCTCGACAGATGGAATATAAAAGACAGGTCTTAGTTCGCGGTAGCGACCGCTTTCTTCATTGTATGAAGCGATGCGGTGGCGCATAAATTCACGGAAAACAAAGATTGGAGCCGAGACAAAAAAAGTCATAGATGTGTGCTCGAATGGAGAACCATGACGTTCACGTGCTAGGTAGTTGATTAAACCTGCAGAACGTGATGGATCCTCGCCAATTTCTTCCATTGATTGCTCGCCAGCTGTTGATACACGAGCAGCCCAAATAACATCTGCATCGCTAGCACTGGCCTTGACCAATTCAACGGTCACATCATCACGGTAAATAATCTCTTCAATCATGGAGGCACCCTATCTACTTGCCCCTATCGGCCCTTGGATTTATACGGCACAATGTCCGCGTGTCCAAGGTTGCTTCCACCACATTGCGCGATTCGCTCAGTGTTTCACTCACAGTCGGTGCATATGGGGTGGCATTTGGCGCGGCAGCAGTGGCCAATGGCTTTACCGTTTTACAAAGCTGCTTGCTTTCATTGTTGACTTTTTCTGGTGCATCTCAATTTGCCGTTATTGGCGTACTAGGGGCCGGTGGATCAGCAATAAGTGGAATTGCAACTGCATCTTTACTCGGTGTTCGAAACGCACTGTATGGAGTCATCATGGCTCCCAGACTTAAAGTTTCTGGATTGACCCGAGTAGTTGCGGCGCAAATAACTATTGATGAATCAACAGCCGTTGCACTTGGCCAAGAATCTCGCGGCATCGACGCTATGCGAAAAGGTTTTTGGTACACAGGTATTGGGGTCTTTGTATTTTGGAACCTCTTTACACTTGCAGGTGCGCTAGGTGCTCAGGCAATGGGCGATATCCGCGCATTTGGACTTGATTCCGCCGTTCCTGCGGCTTTCTTGGGATTAGTGTGGCCGCGATTAACAGGAAAGTTCGAGCGCATTCTGGCCGTTAGTTGCGCACTCTTTGCAATCGCCATGACGCCCATATTGCCTGCAGGTCTTCCCATCATTGCAACTGCTTTTATCGCAATCGTGATCGGACTTAAGCGATGAATGCATTCTGGATCGCAACGATTGGAACTAGCGTCATTGCATTTGGCCTCAAGTACTCAGGCCATTCTGTTCCAGAGCGCTGGCTTTCACACCCAAAGATTCAACGTATCAACGCACTTATTCCAATTGCATTGCTGAGCGCTTTGGTTGCTGTTCAATCTTTTTCTGAAAAATCACAGTTGATGATTGACCAGCGTCTAGTCGGCGTCTCCGTTGCAATGATCGCGCTATTTCTCAAAGCGCCATTTCCAGTTGTTGTACTCTCAGCTGCAGTTTCATCTGCCGCTGTATACCGCTGGCTTTAGATAATTCCTAGCGATACAAGCTTTGCCTTCAGGTCATTATCTGATGGCTCAGTTAGGTGTGTTCCATCAGAGAAAACAATTACTGGAATTGATTTAGCTCCACCATTAATTTCGATGACCTTATCTGCAGCAGTTAAATCTGAATCTGTATCAATCAATGTGTATTGAACATTGAGCTCTTCAAATAAGCGCTTTGAACGTCGGCAATCGCCGCACCAATCAGCGCCATACATTGTGATTTGATCTTTTGACATGAGTTGCCCCTTACATGAACTTGTCTAGGCCATGAATTAGGCCTGGATGATTAATAATCTTTCGTACTCCAAGAATAACTCCTGGCATAAATCCTGCACGGTCAATTGAATCGTGACGGATAGTTAAGGTCTCCCCTAATCCGCCAAACAGAACCTCTTGATGTGCAACTAACCCACGAGCACGAACTGAGTGCACTGGAATATCTCCTACTAATGAGCCACGAGCACCCTCTAGAGATGTTGTGGTGGCATCTGGCATGGGCCCAAGCCCTGCTTCTTTGCGTGCTGCGGTCATTAATTCTGCGGTGCGAGCAGCAGTTCCAGATGGTGCATCAACCTTTGCAGGGTGATGAAGTTCAATAATTTCAGCAGATTCAAAGTATTTAGCTGCCTTTGCAGCAAACTCCATCATCAATACTGCGCCGATTGCAAAGTTAGGGGCGATTAACACACCAACTGTTGGATTTGCAGCTAGCCATCCTTTAACGGTTGCAAGCTTTGCATCATCAAAACCAGTAGTGCCAACAACTACATTAATTCCATTATTGATCAAAAATTCTAGGTTCTTCATCACGCTATCTGGAGTTGTGAAATCAACAACTACTTGTGCACCAGAATCCTTGAGTTGATCCAGTGAATCTCCTAAATCAAGTGCTGCAACCAACGCTAAACCATCAGCTGCTTCAACAGCCTTAACGACCTCAGAGCCCATACGTCCGCGAGCACCTAACACTGCAACATTGATCATGCGCTTAACACCTTCTCAAATTTGGACTCAGACTTGAACGGGCCTACGAGTGCAAGCGTAGGCGTTTTTGTTAAGAAGTCGCTGGCAATTTCCTTGATGTCTGTCGAATTGACCGCTGAAATCGCCTTCAAAATTTCATCAAAGTCCATGATGTGGCCATAGGTAATCTCATTTTTACCGATGCGGCTCATGCGTGAGCCTGAATCCTCTTGGCTCAATACGAGCGATCCTCGGACAGCGCCCTTAGCTCGCTCGATTTCTTCGTGAGACATTCCATTGGTAGCAACATCTGCCAACACTTCACGAATGATTTCAACAACTTCAATCGCCTTTGCTGGATTACATCCTGCATAAAATCCTATTTGACCAGTACCTGCAAACTGCTGGGCGTATGCATAAACAGAGTATGCAAGTCCCCGCTTTTCGCGAATTTCCTGGAATAAACGTGATGACATTCCACCACCAAGGGCAGATGCAAGGATTCCCATTGCAAAGCGTCGATCATCGTGACGTGCAACGCCTTCCATGCCATAGAACATATGAGCCTGCTCAGTTGGACGGGTAATCAAGCCAACTGATTGCTGCGCACTTTTCTTAACAGGAGTACTTGTGCGAATAACTGGCGCGCCAGTCACATCTAAGAAGCCATCCTTAGAAAGTGCAGCTTCAACCATCGCCACAACCTTTTTATGCTTAATGTTTCCAGCAACAGCAACAACTAGGTCCTGTGGCAAGTAGCGCTTCTTGTAGTAATTAAAGACAGCATTTCTAGACATAGATTTGATTGAATCTATTGTTCCCAAGATTGGACGACCTAGCGGGGTATCCCCGTAATAGGTCTCGGCATATAAGTCATGCACCAAATCGCTTGGGTCATCATCTCGCATTGCGATTTCTTCAAGAACTACCTTGCGTTCAGCATCTACATCAAGGGCTGTAACAATCGATGAAGTAATTAAATCTGAGATCACATCAATTGCCATCGGCAAATCGGTGTCAATGACACGTGCATAAAAGCAGGTGTACTCCTTGCTGGTGAAAGCGTTCATCTCGCCACCAACAGATTCAATTGATGATGAAATTTCTAGAGCATTGCGTCGTTTTGTTCCTTTGAATAGTAAATGCTCTAGAAAGTGAGAAGCCCCAGCAACAGCCGGGGTTTCATCACGAGAACCAACATTTACCCAAATACCAATTGCGGCGCTGCGTACCGAAGGAACTTCTTCAGTAACGATACGCAGACCGCTAGGTAAAACTGAACGACGAACGCTCATTTATTCAGCTGAACCAGTAGTTCCATCTTCAAGGACTGGAACCAAAGACAACTTGCCCTTTGGATCGATCTCGCCGATTTCAACCTGGATCTTGTCGCCAACCTTCATAACCTCTTCAAGGTTTTCAATGCGCTTTCCACCATGCATCTTGCGGATCTGAGATACGTGGAGCAAGCCATCTTTACCTGGCATCAATGAAATGAATGCACCGAATGCAGCAAGCTTCACAACGGTACCTAAGTAACGCTCGCCAACCTCTGGCATCTGTGGGTTTGCAATTGCATTGATCTGTGCGCGAGCAGCTTCAGCTGAAGGTCCATCGGTTGCACCGATGTAGATAGTTCCATCATCTTCAATTGAAATATCTGCGCCAGTTTCATCTTGAATCTGGTTAATAATCTTGCCCTTAGGCCCGATTACTGCACCGATCTGATCAACTGGAATCTTCACAGAAATGATGCGAGGAGCAAATGGGCTCATCTCATCAGGTGCGTCAATTGCTTCATTCATGACATCTAGAATCGCAAGACGCGCTTCCTTAGCCTGCAATAGCGCACCAGCTAGAACAGATGCTGGAATTCCATCGAGCTTTGTATCTAGCTGCAACGCTGTAACAAAGTCCTTTGTTCCTGCAACCTTAAAGTCCATATCTCCGAATGCATCTTCTGCACCCAAGATGTCAGTCAAAGCAACGTATTCAACCTTGCCATCAACAGAATCTGAGATTAGACCCATTGCAATACCTGCAACTGGTGCGCGTAGTGGAACACCTGCGTTAAATAGTGCAAGTGTTGATGCACATACTGAACCCATAGATGTTGAACCATTTGAACCAAGTGCTTCAGAAACCTGACGGATTGCGTAAGGGAACTCTTCACGTGATGGAAGTACTGGAATCAATGCACGCTCAGCTAATGCACCGTGGCCGATTTCGCGACGCTTTGGTGTACCAACACGACCTGTTTCACCAGTTGAATATGGTGGGAAGTTGTAGTTGTGCATATAACGCTTGTGATTTTCAGGGTTCAACGTATCTAGCTGTTGTTCCATCTTTAGCATGTTAAGAGTTGTGATTCCAAGAATCTGTGTCTCTCCACGCTCGAAGATTGCTGAACCGTGCACGCGAGGAATAACTTCTACCTCAGCAGATAGCGCACGGATATCGCGGAGTCCGCGACCATCAATACGAATCTTGTCGCGCAACACGCGCTGACGTACTAGCTTCTTTGTCAATGAACGGAATGCTGCAGGAACTTCCTTCTCGCGACCTTCGAACTTGGCGCTTACGGATTCCTTTGTTGCTGCACTGATCTCATCGAGCTTTGTTTCGCGCTCTTGCTTGCCAACAATAGTTAGCGCCTTGGCAAGATCTGCACTAGCTGCCTTTTCAACAGCTGCAAATACATCATCCTGGTAATCCAAGAAGACTGGGAAATCTGCAGTCGGCTTTGCGGCAACCTTTGCAAGCTTTGCTTGTGCCTCACAGAGAATCTTGATGAATGGCTTTGCAGCATCTAGGCCTTGTGCAACAACTTCTTCATTAGGAGTTGGTGCGCCACCCTTGATTAATTCAATTGTGCGAGAAGTCGCTTCTGCTTCAACCATCATGATTGCAACATCGCCATCATCGCTAATGCGACCAGCAACAACCATGTCAAAGACTGCGTTAGCAACCTGTGAGTGGTTAGGGAATGCAACCCACTGACCATCAATCAAAGCAACGCGAACGCCACCGATTGGACCAGAGAATGGAAGACCTGCAAGTTGTGTAGAAATTGATGCAGCATTAATCGCAATGACGTCATACATATGATCTGGATCTAGTGCCATTACTGTCACAACGATCTGAACTTCGTTACGAAGTCCCTTAACAAATGATGGACGTAATGGACGGTCGATCAAACGGCAAGTAAGAATCGCATCCTCTGATGGACGACCTTCACGACGGAAGAATGATCCTGGAATACGACCAACTGCATACATCTTCTCTTCAACATCAACTGTTAAAGGAAAGAAATCAAATTGATCCTTTGGCGTTTTTGATGCAGTTGTTGCTGAGAAGATCATTGTTTGATCATCTAGATAAACTGCTGCAGCTCCTGCTGCTTGGCGCGCTAGGCGTCCTGTTTCAAAACGAATTTCTCGTTTTCCGAATTTTCCGTTATCAATAATTGCAACGGCTGACTGAACCTCTTGACCCTCCATGGGTCCTCCTCTTTGTAGATTGAAAGGCGCGACAAAATTATCGAACCTTGTTGTCTGCTCAGAGAATGAATCTTCGATCGAAGTTCACGCGCACTCAATCTTTTAAAGATAAATAGCGCGGAAACCACTACCGAGGACCATTGCTCTGCGGCAGATTATTTCTTAATTAGCGGCGAATACCGAGCTTCTCGATAATTGCGCGGTAACGATTGATGTCTGTCTTAGCTAGGTACTGAAGAATGCGGCGACGACGTCCAACTAGCAACAAAAGACCACGACGGTTGTGGTGATCATGTGGGTTAGTCTTCAAGTGATCTGTGATTTGTTCAATACGCTTAGAAAGAAGAGCGACCTGAGCTTCAGGTGATCCTGTGTCAGTAGGAGAAGAACCGTACTGAGCAATGATTTCTTTCGTTACTTCTGGTGTTAGTGCCATTTCTTGTTCTCCTTGTTTACTGAGCACGAGGCTCTTTCGGTTTGATTCACGAAAGATTCGCTATCTCGACTGAAGGGCTAGGCTACCAGCGAGCATATGAATAGGTGAAATCGAGTGGATTTGCCCGCTTAGAGCTCAGTCAATCTACGGGCCTCGGCGCAATCCTTTGCCATTTGTTCAAGCAATGGCTCCAGCCCATCAAATTTCAATGTCTCTCGAAGTCTCCATCCAAATTCGATGGTTGCAGGCTTTGTATACAAATCAAGACCCACTTGATCAAGTGCATATGCCTCGACCTGGCGACCACGAACACCTTCAAATGTTGGATTTGTGCCAATTGAAATTGCAGCTGGCCAACGATCAATTCCAACGGTTAACCATCCTGCATACACACCATCTGCTGGAATCGTTTGGCCATCTATATTTCCAAGGTTTGCTGTTGGATATCCAATTTCACGTCCGCGTTTTTCGCCATGAACAACAATGCCATCTAGGCGGTGCGGACGAGTCAACATTTCTCTAGCACCTTCAACATCGCCATTAACTATTGCAGAGCGAATACGTGTTGAAGAGATTGCTTCTTCAGAATCTGACTGTAAATCCAAAACAATGGTTTTAAACTCAGAGTGCTCGGCAAGAGATTGAACATTGCCTGCAGCCTTAAAACCATAGGTAAAGTTCTGACCAACAATAACTGTGGTCGCTTTTAGTTGTTCTACTAACACCTTATTAACAAACTCTTCAGGTGCCATGGCAGCAAACTCTTTGGTGAACTTGATGACCGCCACCTGGTCGGCGTTATGAATCTTTAAGAGCTCAATCTTGTCGCTCAAGATGGTCAGTAACGTTGGAGCCCGCTCCGGTGCAAAAATAGATACCGGGTGTGGATCAAAGGTCAGCGCAACAATCTTTTCATCGCCGGCTATCTCTTTGGCACGGTTCAGCACTTGTTGGTGTCCCTTGTGGACTCCATCAAAGTTACCAATAACGACGATGCTCATATATCCATTGTCTCAGAGTTATTGCGCCGCCGCGAATACAGCAATTGGCTTAGCCTTGTCATCGACGTTCTGAAGCAGGGCGATTAACTCATTCGTTGCAGATATTCCTGCATAAATATGTTGGTCTGCATTGGCAGTCAGTGTGCGCCCAAATGAGAGTTCGATCTTCTCATCCAGGCCAATCTCGCGAACAGGAAAAGTCGCACGAGCAACATCTGCTAAATCCAAGGTTGAAAACTCACCCTTCTTTAACTGCGCCAACGAAACCGCTCTATCTAAACCAAAGCCTGCAACACGTGAACGGCGAAGTGAGTTGAGGTGTCCTCCAACGCCTAATGCATCACCACAATCTCGGGCGATGGCGCGAATAAATGTGCCAGAGGAGCATGTAACTTCAATATCGATTTCAATACCCTTATCAAGCCTGCGAATTGCTAGAACATCTAATTGCGAGATTGTGACCTCGCGGGAAGGCAATACAACTTCTTCACCTGATCTGACTCGATCATAAGCACGTTCACCATCAATTTTTACAGCAGAAACAGAACTTGGCCGTTGCATGATTGTGCCGCGTATCTTTGATAACTCTTCATGAATCTGAGTATCTGTAATTGCAGAAGTATCTGCAGTACTAATTACTTCGCCTTCAACATCATCGGTAACTGTTGCAGCACCTAAAACAACTGTTGCTTGATAGCACTTGTCGCCATCTGTTATGTATTGCAAGAGGCGAGTTCCGTTGTTAAATCCTAAAACCAGGATTCCGGTAGCCATTGGATCAAGAGTGCCTGCATGACCAACTTTGCGTGTGTCTAGCGCCTTGCGTGCAATTGCAACAACATCATGGCTTGTCATACCTGCTTCTTTATCTACAACCAGAAATCCGTGCTCGTGCACTATGTGCGCCGCTACTCTTCTTCGATTACACGTGGAGCTTTGTAAGGATCTTCTCCCCCGGCATAACTGGCATTCTTGCGAAGCTCTGCAACTTGCGCGTCCTGCTCGTGAACCTTTGCAAGCAAAGAATCAAGAGCAAGAGCACTCTCCGGCAAACCATCTTCAAAGAATTCAATACTTGGTGTAATACGAAGGCCAAGTTCGCGGCCAAGTGCAGAACGAATTGCACCTTTAGCGCTATCTAGTGCTGCAGCGGTTGCAGCACGCTCGTCAAGACCACCAAGGACGGTATAAAACACTGAGGCTTGCTGAAGATCGCCAGTAACACGCGCATCGGTAACAGTTACAAAACCGAGACGCGGATCTTTGATCTTTGTCTCAAGCAGGTTTGCAACTACTACCTTGATGCGGTCGGCGACCTTCAGTGTGCGATGTGATTGACCCATTTCTTATGCTCGCTTTTTCTCGACCATCTCAAAGCACTGAATGATGTCGCCTTGTGCGATCTCCTTCATATTGCCAAGGCCAATACCACACTCAAATCCTTCACGGACTTCAGTGGCATCATCCTTGAATCGCTTGAGCGAATCAATTGTGAGGTTATCAACCAAGACCGCTCCATTACGAACAATTCGTGCCTTTGCATTACGACGGATGGTTCCATCCTTAACGACAGAACCAGCAATATTTCCAGCCTTTGAAGATTTGAAGATTTCACGAACTTCGGCGTTACCGATGATTGATTCTTCAAACTCAGGCTTGAGCATGCCCTTAAGGGAAAGCTCAATCTCTTCAATTGCATTGTAAATAACTGAGTAGAAACGAACTTCAACACCTTCTTGATCAGCATAAATTGCAGTTTGTGGCTCTGGCTTAACGTTAAAGCCGATCACAACTGCAGTTGAGGCAGACGCCAAGGTGATATCGCTCTTGGTGATTGCACCAACACCGCGGTGAATAACGCGAAGATCAACCTCTGCGCCAACATCCAACTGCATCAATGCATCTTCTAACGCTTCAACAGAACCAGAAACGTCGCCCTTAAGAATGAGGTTAAGTGTAGAAATCTTGGACTGCTCCATGAAGTCTTCCAGTGAAACCTTCTTACGAGCCTTAGCAAGCTGTGCGTTACGTTCTGCTGCTTGACGCTTTTCAGCAATCTGACGCGCAGTACGGTCTTCATCAGCAACAAGGAATGTATCGCCAGCACTTGGAACAGATGTGAATCCAAGTACCTGCACTGGACGAGAAGGACCAGCGGTTGCAACATTGTCGCCGTTTTCATCCAACATCGCACGAACGCGACCAAATGCACTACCGGCAACGATTGCATCGCCGACCTTTAATGTTCCGCGTTGAACTAGAACAGTTGCAACTGGACCACGACCACGATCAAGGTGAGCTTCAATAGCAACACCACGAGCATCGTCTTCGGCAACAGCGCGCAAATCAATTGCAGCATCTGCTGTAAGTAAAATTGATTCGATCAACTGATCAATACCGATACCAGCCTTTGCAGAAACGTCTACGAAGATTGTGTCTCCGCCGTACTCCTCTGCAATCAAGTTGTACTCGGTTAGCTGTTGGCGAACCTTGTCTGGGTTTGCACCCTCTTTATCAACCTTGTTAACAGCAACCACAATAGGAACATCGGCTGCTTGTGCGTGATTTAACGCTTCAATTGTCTGAGGCATGATTCCATCATCTGCGGCAACAACTAATACAGCGATGTCAGTTACCTTGGCACCACGAGCACGCATAGCGGTAAACGCTTCGTGACCTGGTGTATCGATAAATGTAATCGCACGGTTAGTGCCATCATGATCATGGTGAATTTGGTATGCGCCAATGTGCTGGGTAATACCGCCTGCTTCACCCTTCATAACTTCAGATTTACGAATCGCATCTAGTAGAGATGTCTTACCGTGATCAACGTGACCCATAACTGTCACAACTGGTGGACGTGCCACCAATGACTCTGGATCAAGATCATCAAGTTCGCCAGCTAAATCGATGTCGAAGTCTTGTAGTAACTCACGATCTTCATCTTCAGGGCTAACAATTTCAATGTTATAGCCGAGTTGAACACCAAGAATTTCAAATGTATCTGCATCGACTGATTGTGTTGCTGTAACCATTTCACCAAGGTGGAATAGTGCTGCAACTAACGCTGCTGGATCTGCGCCAATCTTGTCTGCGAAATCTGCCAATGAAGCTCCGCGACGCATACGAATAGGCGTCTTGCCATCACCGTGAGGAACAACTGCGCCACCAAGTTGTGGTGCCTGCATATTGTCGAACTCATCGCGTAATGCCTTACGTGACTTTTGTTTACGACCTGATTTCTTACTTGCATTCTTTCCGAATGCTCCACCTGCGCCACCGCGTTGTGGTGGACGACCGCCACCTGGACGTTGCGGACCACCAGCAGGTGCACCTCCAGTGCCCGGTGCATTTGATTTATACGGTGATGTTGATGGAGCGCCACCTGTGCGTGGTGGAAAACCTGCGCCAGTTGATGGTCCACCCGATGCAGGTCGTGCTGCACCTGGTCGTGCTGCAAATCCTGGGCGAACAGAACCTGGACGTGATCCCGCCATTCCTGGACGTGGAGCTCCAGTTCCTGCAGGTCGCTGCGGTGGACGTGGAACTGCGCTACCTGTTGAAAATGGATTGTTACCAGGACGTGGTGGACGCGGTGGACGCGGAACTGCGCTACCTGTTGAAAATGGATTATTACCTGGACGAGGCGCAGGAGTTGATGGAGCTGCAGGTCCGGCACCTTCAGTTGCACGGTCTGCCGCACGATCTGCTGCTTCATGCTTTGCAGCTTCCTCTTTATTAGCAATTGCCTTTGCTTGCTCAAGCTTGAGCGCTTCAATGTCTACGCCAAGTTCGGCGGCAAGTTCAGCGGCTTGCTCAGCGCTGACTTCACCCTTTGGCTTTGCTGCAGCTTTCTTTGCAGCAGCCTTTTTGACAGGTTTCTTTTCCTCGACCGGTTGTGCATCGGGATACATTTCGATCAACTTGCGCACAACTGGCGCTTCTACTGTTGATGATGCTGAGCGAACAAACTCACCCATTTCTTGGAGTTTTGCAAGTACAACCTTGCTCTCCATACCGAGTTGTTTTGCCAACTCATGTACGCGGACCTTTGACACATTTCTCCTGTCTTGGCCCACATTTTCTCAAATGCAAGCCTTAGTTGAACGACCTCATAGTTCTAACGAGCTCATTTGAGTTTCATATCTTTCATATCCATTCGTTGTAAGTGATTGATCCGAACTAGCTTTCAAGAAACTTCAGAAGTTCCGATACATCGATCGCCGCGTCTTGCTTAAAAGCAAAACGAAAAGCGCCTCGACTTATCGCACCTTCTGCACACTTCTTGTGAAGCCAAGCGCCCCGACCTGGAGCACCGCCTTTGACATCTGGAATCAATTTTCCATCAATCAAAACCACTCGAATTAATGCTGCTGGGTTCGCTCTCTTTCGGCAGCCAATGCAGCTACGTACCGGAAAGTGTAAATCCAACTGGCCCATCGTATCCAACTAGAGCCCTCTTCTCATAATGCTGCGTCTGTGGCAGCCGGCACAACTGTGTCGGGGTGAATATCAATACGCCAGCCAGTCAATCGCGCAGCCAGGCGAGCGTTCTGTCCATCCTTTCCGATGGCCAACGACAGCTGGTAATCGGGAACGATCACCTTTGCACTGCGCGTTGCAAGATCGGTGATTTGAACTGAACTGACCTTTGCAGGTGCAAGTGCTGCAGCAACAAACTCGGCTGGATCTTCAGACCAATCAACAATGTCAATCTTTTCTCCATGGAGCTCATCCATGACTGCGCGCGCACGAGAACCCATAGGACCAATCAATGAACCCTTTGCGCTAACTCCTGCACGATGTGTTTTCACCGCAAGCTTTGTGCGATGTCCTGCTTCGCGTGCAACAGCCATGATTTCAACGATGCGATCATTGATTTCTGGAACTTCAAAGGCAAATAGTTGTTTAACAAGTGCTGGATGCGATCGAGATAACATAATCTCAGGGCCTTTTAACCCCTGCTTAACTTCAACTACAAAACACTTAATACGATCTCCGTGGTTATAGAGCTCACCCGGAACTTGCTCCTGCGGCGGGATACGTCCTTCAACGCGGCCAAGGTTGACGTTAATCATCTTGGGATCACGGCCTTGTTGCACAACGCCAGAAATAACATCTCCCACTGAAGCCGTGAACTCTCCAACTATCTCTGCATCATTTGTTTCACGCATTTTCAATTTAATTATCTGGCGCGCAGTCGATGTTGCCATACGTGAGAATCCATCAGGTGAATCAACCTCTTCGCTAATACGAGTACCGTCTTCGCCAAAGATTGGAACAAGGATAGATATTTCACCAGTCTCGCGATCTAAATGCGCTCTAGCATGTCTTTTGGCTATGTCTGTTTGATTGTATGCACCAAGAACTGCAACTTCGATTGCATAGATAAGATCTTCAAGATGAATATCCTTTTCTGTTGTTAGGGCAACTAAGGCCGACATCTCCACATGCATTAGATCTCATCCTTACGATTGAATTCGATCTCAACATGCGCGCGCTTAATATCTGCAAAAGCAACTTCATGAGTCTTCATACGACCCTTGATATTCTCAATCAAAATTGCTCTAACTTCATCAAATTCTGTTAATCGTCCTGATACTTCAGTGTCATCGTTAAGTGTTGCCTTAACTATTCTGGTTAGATTCTTGGTCCAGTGGCGAGGCAAGGTGAAAGGTCGCTCAATTCCAGGGGATGTAACTTCAAGAGTGAAAGCTTCAGTTAGCAGTGGCGATTCATCAAGAATTGCTGATATTTCACGACTAACAACTGTTACCTCATCAAGGCTAAGTGGTTGTAGTCCATCGATCATGCATGTAACGATGCGGTGATTACCTGGATTGCTTGTAAAGACATCTTCTAGAAAGAAACCCGCGTTTTCTACAGCAGGTCGAATTGCATCGGCGATTAAATCCTTAAGGGCCATAAATCTCTTCTTTCTATTAAGTTGTGCCCTAATTGTAACTCGAATAATTAGAAGGTTGCAATTCCTACCTTCACGATCAATGCCACGGTAACCAGCAAAAAGACTTTACGCACCAAAGTAGAGCCACCTTTGATGGCTAGACGTGCCCCAATTACTGCGCCAGAAATATTTGCAACTCCGAGAATGATGCCGATCTGCCAAAGAACCGCGCCATTTATTCCAAAGACCATAATTGCTCCAACATTGGTTGCAACATTGACCACCTTCGCAATTGCAGATGCGGTTATGAAGGCGTACCCAAGTGATGCAACAAGAATGAGCATCAAGAAGGATCCAGTTCCTGGCCCAAAGATTCCATCATAAAAACCAATTACTACCCCGGCAAATGCGGCAATTTGCACTCTGCGCTTTGGTAGATGACGTAGGTTTTCGAACTTTCCTAAATCAGGTTTAAACCATGTATAAACCGCAACAATAATCAACAGCACCAAAACCATTGGCCGCATACTGCTAGTGGGAATTTGGGAAGCTAGAACTGCTCCCCCAGCAGAGCCCAGAAAAGCTGGAACACCCATCGCAATTAATATTTTTGGATCAGGCTTAATCTGCTTCCTATAGAGCGCAGCCGCCGTTGTTGTTCCAAATACTGCCGACAATTTATTAGTTCCAAGCACCTCAGCCGTTTCAGACTTTGGTAAACCAATCAGTAATGCAGGGAGTTGAATTAACCCACCTCCACCTGCAATGGAATCAATAAATCCTGCAAAAAAGGATGCTGCTAAAAGAAAGAGCGCTGTTGCAACCGTTAAATCCGCAAACACAATTACTTAAGAAGCTCTGCGATCGAAGTTACCGCACTAGCAAGTGCAACCTCTTTTTTGTCACCACTCTTACGTACTCGAACTTCGACATTGCCCTCGGCCAATGCCTTGCCCACAACCACGATAATTGGATTACCGATCAACTCTGCATCTTTAAACTTCACGCCAGGGCTTGCATCACGACGATCATCTAGCATGACTGAAATACCCTGTGCTTCTAGATCAGTGCCTAGTTTTAACGCTGTATCAAATAACAGATCATCTTTACCTGCAGCAACAATATGGACCTTGGCAGGGGCTAACTCAGCTGGCCAGTTAAGCCCCATCTCATCATAAGTTTGTTCGGCAATTGCAGCAACTGCGCGAGTTACTCCGATTCCATATGAACCCATAGTCACAATTTGCGACTTTCCATTCTGATCAAGAACTGTGAGATTAAGCGCTTCTGCATACTTGCGACCAAGTTGGAAGATGTGGCCGATTTCAATTGCGCGATCAATAACAATAGGTGTTGCGCACTCTGGGCATGCATCTCCTGCGCGCACTTCAGCAGCTTCGACATATGCATCGGGAGTGAAGTCGCGGCCATTCACTACATTTCTAGCATGGCGATCCTTTTTATTCGCACCAGTCACCCATGAAGTTCCGGGTGCTACACGTGGATCTGCATAAACAGTAATTCCAGATTTCTTTGCAGCCTGTGGTCCGATGTAACCTTTGACTAGGCCAGGGAACTTCGCAAAATCTGCATCTTCAAATACACGAAGCTCATGTACTCCCCCAAGGTTTTCCTGGAAACGCTTTAAATCAACTTCGCGATCTCCAGGAACTAAAACAGAAACTGCCTTGTTATCTGCCATCAGCATTACATTTTTCAGTGTGTTTGAACCGGTAAAACCTCCACCAAACTTTGCATTAAGTAGCTCAACAAGTGAATCAATAGTTGGCGTATTTGGTGAATCAAAATCTTCTAGAGCAGGAGTTTTTGAAGAATCCTCGGCATCAACCTTTGTAACCATCGCTTCAACATTTGCTGCAAATCCGCATTTAGGACACAAAACATATGTGTCTTCACCTGTTGAGCAAGGAGCTAAGAACTCCTCTGATTTGGATCCACCCATGGCCCCTGATACAGCCTTAACGATGTTGTACTTCATCCCAAGGCGATCAAATGTTTTTACATATGCTTCGCGATGTTCTTGGTATGAGACTTCAAGTCCAGCATCATCACTATCAAATGAGTAAGAGTCCTTCATAACAAATTCTCTACCACGGATAATTCC
>NZ_JBBAMW010000001.1:15346-106627 GCF_040402275.1 Candidatus Planktophila sp. | reverse complement strand
TAGAAGCAGCCGTTGTTACATTGACATGCAAAGAATTAAATAATGAAACAGATGAGTGGGCATTGCGTCTTCGTTACGCCTATGCCGACGCACTAGATGCTGCTGGCCGAAAAGATGAGGCCAGAGAGTGGTTTGCAAAGTGCGCTGAGCTCGATGAGGAAGAGTTCACCGACGCTGCAGAGCGTGCCGCAGAATAGTTTTCCACATCTAGTCAGTCTTGGCTTTGAAATGTCAGGCTGCCACTCAATGATCTGACCTCCACTTTATGTATTAATGGAGGATTCATGGTTAAGAAAGTCAGTACAAAGAAATTAGTTGAAGTCGAGGAGGATTACTCACTCAATGATGTTTTGTTGAGGGGCCGAGTTTCCCAAGAAGCTGTTGAAAAAGAACTTCCCAGTGGAGACAAAGTGGTTGAATTTCGCCTTATTGTTACCCGAGAGAAACAACCTGGGGTCGACACCTTGGATATCGGTTCTTGGAGTGCAAAGTCACGCCGAACAGCGTTATCCCTTGCCCCTGATGAATGGGTAGAGATTTCAGGCTCAATCCATCGTCGCTTCTGGAGTGGCCCGGGTGGGCTTGCAAGTCGTTGGCAGGTTGAAGCGGTGGAGATTTCACGAATTTAGGTAGGCTTATGGGATGGGCAAGAACAGCGATTTTCTCTCGACATTGAAATCTTTATCAAACAATGTCCAGCTCGGTAATAAGACTGCAACTGATGTTGCCGACTCAGTAAATGCCTGGCTTAAAGAGGGTGGTGAGGCGCTTAAAGTGAAGATCGAAGATGAGGTTGAGCGCTCGGTTTCTAAGATGGGCTTTGTAAAGCGCGGAGAGTTTGAAGCGCTCAAACAAGAGGTTGCTTCTTTGAAAAAGGGAACAGCAAAGAAGAGTGCAAAGAAAACGACTATTAAAAAAGCGGTTAAGAAGACAGCAAAGAAAGCTGCTAAAAAGAAAGTTGCCAAGTAAATGGAAAATACTAATCAGGTTAATGGCGAGTCACTAGTAGAAGAGCTTCGCTCGGAGCTGCAGGAAATCGATGCCATGGAAGTTGGCGATCATGCTGCTCGATTTGAAGCACTCCATCAACGTCTTAACCAAGCTTTGTCCTCTATTGACGGTCTTTAATATTTAGATGAAAACACGTTTGGATGCCGAACTAGTTCGACGAGAACTGGCGCGTTCGCGCGAGCAAGCGGCGGATTTCATTGAAAAACGTTCGGTACTTGTTAACGGTATTCCAGCTACAAAGCCTGCAACTCAGGTAGATGCTGAAACCTCCATTGTTCTTGCAGGAGATCGTGATGATTTTGTTTCTCGCGGTGGGCACAAATTAGATGGCGCACTCAGTGCTTTTACTGGAGTAGTTGTGGAAGGAAAGCGCTGTCTTGATGCAGGTGCATCCACAGGTGGCTTTACCGACGTGTTACTGCGTCGAAACGCGGGTCATGTTGTCGCAGTTGATGTTGGATACGGGCAGCTTGCGTGGGGACTTCGCCAAGATGAGCGAGTGACAGTTCTTGACCGTACAAACATTCGTCACCTAACGGGGGATATGGTTGGTGAGGCAATCGATCTCGTTGTCGCAGACCTCTCCTTTATTTCTCTTACATTGGTACTGCCGGCGTTAGCTGCCGTTTCTAAAGCCGAAGCTGATTTTGTTCTTATGGTGAAACCGCAGTTTGAGGTTGGACGCGAGAAATTAGGCGCCGGTGGAGTTGTTCGAGATCCTGCTTTGCGTAAGGCTTCTGTGATCGAAGTTGCTGAGTCTGCCTACGATGTTGGACTTGGTACTTTGGGCATCTCGGCCAGTTCACTGCCTGGCCCTGCCGGCAACGTTGAGTACTTTCTATGGTTGCGCAGAGGTGCACCTGAAATTGATCATGCGATGTTAGATGAGGCTATAGCGATTGGACCACAGTAATGCGCAACCTTTTAATCGTTTGTAATCCTTCTCGCAAAGATGCCGTTGCGGCAGCTGTTGAGTTACACCACAATCTTGCCTCAACCTTTGGAATCTATACGATTTCTGACGTTGAGATCCCAGGAATAATTAAGACCACAGTTGCAGATCTTCCACAGTTAGAAGTTGCTGTTGTTCTTGGCGGTGATGGAACGATGTTGAGGGCTGCAGAGGTCGCTCATGAACGTGATATTCCATTGCTTGGTGTGAACTTGGGTCATGTTGGCTTTTTGTCAGAGGTGGAACACTCCAAAATTTCCGATGTAATTAACGCACTCGTTAATAGATCATATGTCATTGATCCGCGAATTACCTTGGGATATACCGTTGAACGAAATGGCGCAGCGGTTGCAACTGGGTGGGCATTAAATGAAGTGACTGTCGAGCGCGAGAAAGCAACGATGGTTGAAATCTTTCTCGAGATTGATAACCGTCCAATTTCACGGTGGGGATGCGACGGCTTGATTTGCTCAACACCAACTGGTTCTACCGCATATGCTTTTTCTGCAGGCGGTCCAATCGTGTGGCCTGAAGTAGATGCCCTTGTCGTACTGCCAATTTCAGCACATGCTCTTTTTTCTCGCCCACTAGTAATTTCACCAACATCAAAGATCGCAGTCGGCATCGAATCCTCAGAAGCATTCTTGTCGGCAGATGCTTTACGCAAATTCGCTCTCAAAAAAGGTGATCGCGTCGTGGTTACAAAGAATCCACAAATCATCAAGTTGGCTCACTTGAAAAACACACTCTTTAGCGATCGCCTAGTGGCAAAATTCAAACTTCCCGTTGAAGGATGGCGTGGTGAGTGAACGCACTTTTCTTGAAGAGATAACCATTCGTTCGATCGGTGTTATTGATCAATCTACGCTAGAAATTTCAAGGGGTTTAACTGTTTTAACTGGTGAGACCGGTGCCGGTAAAACAATGATTTTAACTGCTTTAAACCTCATATTAGGTGGCAAAGCAGACAGTGCCTTGGTTCGCAAGGGCGCAGAAAGATTAGTTGCTAGCGGACGCTTCTCTATCCCAAAATCTTCCGAGCACTTATTTGAAGATGCTCTGGTCGAAGATGGCGAGTTGATTGTGACTCGTACAGTCGCTGCAGATGGCAAAAGCAAAGCAACGACGAATGGGGTTAGCGCAACAGCTAGCACGTTATCTTCCGTAGGTGAAAACCTGGTGGAAGTTCATGGGCAGGCCGCCAACCAAAACATTACAAAGAGTTCAAGACAACGAGAGCTAGTCGATCGATTTGGACAAGTAGACTTAAACGATTATCAAAAAGCGTTGCACGAATATCACGAACTGAAAGACCGCATCTCCTCCCTTAAAAAAAGCATTGCCCAAAAGGACAAAGAACTCTCTGAATTGCGAGAGTTCGCAAACGCATTCAAGAAGTTGAACCCATCAGTTTCCGAATTTGCAGAGATTGATGTCGAAATAGCTCGGCTCTCAAGTGTCGAAGAGTTTCGATTAGCAACAGCGCAGGCAACCGCTGCGATCGAGGATGAAGAGGCGGGATCCTTAACCTCTGTGGGCGTTGCACGACGTGCCCTTGAGGCGGCTAGAAGTAAAGACCCGCAATTAGAAGCGATTTATCAACAGTTAAGTGAGAGCTTTTTTCTATTAGATGATGCTCAAAGTGCCTTGAACTCCTATCAAAGTAAACTCGAGGCAGATCCTGTGCGATTGGATTTTCTGCATGCTCGAAAAGCAGACATCAACACATTGATCAAGAAGTTCGGTGGTTCAGGATCTCATGAACAAGAGCTTGCAGAGTTAGCAGTGCGTTTCAAGAACTCATCGGATGCAATTGCAGATCTTGAAGGTGGGGATCAACGACTTGCCGAACTTGAAACTCAATTAACAGCACATAAGAATGTTCTGCTGACTGCGGCCAAAAGTGTCAGTGATTTGCGCGCAAAGGCGGCTGAGAGGCTTTCGAAGTTAGTGACTGCCGAGATTCAACAGTTATCTATGCCTCATGCATCATTTGTTGCAAAGGTCGAAAGCGCCGATTATTTAGCGCCGAAAGAATCTGATTTTACCTCGCAGGGTTGCGATGAAATAGCGATGTTTATTCAAGGTCACAAGGATGCACCCTTGGTTGCATTAGCTAAAGGTGCATCAGGTGGTGAAATGTCTCGTGTGATGCTGGCGCTGGAAGTTGTGATTGCAACTACCCATCCGATCGGAACATATGTTTTTGATGAGGTTGATGCAGGTGTTGGAGGCAAAGCTGCAATTGAGGTGGGCAAACGCTTACATCAGTTAGCACAACATGCTCAAGTAATCGTTGTTACGCACTTGCCACAAGTTGCAGCATGGGCTGATAGTCATTTTGTAGTTACGAAAAATAATGATGGCACCGTAAGCCAAAGCGATGTCCGGAATGTGTCAGGGGAGGATCGCGTCGAAGAGATCGCCCGTATGTTGGCAGGCCTTGAGAACTCATCTAGCGCCCGTGAGCACGCCACGGAGCTACTTTCCCTGAAGGTGTAGTTGGCCTGCTGTTTTAAATGATAGGTTTGACTTCCATGGGCCAAGCACATGTGACTAAGCATTTATTCGTAACTGGCGGAGTCGCCTCAAGTTTAGGCAAAGGACTCACAGCCTCAAGTCTTGGTCGATTACTAGTAGCTCGCGGTATCCGCGTAACAATGCAAAAACTTGATCCCTACCTCAACGTTGATCCAGGCACCATGAATCCCTTCCAGCACGGTGAAGTTTTTGTGACAGACGATGGTTCTGAGACTGATCTAGATATCGGTCATTACGAAAGATTCTTGGATCGCAATCTTCATGGTTCAGCAAATGTGACTACAGGGCAAGTGTATTCGCGCGTAATAGCACGTGAGCGTCGTGGTGAGTATTTAGGTGAAACTGTTCAAGTGATTCCTCACATTACAAATGAGATCAAAGAACGCATTTTGGCAATGGCTGGACCAGATATTGATTTAGTAATTACAGAAGTTGGCGGAACAGTTGGAGATATTGAATCGCAACCATTCCTTGAAGCTATTCGTCAGATTCGCCAAAATGTTGGTCGAGACAATGTCTTTTATTTACACGTTTCATTGGTTCCATACATTGGTCCATCGGGTGAGTTAAAAACCAAGCCAACTCAACACTCCGTAGCAGCGCTTCGAAGTATCGGAATTCAACCCGATGCAATTGTTCTGCGGTCTGATCGCGCGATCCCAGAAGGAGTTAAAAAGAAGATCTCCTTGATGTGTGACGTCGATTTTGAAGCGGTGGTTGCAGCAGTTGATGCACCTTCGATCTATGACATTCCTAAGGTTTTACACAGTGAGGGTCTTGATTCCTACGTTGTAAAGCGCCTTGGATTTGATTGCCACGACGTTGTGTGGGGCGATTGGGATGTTCTCCTTGAGAAGGTCCATCATCCAAAGCACCACATCAAGGTTGGCTTAGTTGGAAAATACATTGATCTTCCAGATGCTTATTTATCGGTATCAGAGGCATTGCGCGCTGGTGGATTTGCCAATTTGGCAAAGATTGAAATTGTTTGGATCGCTAGCGATGAGTGCGAAACTGCAGAAGGTGCTAAAAAGCATCTACAAGGCGTGGATGCAATTTGTGTTCCAGGTGGCTTTGGTATTCGCGGCATTGAAGGAAAAGTGGGAGCGCTTAAGTACGCCCGCGAAAACAAGATTCCTACTTTGGGATTGTGTTTAGGATTGCAATGCATGGTGATTGAGGCAGCACGCAACTTAGCTGGAATCAAAGATGCAATTTCTGCGGAATTTTCGGATTCTGGAACACCTGTGATCGCAACAATGGATGATCAAAAAGATGTTATATCCGGTAAAGGCGACATGGGCGGAACAATGCGTCTTGGTCTCTATAAAGCAGATTTACTTGCTGGTTCAGTCGTTGCTGCAACCTATGGCTCAACTGAAGTTTCTGAGCGCCATCGTCATCGTTATGAAGTCAATAACAAGTATCGTAAGCAAATTTCGAGTGCTGGCCTTGTTTTCTCTGGAATGTTTAAGGAAAGAGACCTCGTGGAGTTTGTAGAACTTCCAAAAGAGGTGCATCCTTACTACGTAGGCACGCAAGCTCATCCTGAGCTGCGTTCACGTCCAACGCGACCACACCCATTATTTGTTGGTTTGATAGCAGCGGCGGTAGCAGCGAAAGGCTGATCATGATCGTCGGAGTTCCCAAGGAAATAAAGGTCCACGAATCACGAGTAGCAATTACTCCAGAAGGTGTTTCAGAGTTCGTTCACGCTGGCCATACCGTTTTAATCCAAGACAGCGCAGGCGTTGGATCAGCAATTACTAATGAAGATTTCATTCAAGCAGGAGCCACAATTGTCGCAACGGCAGATGATGTGTGGCAAAAGGCTGACTTAGTTCTCAAAGTTAAAGAGCCGATCGAAGCTGAGTATTTGAAGATGCGCAAGGGTCAAACGCTTTTTACATATCTACACCTAGCTGCATCTAAGGTCTGCACAGATGCACTAGTTACATCAGGAACGACAGCTATTGCATATGAAACAGTAGAAGTAAATGGAACGTTGCCTTTATTGGCACCCATGAGTGAAGTTGCTGGTCGCTTGGCCACACAAGTTGGTGCAACGGCGCTTCAAAAGCCACATGGTGGCCGCGGAGTACTTCTTGGTGGGGTTCCTGGTGTTGCACCTGGCCGTGTTGTTGTCATTGGCGGGGGAGTTGCAGGATTAAATGCTGCTGTTATCGCACTTGGTATGGGCGCAGATGTCACTGTCTTTGATCGCTCCATCAGCAGATTGCAGTACATCGACACTGTTTATGGTGGCCGAATTAAAACCCTCGTTGCATCAAAGCACGCAATCGAACGCGAAGTAAAACAAGCAGATCTAGTAATTGGCGCAGTACTGGTTCATGGCGCAAAGGCACCAAAGTTGGTAGCTAATTCATTAGTTGCACAGATGAAGAGCGGTTCAGTACTTGTAGATATCGCAATCGATCAGGGTGGATGCTTTGAAGACTCCAAACCAACGACACACGCGGAACCAACCTATACAGTCCACAACTCTGTCTTCTACTGTGTGGCAAATATGCCAGGTGCAGTCCCAGTTGCGTCAACGTATGCGTTAACAAATGCAACATTGCCATATGCACTTTCCCTCGCAAATCTTGGGTGGGAAGTGGCATGTGCAAAAGATCCGAACCTGGCAAAGGGTTTAAATGTGCATGAAGGTAAAATTTACTATTCAGCTGTAGCAGAAGCACACGGTTACCCAAGCGTTGAACTTTGATCTAGCCGCGGCATCCTTTCTCAATCATTTACAGATTGAGAGAGGTTTGGCTGCTAATTCAATAGCGGCCTATCGAAGAGATTTAATGAAGTTTGCGACCTTTCTCGGAAGTAAGCCATTATCTGAGGTTGATCCAGAAGCGATTAGTCAGTTTGAAACATCGTTGCGTGAAGCAAAATTATCGAATGCAAGTATTAGCCGAGTTGAATCGACCTTGCGTTCGTTTTTTAAGCATCTGCAACAAGAGTATGGATATGCAGACCCAACCTTGGAGATCTCGCCAAAGAAGTCAGCACGGCGTCTTCCAAAGGCATTAACGATTGCACAGATAGTCTCCATGATTGATGCAGCACTCCGAGAAGGTCAACCAATTACTGTGCGAGATCAAGCCATGTTAGAACTGCTCTATAGCTGTGGAGCGCGAGTGAGTGAGTTGATCGGTATTAACGTGAATGATTTGAGCACCGTTGAAACCGATGATGGGATTATTACTACTCTGAAATTGCGCGGGAAAGGTTCAAAAGAGCGAATTGTTCCCTTGGGGTCTTTTGCGTCAAAAGCGATTGAGAACTACATGGTGAGAGTCAGGCCGGATTTAGCCGCAAAGAGTGCAAAAGCAACTTCGGCATTATTTCTGAACTCACGTGGATCTAGAATTTCTAGACAATCTGCTTGGCAAATTGTTCTAGATGCAGCAGAAGCTGCTGGAGTTACTGAGCATGTATCACCACACGTGTTTAGGCACTCATATGCAACTCATCTTTTAGATGGCGGGGCGGATATTCGCGTTGTTCAAGAGCTCTTAGGACATGCATCAGTTACTACAACGCAGATATACACGCTTATTACTATCGATAAAGTGCGTGAGAGTTATTCAATGGCTCATCCTCGAGCCAAGTGAAATTGTTATAGACCGCGCAAACGACGAGCCAAAATGCTCTGATCACCCTTTGCTTCAAGATCAGCAATGATTACCGCGATTGATTCGCGAACGATGCGTCCACGATCAACTGCAAGACCTAAGTCTCCGCGAAGTTGCAGTCGAGCTTGATCAAGATCAAAAAGTTCATCTGGTGAGAGATAAACAGTAATTTTCTCATCATGGCGTTCGCGACCTGATGGGGAGCGATCAACAGTTGTTACGCGACGACGAGCAATTGTGCGCACACCTTTTTTAGATGATGGTGCTTTAGGTGTTGCAATCGCAGGTGCTACAAGGGGAGTGGCTACTTCTTGCACGGGTTGTGAAGGCACGGAAGAAAGTGCTGGCGCTGTAGAACGAAATAGTTCATCTGCACCTGGAAGGTTAGCTCTGCGTGTCATCGTGCGCCTCCTCTGGCGATAAGTTCTCGTGCTAAACGTCGGTATGAAGCTGCGCCACCTGAAGATGTTGCATAGGTTGTGATTGGCTCACCAACAACAGTTGTTTCAGGGAAGCGAATTGTTTTTGCGATAATGGTCTCAAATACATCTTCAGGGAATTGCTCGAGGATGCGCTCTAATACTTGACGATTGTGTGACGTCTTCTTGTCATACATGGTCGCAAGAATTCCAATGAGACGAAGATTTGGATTAAGGAAACTCTTTACCTTATCCAGGTTGCCCTTGAGCTCAATAAAACCATGCAAAGCGAAGTACTCACACTGCATCGGAACGATCACTTCATCGGAGGCAACTAGTGCGTTGATAGTTAGCTGTCCCATTGTTGGCTGGCAATCAATCAAAATAACATCGTAGTAATCGCGAAGCGGAGCAAGTGCGCGCTTTAGATACTGCTGACCGCCAATTTCTGCGCCAAGGGTTGTTTCAGCTGTTCCTAAGTCACGGTTTGCAGGTAAGAAATCCAAACCAGCAACTGATGATTTCAAGACGATGTCATCAACGTTGGCAGTAGGTGTCATTAATGCGTAATAAACAGTTTGTTCTAATGGAAGTGAGTGAGCGTTAACCCCAAGGCCTAAAGACAAACCACCTTGTGGATCAAAATCGACCAACAAAACACGGCGGCCTAGTTCAGCAAGGGCTGCACCTAAGTTGATTGTGCTCGTTGTCTTTCCAACTCCACCCTTTTGGTTGAAGATAGAAATAACCTTTGCGCTGCCATGCTCTGCCAAAGCGGCAGGAGTAGGAAAGTTTTGAGCAACCTTGCCGAGCAAGGTCGATGTAGTAGCTACATCCTCTGCAATTGTCGATTTAGCGTTCAATTGTCAAACCTCTTTCCTGATATACGCGGGAGCCTATGTGTTACACATAAAACTGGCAAGCGTGAAGTAAGGTGCCACAGTGAGTATTACAGGCGACATTTCAGTCGAGGCAGCAACCGATGTAAACGCTGCCTCAGGCGGCTTCTCGGTGCACCTGGCCAACTTTGACGGCCCCTTTGACCTTCTGCTTCAACTCATTTCCCGTCACAAGATGGATGTCACTGAGGTCTCTCTGAGCATTGTGACCGATGAGTTCATCTCATTTATCCGTGGTCTTGAGGCATCTGGAGAAGGCTGGGAGTTAGATCAAGCCACTGAATTCCTTGTTGTAGCCGCTACTTTGTTGGATTTGAAAGCTGCGCGATTGCTTCCATCTGGAGATGTCGAGGATGAAGAGGATTTAGCCCTTCTTGAAGCACGTGATCTTTTGTTCGCCAGACTTTTGCAGTACCGAGCATTCAAGGAGATCGCAGCAACCTTTAGCGAGCGCATTGCAACGGCAGATAAGTCATTTGCTCGAGTTGTCGCCCTGGATCCCGCCTTAGCCGCGCTTCTACCTGAAGTGCTGATCGGGGTAGGAGCCCAGCGCTTTGCCGCTATCGCTGAGCGTGTTTTGACGCCTAAGGTCACTCCTGTAGTGGCCATCCAGCACCTGCATATGGCCCTTGTGAGCGTGGCCGAGGAGTCAAAGATGGTGGTTGAGGCTCTGCGGCACTCAAAGACTCTTAGTTTCAGAAAGTTGATTTCAGATGCTGACAGCACTCAGGTCGTTGTGGCTCGCTTCTTGGCCTTGCTAGACCTCTACCGCCAAGGAGTACTGCGCTTTGACCAGGTCATAGCCATGGGCGAGCTACAGATTAGCTGGACCGGAAGCCTTGAGGGCGAGGTCGAGATAACCGATGAGTTTGATATACCTGTGGTTTTAGAGATGGAAGACTCGACAGAAAGTGGCGATAATGTCTAATGTAGAAGTTGAACGTTCGATTGAAGCGATCTTGATGGTGGTCGATGAGCCTGTCACGGAAGTGGTTTTGGCTCAGGTCTTAGAGCGTCCAGTTGAGGAGATCGAGGCCGCGTTGGCAGCCCTAGAGGGAAGTTATGAGGATCGCGGATTCTCACTTCGCAAAATCAATGGGGGATGGCGCTTCTACAGTCACGCAAATTACTCTGCCGTGGTTGAGAAGTTTGTTCTAGATGGCCAGCAGTCTCGCTTAACCCAAGCGGCCCTTGAAACGCTTTCAGTAATCGCATACCGCCAACCAGTTTCCAGAGCACGGGTCTCTGCAATCCGCGGTGTAAACGTTGAAGCGGTCATGAAGACCTTGGTCACCCGTGGCCTTGTCGAAGAGTCTGGTCTCGAGCATGAAACAGGGGCAATCCTGTACAAGACGACGAGCTATTTCCTAGAGCGACTTGGATTGAACTCACTTGATGATCTCCCAGCACTGGCGCCATACCTGCCAGATCTAGATGGCCTGGATGAGATCCTCGATTCGCTTACTGACTAACCTTTCCGCTACCCTTACCCCCTGACTGTCGGGAGGATAGCCATGGCCCAAATGAGGCTTAATAAGATAATCGCTGATGCCGGTATAACTAGCCGTCGCGGAGCTGATGAATTAATTGAGGATGGCCGAGTCGCCGTCAATGGAATCGTTGTTCGGGAGATGGGTAGCAAATTTGACCCAGAAACAGATCAAGTGATGGTTGATGGTGAGACAATTAAGCGTACTTTGACTAAGTCTTACCTTGCACTTCATAAACCTAAGGGTGTTTTGTCAACGATGTTTGACCCAGAAGGTCGTCCTTCTTTAGATGACTTTGTTGACCTGCGCAAGGAACGACTCTTCCATGTGGGCCGCCTAGATAAGGACTCAGAGGGCCTAATTTTGCTCACAAATGACGGGGATTTAACCTTCAGAGCTACCCACCCTTCCTTTGGACTTGAAAAGACCTACATCATTGAATTCGACGGAATACTGCCAACCGGGGTCGACAAGGTCCTTTTGAAGGGAGTCGAACTCGAAGATGGAATGGGACGAGTTTTGAGCTTCAAGCAGCTCTCCCCAAGGTGGATAGAAGTATCCATCCATGAGGGTCGCTATCACATCATCCGTCGTCTGATGGAGGCGGTTGGGGTGGATGTCTTGCGATTGATCCGAACCAAGTTTGGTCCGATCTCTTTAGGAGACACCCCAGAAGGTCGATGGCGAGACCTCAATGATGGAGAGTTGATGAATCTACGAAAGGCTTTAGATTTATAACCTTATAACCATAAACAGATAAACAGGGAAATAACAATTTGTCGTTATATAGATAATATTAGTACAGAATAGCAATTTATCGACATAAACAACGCTCAAGAACCACTCTAAGTAGCGATTTATCGATAATCTAGAAAAACAAGTCTGGCAGAGTTTGTACGTTGATCTGCAAGGCAAATAGTACAAAAAGGTTTAATGGTTTAATGGTTTTATTGACAAGCAAGTTTTTAAATTTACACTAAAAATGGCTAGGAAAGGTACCCTTATCTCATGGCATTACGTGCAATTCGTGGAGCAATCCAAGTTCCGGCCAACACCGCAGGCGATATCGCTTCAGGTGTTCAGGAGCTTATTGCTGCGATCCTAAAGGCCAATGAACTGACCCCACCGGAGGTCATCTCAGTCTTTTTCACTAGCACCATCGATTTAGATGCCGCTTTTCCTGCGGCTGCCTGCCGGGAGATGGGCTTTGGCAATGTTCCCCTTATTGGCTCTGTAGAGGTAGCTGTCCCAGGTGCTTTGGATAAGACGATCCGAGCCATGCTCCATGTAGAAACTACCCGTACGCCTGAGCAAATAACCCACGTTTACCTTCATGGAGCAGCCTCACTACGCAGAGATATAGCCCAATAATGCTGGGCAAGGTGCGCATAGTTGGCTCTGGATTAATTGGAACCTCTATCGGTTTAGGCCTGGTTCAGCGTGGAATCGCTGTCGAGATGGTCGATTCTGATCCTTTGGCACAGGCGCTAGCTAAGGACCTAACTGGTGGGGTAGTAGTCGCCGATCCCGAGCTAGTCATCCTCGCTTTGCCAACTTCAGGCCTGTCCCACGTCATACAGCGCGAAATTGAACTAAACCCACGGTCAACATTTATGGATGTAGGTAGCGTTAAAGGTGAAGTTGTACTTCAGGTTCAGACATTTTCAGGGTTATCTACGAGGTTTTTGCCAACTCATCCCATGGCAGGTCGGGAAATCGGCGGTGCAGGCTCTGCTAGGGCAGATCTATTCCAGGGACGCAGTTGGATACTTACGCCTGAAGGAGATTGCGCTCCGGAGTCGAAAAACCTGGTCCTCGAGTTGATCAGCACCCTCGGGGCAACGCCTATTGAACTCTCTGCCACCGATCATGACGCCGCTGTCGCGAAGATTTCCCATCTGCCCCAAATCGCTGCATCTTTGGTGGCTAAGCAACTGACGGGCACCCCAGCTGAATGGATGGAGCTGGCAGGACAGGGGTTGCGAGATACGACGCGCATTGCAGGTTCAGATGAAAAGCTTTGGAAAGAAATTATCTACAGCAATCGTGCTGAAATTTCTGAATTACTAATAAGTCTACAAAACGATCTAACACAGATGATTAAGTCATTAGATGATCCAGCCAAGATCGCAGATTTAATTGCTGCTGGTCGAGATGGCAAGGCAATGATTCCTGGAAAGCACGGCGGTAAAGCTCGTGAATACAGTTATTTGCCGATTGTTATCGATGACAAACCAGGACAACTTGGCGCAATTTTCAATGAATGCGCTGCAATGCAAGTAAACGTTGAAGATTTAAATATTGAACATTCACCTGGTCAGTTAAGTGCCTTGATTACTTTGTCACTATCAGCAGATGATGCCGATAAGTTATTTGCACACCTAACCTCGATCGGATGGAACGTTCATCCGGTTCGCAAATAGAAGTAGGCTCAGTACATGGGCATAATCGTAGCTATTGATGGCCCGAGTGGTGCAGGCAAATCAAGCACAGCAAAGGCAATTGCCGTACGTGCTGGCTGGAATTATTTAGATACTGGTGCGCTCTATCGCGCTGTTACCTGGCTTGCACTCGAACATAAATGTGAAGAAACTTTCTCAATCTTGCAAGCAATCAAAGATAATCCAATTAAATTTGATGCAGATCCACAATCACCAAATGTTTATGCAGGTGAGGTTCAAATTACTCATGCAATACGTGGAACATCGGTTACTGAGAATGTTTCTCGTATCAGTGCTATCCCAGAGATTCGTCACGAGTTAATGAAGTTGCAGCATTTCATTATTGATTCTGCAGAACGAGGAATTGTGGTCGAAGGCCGCGATATCGGGACTGTTGTCGCACCTGAAGCAGGATTGAAGATTTACTTAACTGCAGATCTAGATGCACGTGCCGTACGACGCGAAATCGAGACTGAGGACAAGAGCGTTGATGTAAAGACATCTCTGGATGCCCGCGACACTGTCGATTCAACTCGCACAGCCTCTCCGCTTACTATGGCCGCAGATGCCGTCGAAGTAGATTCCACATATTTGGACTTAGATGAAACTATCCAGCGGATCTGGGAGCTTTTAAGGAAGCGTAATTTATTGGGTTTGCCAATCGTTGCAATTTTGGGTCGCCCGAACGTTGGTAAATCAACGTTGATTAATCGTTTCCTTGGTCGTCGGGAAGCAATCGTTGAAGACACTCCAGGTGTTACTAGAGATCGTATTCAGTATGAATGCGAATGGGGCGGACGCCGTTTCATCATCATGGACACCGGTGGTTGGGAAGCAAAGCCGGATGGAATTTCTGTGCAAGTTAGTGCCGGCTCAGAGCTTGCAATGCAAGAGGCCGATGTTCTTGCTTTTGTAGTTGATGCACAAGTTGGTGCACTAGATGAAGATGATGCTCTGGTTGAGCATTTGCGCAAGGCAAAGAAGCCAACAATTTTGATTGGTAATAAAGTAGATGGAGAGCGCGAAGAGGCAGAAGCTCACGGGCTTTGGAGTCTTGGATTAGGTGAGCCTCGATTTGTTTCAGCGCTACATGGTCGTGGTAGTGGTGATTTGCTGGATCACATCGTTGCGGTATTGCCAGAAGTAGGTCGCGCGCAAAATCAAGATGGCTATCGCAAGGTTGCTTTGATCGGTCGTCCAAATGTTGGAAAGTCATCTTTGTTTAATGCAATCGCAGGAGAGTCACTGTCCATTGTGGATGACGTCGCAGGAACAACGAGAGATCCAGTTGACTCACTACTATCTTTTGGTGGATCGACGTGGAGATTTATTGATACCGCGGGATTGAAGAAGCGAGCTAACCAAGATTCTGGAACTGATTACTACGCATCACTTCGAACAGCTACGGCGCTTGAGCGTTGTGAAGTTGCAGTTGTTGTTTTAGATGCCTCAGAACCAATCACCGAACAAGACCTCCGTGTCATCACCATGGTTGAAGAAGCGGGTAAGGCGATGGTGATCGTGATGAACAAGTGGGATTTGGTAGATGATGATCGCCGTGACCAGTTGGACCGCGAGATTGACCGACATCTAGATCAGGTGGAATGGGCTCAACGCGTCAACATTGCAGCCAAGACTGGTTGGCACCGTGATCGTTTGGCACCGGCGCTTCGAACAGCACTTGATAGTTGGGAGCGACGAGTTCCTACAGCAAAACTCAACTCATTCTTGGGAGCACTCATTGGGGCTACGCCTCCTCCGGTTCGTGGTGGAAAGCAGCCAAAGGTTTACTACGCCACCCAGGCCGGCATTGCGCCCCCTAAGTTTGTGGTGTTTTCTAGTGGCTGGATTGAGGCTTCATACCGTCGCTTTATTGAGCGCCGTCTTCGTGAAGAGTTCAAATTCCCCGGCACCCCAGTTCAGGTGGCGGTTAGAGTCAAGGAGCGCGATAAGGAATGAGTAGTTCAGTGATCAGCGTTCCTAACGCTCTCACCTTTCTACGCTTTCTTGGCATCCCGCTTTTCATTTATCTCACCCTAGAGTTGGAAGCAGATGGTTGGGCAATTCTCGTCCTAGCCATCGGGGGAGCAACTGATTACTTTGATGGAAAAATAGCGAGGGCGTGGAATCAAACATCTCGCCTTGGAGAGTTAGCTGATCCTGCAATTGATCGACTCTATATTCTTGCGATCCTTGTAGTTTTTCTCATCCGGGACATCATTCCGACCTGGATGATCGTGATTATTGTCGGCCGTGACATTGTGCTGGGTCTGATCACCATCGTTATGAATCGCAAAGGCATCCCACCTTTCACAGTGAGCTATTTGGGCAAAGCCGCTACATTTAACTTGATGTATGCCTTCCCATTTATCTTGTTAGCCCAATCAGAGGGGGTAGCAGGAACGATTGCTTTTGTATTGGGGTGGTCTTTTGCCATCTGGGGGATTGCCCTCTACATTTCGACAGGTATTAGTTATGCGCGCCAAGGCATTTGGCAGATAAGAGGGAACCATGTCATCAATTCCTAATGAGTTGTCATATACCAAGGAACATGAATGGGTTTCATCTGTTGATCAAACCTTCACAATGGGTATTACAGATTATGCCCAGGCAGCTTTGGGTGACATTGTCTATGTGCAGCTTCCTAAAGTTGGCGAATCAGTCGTTGCTGGAAAAGTTTGTGGTGAAGTTGAGTCAACAAAAAGCGTTTCAGATATTTATGCACCGGTTACCGGAACTATCGTGGCGATAAATGAGGCCCTATCGAATTCGCCAGAAACAATCAACTCGGATCCATACGGTGGGGGTTGGCTCGCAAAAATTGAGGTAGCCGCAGCGCCTTCAGAGCTACTCACCGCAGCCCAATACGGCGAATTAACCGCTTGACCTTATTCCTCTAACTCTCTAGTGTCACCCTTAAGTACACGGTGAGGAGGTGGAGATGATGGCTGCAGAACAATCGCAGAATGAGTTAACTACCACCCTACATCGTGGAGTTCGTGAAGTTAGCAATTCCCCTGCTAACTACCTAGAGGAGCAGTTGGCGTTAATGTCGCCAGAAGATCGCGCAGTTCTAGCTGAGATTCAAAACTCTGATGGCCAGAAAGCGATGATCGTAATCGCCCGCGGTGCGCAAAAGGGTTCACGGTTCTTGATCACCGCAGAGGGAGTAAGTATTGGCCGTTCTGGCAGTAATGCCATCTTTTTAGATGACATAACTGTCTCTAGAACACACGCAACGATTGTTAAGAGCGGCAAAGATTTTGTACTCAAGGATGCAGGTTCACTTAACGGTACCTACATCAACAATGCATCGGTTACGGAGCACTCACTTGTTTCAGGTGATGAGTTCCAAATCGGCAAGTTCCATTTACTTTTTATCGGCTCAAACAAATAAACATTTAGACACAAAGAAACTAGGGGAGTAGTCATGGCCGTACCAGCACGCGCGTACTTGAGCATCGGTGAAGTTCTTAACCGCTTGCGAGGAGATTTTGCTGACATCACGATTTCGAAGATTCGTTTTCTAGAATCTGAAGGATTGATTGAGCCGCAACGTACGCCATCTGGTTACCGCAAGTTTACAAGCTCTGACCTCGAGCGTTTGCGCTATGTGCTCTTGGCACAGCGCGATCAGTATTTGCCATTGAAGGTAATCAAGGACAACCTCGATGCAATCGATCGTGGTTTACAACCATCTGCAGCCGGCGGAGTTCCTCGTCCAAATATTGGATTGGCAACTATTGATGGCGAGATGGCACCGAGCGCGTTTGGTGAAGTTAGTGAGATGCGCCTATCTCGTGAAGAGCTCTTGAAAAACAGCGGACTTGCAGAGGCTCATCTAGTAGAACTCGAAGGATATGGTCTAATCGCACCTCGTGGTCGCCACTACGACGGAGACGCACTTGCGATTGCAAAGGCTGTTACAGAAATGGGAGGTTTTGGAATTGAAGCTCGCCACCTGCGTTCATTTAAATCTGCAGCAGATCGCGAGATCGGATTAATCGAACAGGTCATAACTCCACTGACTCGTCAGAAGAGCGCCGAATCAAAGGCACGGGCAGAAGAAGTTCAGAAGGAGATTGCATCTCTTTCAATCCGCCTGCACGCAGCACTTGTGCGTGGCGGCCTTAATCGCCTTCGCTAACAGATCGCGCAATTGATGTTAATTCCTATGGAGGTTATCGGCGTTCGCGTCGAGATGCCCTCAAACCAGCCAATCGTTTTGCTCAAAGAGATTGATGGCTCTAGGTTTTTACCCATTTGGGTTGGAGCAGTGGAGGCAACAGCGATCGCATTTGCACAGCAAGGCGTTAAACCACCTCGCCCCTTGACGCACGATTTAATGAATAACTTGGTGAACCTATTGGATGCGACTTTGACTGCGGTACACCTGACTGAAATTAAAGAGGGCATTTTCTATGCCACGATGCTTCTTCGAGACTCCAGTGGGGGACAGTTAACGATTTCGGCCAGACCATCAGATGCGATCGCCTTGGCGGTTCGAAGCCATAGCAACATTCTTGCCACTCAAGAACTACTGGATGAGATCGGAATTGAGATCCCACAGGGAGATGGCGAGAACCAAGAGGTGGAGAAGTTCCGTGAATTCCTGGATCAGATCAACCCTGAAGACTTCGTGGGCTAGGCTCAACCCTCAACCTAAAGTAGAGGTTTGGGTCGTGTCGTTCCTAGGCAAGTGGGCGGTGCGGGTTTACATTTATCCCACTCCCCAAGAGAAATGAGCTATTCCCCGTGAGCCCAGAAGAGCTAGAGATCGGCTATAGAGGCGCTACTGCATGTTCTGCGGCGGGAATTACATATCGCCAATTAGATTATTGGGCTCGCACAGGATTAGTTGAACCAGGTATTAGAACTGCAAGTGGCTCTGGAACTCAACGCCTGTATGGCTTTCGTGACATCTTGGTACTAAAGATTGTTAAGCGTTTGTTGGATGCCGGTGTTTCTCTGCAAAATATTCGCACAGCTGTTGATCATTTGCGCAGCAGGGGAGTCACCGATCTTGAAAGAATTACTTTGATGAGCGATGGCGCATCTATTTACGAGTGCTCCAGTCCAGATGAAATTATCGACCTTTTGCAGGGTGGACAAGGTGTCTTTGGAATTGCCGTAGGCAAGGTCTGGCACGAGGTTGAGGGCTCTCTATCTGTACTTCAGGGTGAAATCAATGGACAGCTCGTAGGTGGCCAAGATAACGATGAACTCTCGCTGCGTAGAAAGAGCAAAGGCGCTTAATCTCCCTTATTCTTCATCCCTGCCCTTGCACTTATAGGCGAGAGGCTTTGAACAGGATGAGGATTAGCGATGAGTAGTTATGATGCATTTCAGCACCGACATATTGGTCCATCGGATGATCAAGCATCAACCATGCTCATCGAACTTGGGTATTCATCGCTAGCTGATTTTATTGCAGATGTTGTTCCTGCAAATATTGCTATGTCTGTAAAATTAGAGAAGCATTTGCCATCACCGCTTAATGAAGTTGACACAATATCTGCGCTGAGAACGATGGCACACAAGAACTCAGTATTCACATCACTCATTGGTACAGGTTATTACGGAACAATTACTCCACCAGTTGTCTTGCGAAATGTTTTAGAAAATCCTGCCTGGTATACCGCATATACGCCCTATCAACCAGAAATTTCACAGGGTCGTCTTGAGGCACTGTTTGCCTTCCAAACCACTGTATGTGATTTGACGGCTCTTCCAATAGCTAATGCTTCAATGCTCGATGAATCAACTGCTGCTGCAGAGGCAATGACTCTGGCCCGCCGCGTTTACAAGGGAAGCGATGATGCTGTGTTCCTATTGGATTCTAATTTGCATCCACAGACAATCGCTGTCGTAGCAACACGTGCCAAGCCATTAGGAATTACAATTGAAATTGCTGATCTCGCTTCGCCCAATCCAACAACTTCAGAAGTGTTTGGTGCGATAGTGCAATACCCAAATACCCGTGGTGAAATACAGGATTTTACTGAACTTGCATCATGGATTCATTCAAAGAATGCATTGCTAATTGCAGCCGTAGATCTTCTATCTCTGACGGTTTTGAAAGCACCAGGGGAGTGGGGCGCTGATATCGCTGTTGGTTCCGCGCAGCGCTTTGGTGTACCAATGGGATTTGGTGGACCGCATGCTGGCTTCATGTCAGTCCGTGCTGGGTTAGAGCGATCATTACCTGGGCGTTTAGTCGGGCAGAGTGTTGATTCACATGGAAACCCAGCTTTTCGTTTAGCTTTGCAAACGCGAGAACAACATATTCGCAGAGATAAGGCAACAAGCAATATTTGTACGGCTCAAGTTTTGCTGGCTGTCATGAGTGCCTTCTATGCAATGTGGCATGGGCCTATCGGGCTAAAAACCATCGCTCTTCGAATCAATGCGCAGACAAATGCACTAGTTAATTCATTAAATGCGGCAGGACACACAGTTGTAAACAAAAATTTCTTTGACACCATAGTTGTACAAGTAAAGGATGCTGCAGTTATTCATGCTGCGGCTTCTGAAAAGAAAATTAACCTACGAATCATCGATGCAACCCACGTTGGGCTGTCGTTAGATGAATCAACTAATGACTCTCTTTTAGCAGATTTGGTTCAGATTTTTACCAGTGGGGTGGTGGTCGTAGGAGATCACAATCTGCCTGCTAATTTAGTCAGAACTTCTTCTTACTTGCGCCATCCGATTTTTAATACACATCGTTCAGAGACATCTATGTTGCGATACTTGCGTACATTGTCTGATCGCGACCTAGCCCTTGATCGCTCAATGATTCCATTGGGCAGTTGCACCATGAAGTTGAATTCAACAACTGAAATGGAAGCGGTTACTTGGCCTGAGTTTGCCTCATTGCACCCATTCTCACCGGTTGCCCAAAGTGCCGGAACCCGTCAACTAATTCAGGAGTTGTCTGATTGGTTAGTTGAGATCACCGGATATGACGCGGTTTCACTGCAACCTAATGCGGGCAGTCAAGGCGAGTTTGCTGGTCTACTAGCGATTCGAAATTATCATGATTCACGTGGTGATCAAGTTCGCACCATCTGCTTAATTCCAGAAAGTGCTCACGGTACCAATGCTGCGAGTGCCGTTATGGCTGGGATGAAAGTCGTTGTAATCAAATGTGATGAATCTGGAAACGTCAGTGTTGCTGATGTAAAAGACAAGATCGCCGAACACGCTGGATTGTTAGCTGCGATCATGGTTACATATCCATCAACTCACGGTGTATTTGAATCGGCCATCAGTGAAATTTGTGGACTCGTTCATAATGCTGGGGGACAGGTGTATGTGGATGGAGCTAACTTGAACGCTCTGGTTGGTTTGTCGCAACCCGGAAAATTTGGTGCTGATGTTTCACATTTGAATCTTCACAAGACTTTTTGTATTCCGCATGGTGGAGGCGGACCGGGAGTGGGCCCTGTAATCGCTAAAGCGCATTTAGCCCCGTTTTTGCCAAACCACCCAATGGATGCAACGGCGGGACCTGCAACCGGTCCAGGACCGATTAGCGGAGCCCCATTTGGCTCTGCTGGTATTTTGCCCATATCTTGGGCTTACATTCGAATGATGGGTGGGGCCGGATTAACTCAGGCAACATCGATTGCGATTTTGTCGGCTAATTACATGGCGGCAAAGTTGAATCCTTTCTTCCCAGTTCTTTATACAGGGGAGAAGGGCCGTGTTGCACACGAATGCATCTTGGATCTCCGCGAGATCACGCGTATCAGTGGAGTGGGTGTTGATGATGTCGCAAAGCGCCTAATGGATTACGGCTTCCATGCCCCAACCATGAGTTTTCCCGTTGCCGGCACGCTGATGATTGAGCCGACTGAAAGTGAAGATATTGCTGAGATCGATCGCTTTATTGCGGCGATGATCGCTATCCATGGTGAGATTCAAGCGGTTATCGAAGGAAAGATTTCGGTAGAGGAGTCCCCACTACGACATGCGCCGCACACCTTGGAATCTGTTATTTCCGGTGAATGGGAGCGCTCATACCCTCGAGAGCTAGGCGCACTTCCTGCCGCCCGTGATGGGCTTGTACAAGGCGAAATCATGGGCAGAAAAGGAAAGTACTGGCCAACATCTGGCCGTATCGATGGAGCGTACGGGGATCGAAACCTCGTCTGCGCTTGCCCACCAATCTCTGAATTCGCTTAAGTTTACATAATGTTACTTATCGGCGTATTACATATGCTCGGCGAGCTACCACCAGCAACCAAGTAAGCGTGAAAGCCCCCGCCCAATCCCCATAACGATCTCGCGGTGATCCCTGTTCAATCAGTCCCACATCAGCAAATACATGGTCAGCTGTTCCCATAGATGTTTGCTTCTCTATTTTTCCATTGAAATCAATAATGGCTGAAATTCCTGTTGTCGAGACTGAAACAACATTTTTAGAATGTTCTATTGCTCGTATCCTAGTTATCGACAATTGCTGGGCACTTTCTGCAGATGTTCCAAAGGTTGCGCTGTTTGTTTGAACAACCAAAAGATTAGAAGATTTAGCTGCGTTGGCAAGAATCTTATCGTCAATTAATTCAAAGCAGATAACTGGCGCGATTCGTGCCTTACCTATTGTAAAGATTTTTTGTTGATTTCCAGGTGAAAAGTCATCAACTTGGTTAACCAAAGGCGAGATTTTCTCAGCTAAAGAACGCAATGGGATGTATTCGCCAAATGGTGTCAGATGTTGTTTCACATAAATCTCCTGTGATTTCTCACCCCAGAGTATTGAGGTGTTCAAAAGTTTGTCGCCTTTTTCAACTATCGCACCGATAATCAACGGTTTATCGAATGACTCTAATTCCTCGTAAACATCCTTATTCGTATATGGATCTACATCAACCGCATTTTCTGGCCAAACAATGAAGTCGACTTCGTTGCTCTCAGCTAATGCAATCTTTGTTTGCTCTACATGATTGTTGAAAACTTGTTTTGCTCTTGAGTTAAAATCCATTCCCAATTCTGGAACATTGCCTTGAACCATTAGAATAGATGTTTGATTGACAGTTGCAATGTTGTTTGGAATTAATAGAGCAAGTAGTGGAATAAGAAAAAGAACATTAAATCTTTTGTACAATAGGAAATAAACAAATCCAGCTAAGAGCACAGTCATCGCTGAAAGTGATATGGCTCCCCCGCGAGATGCTATTGCCGCATAGGGTGAATCGGCCTGAGAGTATGCAACTCTGGCCCAACCAAAACCTCCAAAAGGAAATCGGTTTCGTAGCTCTTCAAGTAGCACAAAGATAAGTGGATAGGTCGCTATCCCCCATCGCCCAATTAGGGCTAGTGGAAGATAGAAAAGAGACAGCCCTAGGGACAAAATGATCCACGGAGTTGAACCAACGTAGGTACTCGTCCAATGAAGCAAGACCGCGTTAAAAGTGAAAGCAAAGACGAATGCAGATAACAGCCTGTGTTCTGTTCTTTCGATCGCATAGATATGAACAAGGATGGCGATGGGCGCCAACCACCACTTCCCTATCGGTTCAAAGGCCCCGCTAAGCAGCACACCTGCGAGGGCAGAGAGAAGAAGATTTACCAATGTTTGACTACCAACCGAGTGCGCTGATCAAACGATCAACACTTGAACCTAATGCGTAACGTTCCTTGAACTGGTAAATCTCTGACAGATCTTTCGGAGCTTTAGGAATTGAGAGATCAACTTTTGGAAGTGGTGCGTCGCGAGCCACCCTTACTAACTTTGGGGCAATTTTCAAATACTCAGCGCCAGCAATTATCTTCTTGGCAAGGGCGGGCGGCAAGGAATCGTGCGCGGAGTGGGCCGCCTCTAACGCTGCTTCAACTGTGGCGAAATGGTTAGCAATCACAGCTGCACCTTTTTCGCCAATGCCCTTTACTCCAGGCAATCCATCAGATGGATCGCCTCTAAACATTGCAAAAAGATCATAGCGATCACCAGGTATTGCGTACCTGTCTGCAACATATTTGATATCGACCAAATCATGTTGAGAGATCCCCTTGGCAAGATAGACGATTTTTATATCTCGCTTATCATCGACCATCTGGAATAGATCCCGATCTCCAGTCACAATTCTTATCGGACCTTTCTCAATTTCGGCATAGGTTGCCATGACGTCATCTGCCTCGTAATCATCAACGCCCACCACAGGTATGCCAAACAAATCAAGCAAATCCAAAAGAATCGGGATTTGCGGAGTTAATGTTTCTGGTTCTTCTTCCTCGTCGCCCTCCTCTTCAAGGCGGTTAGCTTTATAAGCCGGGAAAATATCAACGCGCCAACTAGGTCGCCAATCTCCATCCAAACATGCAACCAATCGATTTGGTTTGTAGACATTGATCAATCTGGCGGTCATATCGATATATCCGCGGATTGCATTTACTGATGTTCCATCTGGTGCCAATAGTGTGTCAGGCATTCCGTAGTAGGCCCGGTACCAAAGGGAGGCGCTATCTAAAAGCATTAATGTCATATCTCCCCCATCAAGTACGCGACCACACCTCGGTCAATGCGCTTGACCGCATCTTTGCAGACTGGACGTAATTTATCGCTAGCCCCCGAAATTTGATTCAAAAGATCAATTAATTGTTTGGTCGAACGAACAAAGTCGCCAACAGACATGTCTGTGCCCTTTAGAACGCTGTTAAGTGAGTTACCACTTGCCCACTTGTAGGAAATAAAACAGAACCCCGCATCTGGTTCCCGCTGTGTTTTCACGCCGAAATTGCTCTCTATCTCTTCAAGAGCCGCCCAAAGTGAAATTATTTCAGTAATAGTTGACTGCACTTTTTGACTCGGCATTTTCGGTGCCAGATTTTCAGCTGAACGCGACTCGAAAATTACGCACGAGACTACAGACAATAACTCAGTGGCGTTTAGCTCATCCAGTAATCCCCTGCGAATTGATTCAGTCAGCAATAAGTCAGACTCAGCATAAATCTTCGTCAAAATTTTGCCTTGTACAGTTGGTTTTTCGCCCTCGATGTAGTGTAGGTGATCTAAGACGCGACAAATCTGGTCAAATGTTTTTGCAATAACATGAGTACGGCTCTCAACTCGAAGGGTTAGACCATCATTTTCACGGGTTAAGCGTCCAGCACGTTCTGCAAGTCGAGCGTGATCTTCTCTCTCGGCGCAGCCATGAGATGGATGGTTCTTCATTCCCTTACGTAAATCTGCAAGTTCACCTTCCAGATGGCTCCGTTGTCTATTGTCAAAAGTCTTGCGTTGGTCGCGCCTACTTAAGAGAACTTCTACCTCCTTAATTGACCGACGAAGACGAGCATATTCGGCGAAGTCACCCAGATGACATGTTGACTCTTTGACTAGCTCTTCGATCGCAGATTCATTCTTTCGAATTTGTCGAGTGAGACCAATAACAGCTCGATCTGCTTGAAATTGCGCAAATGATGATTCAAGAGAACGACGTGCACGCTCTCGTCCAAACTGAGCAATTAAATTGATTGACATGTTGTAGGAAGGTGAAAATGAAGAACGCAATGGATATGTTCGAGTAGACGCAAGTCCTGCAGCAGATGCTGAATCAACAGTTGGAGACCATTGAATGACAGCGTTTCCTTCGATGTCGATTCCACGTCGACCTGCACGCCCCGTTAGCTGCGTGTACTCCCCTGGTGTTATCGGAACATGTGCTTCACCATTGAACTTTATGAGCTTTTCTAAAACCACTGTTCGAGCTGGCATATTGATGCCCAGAGCCAAAGTTTCAGTAGCAAAAACCGCTTTGACTAAACCACGTTGGAACAGATCCTCGACAGCTCCCTTAAAACTTGGGAGCAAACCAGCATGGTGGGCTGCAATTCCCCGTTCCAACGCTGTTAGCCACTCCTTAAAGTTGAGCACTTCTAGATCTTCTTCGGCGATGTTTTGTGTGTAGCGCAGTGCGGTGCGCTTAATCTCTTCTCGCTCTTCAGGGGATGTCAGGCGAAGACCTGCATGCAAGCACTGCTTGACTGCTGCGTCACATCCTATGCGGGAGAAAATAAAGGTGATTGCCGGTAACAAACTCTCACCCTGAAGTTTTTCTATAATGTCTGCACGAGACATGCGATCACTTGGCTCAGCAAAACGTCCGCGGCGATTTCTGCCCAGGGATGCACGTCTGGTCATTTCTCGCTCTCGACTCAACACCTCAGGATTTACTCTTCCTGGTGCATCAAAGAGATCTAACAAGCGATTTCCGATTAATACATGCTGAAAAAGCGGAATAGGACGGATTTCGCTGACTATAACTTCTGTCTCACCTCGAACTTCACCGAGCCATTCACCGAATTCTTCAGCATTCGAGACTGTTGCCGATAGAGAAATTACCTGCACGCTCTCCATCAAATGGATAAGTACCTCTTCCCACACCGCTCCACGGAACTTATCTGCAAGATAGTGAACCTCATCCATAACAACGCAACCCAAATTGGTGAGTGTGTTGGAACCTGCATACAACATATTGCGCAACACCTCTGTGGTCATAACAAGAATTTCAGCTTCACCATTAATACTGGTGTCACCCGTTAATAAGCCAACACGATCTTCTCCAAATTTTGCAACAAACTCGGAGTACTTTTGATTGGAAAGAGCCTTGATTGGCGTTGTGTAGAAACACTTCTTTCCAGCTTGTAGGGCGTAATAAGCGGCGAACTCACCAACAACCGTTTTTCCGGCACCAGTTGGTGCGGCTACTAATACCCCCTTACCCTCTTCAACGGCGTGACAGGCAGTTATTTGAAATGGATCGAACTCGAACTCAAAGGTCTGTACAAACTCAGTGGTTATCGGATGCTGGCCACGCGACTTGGCGGCTGCGTATCGCTCTGCTGGCGTCGTCATGCGACCCAGGTGCGTGCTGCATCATGTATGCATTCAGCTGCGATAGGCAGTTGTCCAATGCGCTCACCATCTGCATAAGCGATTGCTTTTGACTCTATACCCACATTTTTGCTTCGGACTATTTCAACCGCCGGGTGTGAGACATGAGTTCCCGCGAAGACTTGAGGGAATACCTTAATAAATTCGATCTTTGAGATGGGGTGTAGAACCATGACATCGAAAAGACCATCACTAAGACTGGCGTTCGGACAAACCAGCATGCCAGCGCCATATGATCTGCCGTTAGCCACCGCAATTAGCATCGCCTCGGTTGAAATCGTGCGGTCATCTAGTGTGATCTCGTAATGACGAGGCTGAAAACGTGGAAGCTCTATTGCTATTGCGGCGTTGTATTTCATAGGCCCCTTTGGCCATTTCATCGTGTTAGCTTTTTCATTAACAATTGAATCGAAACCAGTGGATAAAATTGCGCCAAACCATTCACCATCAACTAGACCAAGATCAATTGGTGTCGGCGCAGTTGTGGTGACACGTTCTAGTTGAGCATCAATCTCTTCCAAACTCCAACCTAAAGTACGAACAAAATCATTACCCGTCCCGGCCGGAATGATGGCTAATGGGATTTGGGAGGGAACGACTAACTGCAAAATAATGTGCATTAAGCCATCACCACCGACAGCGATTACCCCTTCACAATCCGGGTTTTTATCGATGAAGGTCTTGAGATGATCATTGAGCGCGATAGATGAATTACCGGTGACTATTGTGAAATTGACTTTATGTTGATTCAAATAGCCTGCTACGTAGGTTCCCATCGTGGTACCTCGACCCTGTCCTGAAACAGGATTGATAACTAACGCCCACATAGGCTGACCTTATCGGCTAATCCTGGATAGGTGTTGGTGCTTCAATCGCCATTGAGCCAGTTTCGATTAGCTCTTGCTTTTTGTCACGGCGCTTGTCGACCAGTATCGCTATCCCACCGGCCATAAAGTAGAGCACAATCAACGGCGCAGATAGAAGGACCATACTCAAGGGATCTGCAGTCGGCGAGAAGGCGGCCACAACGAGAAAGATTCCAAAGACCCACACTCGCCATGGTCTAAGAATCGTTTTGCCACGGAGAAAACCAATGAGATTGAAGGTCAATAGGAATATAGGAAGTTCAAATGCCAAACCAACTAAAAGAATGAGTCGCAAAACAAAGTCTAGATAATCATCAAATCTAACTAAGTTGCTAATTGAATTTGGTGTAAAGCCAAAGAGCGCTTTAATAGCGACTGGAAGAATTAAATAGCCTAATGTGGCGCCCATGGCGAAAAATGGTGTTGCTGCAACAACGAAGAGAACGCTTGTTCGCTTCTCTTTTCTATGCAGAGCTGGTGCAATGAATGCCCACAACTGATACAGCCAGAAAGGTGCTGACACAATGACACCAGCCAGAAGTGCGACTTTGATTTGTAGATCGAGTGGGCCTAGAACACCACTGATATATAACGCACCGCAACTTGCCGAACCTGACTGCTGGGCGGCCTTGAGATCACACACAGGTTTAGCCAATGTTGTGATGATTGGATTGTAGAAATACCACCCACCACCAAATGCAATTAAGACAGCGATTGCAGAACGAAGAACTCTTTTTCGTAATTCTCGTAAGTGGTCAAGCAGTGGCATCCGTGCTTCATTTGCCGGTGCCATCAATTTACTTCTCTGTTTTGTCGTTTTCTTCTATCACGCCGTCATCAGCTTTCATTTCCTTCATTTCGCTCTTGAAGATTCGCATAGAACGACCGAGTGAACGAGCAGAATCAGGCAAGCGCTTAGCGCCGAACAGAACGAGGACAACAATTAAAAGAATAACAATCTCTCTTGGACCTAAATTCATAGTACCTACTCCTTGGCTAATGATTAATCTAAGGCTACACCAGAGCCTTGGGAGTGAAAAGTGGAATTTACGCCTCTTTGTAACGTTTCAGCATCAGTTGAGCCTTTTTCAGCACTTCGACACGAATGTCCATGGGGGTATTGAGAATTACCGCGCCGCCAGAGGCCATTACGGATCGTTCGATCCACTGACGCGAATACGAGGAAAGCTGAATCTCTTCCCCGGTAGGCATATCGAAAATGGCAAAACGTTCATTGACATCTCGTGAAGGGTGTTTCCCTGTAATCGAATAAGGGATCTTCTCTACATCTATTTTTTGTGCAACAAAATCTGCAGGTACTGGAGAGGATACGGCGGTTTCTATCCTATCGATTCGAAATTCTCGATAATCATTCACGGTGAAGCAAAATGCCCGCAAGTATTGATGATTATCAGATTCATATAGATCAATCGGCATCACAGAGCGATCGGAGATCTGGTCCTTATAGAGCGAGTGATATCGAATGTTTAATCCTGTATTTGATTGGACCGCTTGTGAAATCGTTGCAGACACAGCCCCTGATGTTGCAGCGACCACAGAGAGTTTAATTGGAACACCTAAAAGCTTTGCTAAGCGTTCTTTTAAGGATTTGACTGCGGTTAACAGATCAAGTCGATCCTCTGGTAAGGAAGAGGCGACTAGATCAAGGCCTAACAACAACGCGACACCTTCTTGGAAAGTGATATTTCTTGGCTTTGAAAGTGTGGTCGCGTTTTTAATAGTCACGTAACCAGACTCAAATTCAAGATCCATTAACTCAAGGGGTGTATACCCTGGCAACCCACACATCCACAACGTCATGAGATCAGCGCTCATTTGAGTCGGTGTAACCTCAAAGTGGCTGGCTAACTCCTTCAGAGCAATACCTTGATGAGTATTTAGATAAGGAACCAGATCGAGCAAGCGAGCAGTACGTAGAAGCGGTGCAGAGACATTCTTACTCATGATTTATCGCCAATGCTTGCAGTTGCTCGACGATGTTATCGCGCAAGTCAGCTGGCTCATGAACAAACACATCTTCCCCATGCCAAAGAATTTGCACTGTGAGGTATTTGATGGAAAAAATCGGAACTCTTATCTGGTCCCACTCCCCTAGATCCTTGAGCGATGTCGCGAGGGAACGTAGTGCGTGTCCTTTGCCTTTTCTCACATCAATGATGGCAGCGCTAATGGTTGAGGTCGAATCAATCTGGTCTAACTCAAACTCTGAGGGAAACTCAAAAGCATCTTTGTTTTTCTCCACAGTGATCGAACCCATTACACGATCGAATCTAAATGTCCGGACCTCTTGCACATCATGGTCAACACCGGATACATACCAAAACCCAGCTTTATTGGATAACGCAATAGGAATGATTGTTCGTTGCTCTGCAAGTAAGTCCGTGGTTAGATAATCGAAAACCAAGAAATCCGAATTTCCTATCGCTGCCGTTATTGTCTCGAGATCCTTTGAACTATTTGAAAGTTTCGGAGAAAGTCCTGGAATATCTATAGGGTCAGCTGGAACTCCGATGGAGCTGAGTTTAAGGATGGCGTTTTGTGCTGCATCAGCAAGTGCTGCCCCTTGCCAAGCATCTGCGGCTAGAGAGAGAAGAGAAATTTCAGTAGGCGTGATCTCACCTAGGTTGAGTTGGTAATTGTCTGACTTAATCCGATATCCCGCTTCATCGTTAAAAAGGGGATCGAAACTTCCGACATCAATTGAGATACCAAGTGATCGAAGATCATCCTTATCTCGCTCAAACATTCGCTCTTTTGTTTCAGCACTACCTTCATAGCCTTCTACTGTTCTAAAGATTTCAGATTTGGTGAGATATCTCTTTGTTGCTAACAACGCGATCGTCAGATTTATTAATCGTTCAATCTTCCGAGACACCGTATGCGCCCTTCGCGGGACGTCGACGACGAGCAAGTACTTCAACGCCAGGTGCCATGCGACGGCTCTGAATCAAAAATCCTGTGTGTCCAATCATTCGCTGCTGTGGACGCACAGCTAAACCTTCATGGTGCCAACCTCGCACCAAGGTTTCAGAGCTCTCTGGCTCAGTAAATCGGCCATCTTCTTTAAGCGCCTCGGCGGTTGTAGAAAGTTGTGTAGTCGTTGCAACATAGGCCAAGAAGACGCCACCTGGGCGCAAAGATCGTGCAGCAATATCAACACACTCCCATGGAGCCAACATGTCTAGAACGACACGATCATATTCAGAATCAAAATCTTGATCTTGTAAATCTCCGACTACCAAACTCCAGTTTTCGGGTGCTGCCTCAAAGTATGCATCTACATTGGAGCGTGCGTTCTCTGCAAAGTCTGCCCTGCGCTCCACTGAATGAACTTTTCCTGTTGGACCTGTAGCTCGCAAAAGAGAAATTGTTAACGCCCCACTACCAACTCCAGCTTCTAAAACGCGGGAACCTGGATAAATATCCGCTACTCCAACAATCATCGCAGCATCTTTTGGATAGACGATCGTTGCACCACGAGGCATTGTTAATACGTAATCTGCTAACAAGGGTTTAAATGCTGTGAACTTCAAACCAGCAGTGGTGCTGACAACTGACCCTTCAGGCATTCCAATCAGTTCATCATGGGTAATCCAACCCTTATGCGTGTGCCACTCTTTTCCGGGCGTAATCGTAAAGCTATAGAGCTTGCCCTTTGGATCGGTCAATTGAACGCGATCACCGGCTCCGAAATACCCACGATTAGACACGGGAGCATCTTAGGCGAAATTAATACGCTAAGTACGAGTATCTTCAGCCAGGTGAGTAATGAACAGTCGTTGCGGCTATCACCCAGTGCGGTCAGTGAGTACGAGAACTGCCCGCAGCAATATAAGTACCGCAAGATCGACAAGTTGCCAGAGCCTCCTTCACTAGATGCCGAACGAGGCACATTGGTGCACACCGTTCTTCAAGATCTGTTTGAAATTCCAGCTGCTGGGCGGAGTGTTGAGTCTGCAATAGAACTCTTGCCATCACGTTGGAGCGCCCAATTGGCGGATAAGCCAGCACTCATGGAAATGGTTACTAATGAAAAGGAATGGTTGGATCGTGCCTCAGCATTATTAACGACCTATTTCACATTAGAAAACCCCACTACTTTTGAAGCAACGCATCGGGAAATGCATCTAGAAAATGATTTCGACACAAACATCTACTTGCACGGATACGTCGATCGTTTAGATGTCGCCCCCACTGGAGAAGTAAGAATTGTCGATTACAAAACAGGAAAGGCTCCAAAACCTGGATGGGAAGAAAAGGCTCTCTTTCAACTCCGCGTCTATGCCCTGTTGTATTGGAAGAACAATGGGGTGCTCCCCCGTCTGTTGCAGTTGATCTATCTAGGTGATGGAAAAATGGTGAAGAGCAATCCGACTGTGGCCGAACTTGAAACTACTGAAAAGACTCTGCGTCGCGTAGCTCAAGACATCTTCATCTCTATCGAAAAAGAGTATTGGCCACCGAAAACTTCACGACTATGTGATTGGTGCTATTTTAAAAGTATTTGTCCTGCACACAACAGCTAAATCGCCGATCCAAAATCCTGTGATAACTCTACCAACTTTGCATATGTAAGTTGCTCGAGAGATTTGATCACTCGCACGCGTTTAGATTCCTCAATCGAAACAAGATGTGGAACCCCAATGAGGTATCCACTACTTGCAATCGCCGCGTTCATCCCTGTTATAGAGTCTTCAAAGATGAGGCAATTGCCTATGTCTGAATCACTCATGGCCGCAGCCTTTAAATAACACTCCGGATCTGGCTTTGTTTTCTGAACATCATCTGCACTTATTGAAAATGGAAACAAATCATGTCCCAAGTTGTCTAATACAGCATCAACAATGTTTCTTGGGCTAGCCGATACCATAGCCGTCTTAATGCCACGGGATTGGAGCTCTAGAACTAACTCGATTGCACCAGGCATCGTTGGTGTGTTTCCACGCATTCTCGCTACTTGGGTATCTATAAGTGTTTGCGTGAAGTATTGCGGTGACTCTTGCTGCCCACACTTATCAAACATGTATTGACCTACTTTAGAAAGTGGCCCGCCAAGGCATTCCACCTGATCTTGCTCAAGCCATGTGTAACCAAAGGGAGCAGTCACTTCGATTTCAGATAGAAACCACTCTGGCTCCGAGTCAACCATGAGGCCATCCATGTCAAAGAAGACCGCATCGAAGAAAGTACTCATGTAGAAATATTAATTAGCGTTGAAATATTTTGCTTCAGGATGATGAACAACTATTGCCGATGTTGATTGCTCCGGATGTAGTTGGAACTCTTCTGATAATTCAACACCGATTCGCGTGGGGTCTAATAACTCACATAGTTGCACTTGTTGTTCTAGATCTGGACAGGCTGGATAGCCAAATGAGTAACGAGATCCTCGATACCCTTGATCCAATATTCCTTGAAGATCTGCCGAGTCTTCAGATCTAACTTCAAGTTCCTCTCTCATGCGAGCGTGCCAGTGCTCAGCAAGGGCTTCAGTTAACTGAACAGATAGCCCATGCAGTTCTAGATACTCACGATAATTATTATCTGCAAATAATTTAGCAGCCGCTTCACTGACTGCAGACCCCATCGTTACGACATGAAAAGCAACCACATCAGTTTTACCTGACTCCTTAGAGGCAAAGAAATCACTAATACAAAGGCGACGATCACGAGTTTGGCGTGGGAATGAGAAACGAGTTCGCTCTGTGCCTTTATTAGCACCTTCGTGATGCAAAATCACCAGGTCATTGCCTTCGCTATAGCAAGGGAAATACCCATACACAACGGCAGCGTTTAACCAACCCTTTGATTGGACCTCATTGATGAGTGCTCTTAGTCGCGGTCGACCTTCTTGCTCAACCATCGTTTCGTACTCGCCACGGTTTCCTTTGAGTCCCCACTGCCCAACAAAGAGCGCACGTTCATCTAACATCCCTGCATAATCAGATAATTGAATGCCTTTGATAATTCGTGATCCGAAAAATGGTGGATTAGGAATCGAATTATCTGAGGCAACATCGCTTCGGCGCGTATCGAGTGGAATCTCTTCCGTTTTTATCCTGGTGTTTGCCACACGACGCTCACGAAGGGCAGGCAAGGCAGCGCCTTCATCGCCACGTTTGATGGCCATGATTGAGTCCATTAAGCGCAGGCCTTCAAAAGCATCTCGTGCGTAACGAACTTGACCAGGGAAAATCGCTGCGAGATCTTGTTCGACGTAGGCACGAGTCAGCGCAGCTCCACCTAAAACAATTGGCCATCGTTGATCTAGACCTCGTGCGGTCAACTCTTCTAAGTTTTCCTTCATGATCACTGTTGATTTAACAAGCAATCCACTCATACCAATAGCATCAGCGTTACTATCTGTTGCACCATCAATAATCTGATTGATCGTCTGTTTTATACCGATGTTAACAACGCGGTATCCATTATTTGTTAAAATGATATCGACGAGGTTTTTCCCAATGTCGTGCACATCTCCGCGCACCGTCGCTAAGAGCATGGTGCCGCGACCATCATCGCCAGTCTTCTCCATGTATGGTTCCAGCATTGCCACCGCAGTTTTCATCACCTCTGCGCTTTGCAGAACGAAAGGAAGCTGCATTTCTCCCTTACCGAAAAGCTCTCCCACAATTTTCATTCCCTCAAGCAAGTGAGAATTTATGATTTCAAGTGGTGGCGTACCCTGTGCCATGGCTTCCTTGAGGTCAACGTCCAGACCTACTTTTTCACCATCAATGATGCGACGTTGTAATCGGTCAAATAATGGCAATGCAGCGAGGGCTTCGGCACGCGCGTTCTTGCTTGTTGCTAGTTCTACACCATCAAATAACTGCAAGAACTCTTGCAGTGGATCATATGTACATTCATCCCCATCAAAGGTTCTGCGATCATAAACAAGATCCAGTGCTACTTGTTTTTGACGCTCATCTATCCGTGCCATAGGTGTGATCTTTGAAGGATGAACAATGGCCGAATCAAGTCCGGCTAGAACACATTCATTCAAGAAAACAGAGTTAAGAACAACGCGTGCGGCAGGGTTTAGACCAAAAGAAACATTGCTCACACCCAGTGTTGTTTGCACCTCTGGGAACTCAAGTTTTAACCGCTTGATCGCCTCAATAGTTTCTATTCCATCTTTGCGGGTTTCTTCCTGACCCGTTGCGATGGGAAAAGTCAGGCAATCAATCAAAATATCGCCAATATTCATGCCCCAGTTGTCATGAAGATCATTGATCAATCGCCGAGCTACTCGCAATTTCCATTCAGCATCTCGCGCCTGACCCTCTTCATCAATCGTTAGAGCGACAACACTTGCGCCGTGCTCCTTTACCAAGGGCATGATCTTTGCAAATCGAGATGTTGGTCCATCGCCATCTTCATAATTAACAGAGTTAATGACGCATCTTCCGCCGAGGTGTTCTAATCCAGCTTTCAATACATGTGGCTCGGTTGAATCTAGAACGATCGGTAATGTGCTGGATGTCGAAAAGCGTGAAGCAATATTACTCATATCTGCAGCGCCATCTCGACCAACATAATCAACTGATAAGTCCAGCATGTGCGCGCCATCTCGAATCTGGTCGCGCGCAATTTCTACACACTTTTCCCAATCTTCAGCGAGTAATGCATCACGAAAAGCGCGTGAACCATTGGCATTGGTTCGCTCACCGATCGCCAAATATGTCTTATCTTGTCGAAACGGTACATATTGATAAAGAGATGAAGCACCAGGATCAAGTGCTGGTACACGCTGTGAAATCTTTCTCGCACTCAACTTCGCAACTACCGATGCCATGTGTGCAGGCGTTGTTCCACAACATCCACCAACTAAAGAGATGCCGTAATCAGTAACGAATCCATCCAGCGCAGTTGCTAACTCTTCTGGCTTCAGTGGATATGACGCCCCGTTGGGACCTAGTTGAGGCAATCCCGCATTGGGCATTACCGAAATTGCGATCTTGGCATTCTTGCTCAAATAACGAAGATGTTCGGACATCTCCGCAGGACCAGTGGCACAGTTCAAGCCAATTAGATCGACACCCATTGGTTCAAGTGCATTGAGCGCAGCTCCGATCTCAGATCCCATCAGCATTGTTCCGGTAATTTCAACTGTTACCTGAGCTATTAAAACGATGTCACGGGATGTCTCATTTATCGCCTCTCGGCAACCATTAACTGCAGCTTTTACTTGCAATAGATCTTGTGATGTTTCAACAAGCAATGCATCGCAACCGGAGTCAGCCAAACCCTTGGCGGCGGTGTAGTAGGCGACTTTAAGGTTTTCGTATGTCGTATGGCCAAGACTTGGTAATTTCGTTCCCGGACCAAGTGAGCCCAAGACAAAGCGTGGTTTATCAGGTGTGGAGAATGAATCTGCCGCTTCACGGGCGATTGTGCCACCAGCAAAAGCTAATTCGTAAATTCGATCTTCAATTCCGTAGTCGGCCAAGTTAGACCAATTCGCACCAAAGGTATTCGTTTCAATTGCATCAACACCTGCAGCCAGATATTCGTCATGGACTGAACGAACGATGTCCGGACGGCTCACGTTGAGGACCTCGTTACAGCCTTCGTGATTTTCAAAGTCTGCAAGGGAGGGATTGGCCGCCTGAAGCATTGTTCCCATAGCCCCATCGGCGATTACTACTCGCTCAGAAAGGGTACGCCGCAGCAATCCATCAGCTTTTTTCGGCGTGTTCATCTGTCGAAGGTTACCGTAAGGTTGCGTTCGTGGAGATTCATAACATACCGCTGCTGCGCGACCCAGTAATGATCGTTGCCTTTACTGGCTGGAATGATGCTGCCGAAGGTGCGTCAGGTGCTTTAGAGCACTTGCTATCGGCTTGGCGGGAAAAAGATGATGATGTAGTCCCTCAATTGATTGCCGATGTTGAAGCAGAAGAGTTCTATGACTTTCAAGTCAACCGGCCTCAAGTGTCTATCGATGATTCATCCATAAGAAGCATCACATGGCCCGGTACTCAAGTTTTCGGATTAGTTATCCCATTGATGAAGCGCGACCTCGTAATAGTGACAGGTGTTGAACCATCGATGCGATGGAAGAGATTTACATCAGATCTTCTGGATTTGGCCGATGATCTAGAGGTCTCACTAGTCGTAACCCTTGGTTCGCTACTTGCAGACTCTCCACACACACGCCCCATCACAGTTACGGGAACTGCTTCACATCCGAATATCGCAGATCGACTGGGCGTCTCTGTTTCAAAATATGAGGGATCAACAGGAATTCTGGGAATCATCCAAGATGGATGTATGCGTCGTGGCATAGACGCAATTTCATTGTGGGCGGCAGTTCCTCATTATGCTTCCAACTCACCTTCACCTAAGGCTTCGCTCGCGCTCATAAATTCGCTAGAAGACTTTCTGGATATATCTATTCCTTTGGGATCCTTGCACATTGATTCGGATGAATGGGAAAAATCTGTTGATGAGTTAGCCGCGGAAGATACCGATGTCGCAGATTACGTCAAAGCATTAGAAGAAAGTAAGGACGCTGCTGAACTGCCCGATGTTTCAGGAGATGTTATTGCTAAAGAATTCGAACGATATCTACGCCGACAAAGCGAAAATTAAAGCTTGACTCCGAGTAAGGTATCCAAAGTCTTAGCTAGAGAATCTGCATCTCCCCCAGTATCGCCAGATTGTGTCGATTGAACCCATACCTTTATAGCTTCTGTGATGGAGTGCGTATCCAAATCATCGGCCAAGAAGTTAACTATCCGCTCGATTAATTCTTTGGTAGGTGCAACACTCTTTTGGGAGAGAGCGGAGCGCAGAGCCGCAATCTCCTTCTCAGATGTAACTAGAAGATTATCGGTCCACATTCGGTCTGTTCGGTAGTGATTCTTCATGAGTGCCCAACGTATGGCCATGGGATCTCGACCATCAGCAACTAATTTAGAAACGAAGACTAGATTTCCTTTGCTCTTACTCATCTTTTCGCCATCTAACCCGATCATTCCGGCGTGGACATAGGTATGTGCTAAGCGCTTTTCTGTGAGAACTTGTGCTTGCGCGGCACACATTTCATGATGTGGAAAAATCAAATCTGAACCGCCACCCTGAATATCAATAAGTACTTCATCATCTGATGATGGTTCGAGGTACTTAATTGCTATGGCGGTGCACTCGATGTGCCAGCCAGGTCGACCGAGACCAAATGGTGAAGGCCAGCCGGGTTCATTAGCTCGTTGTGACATCCACACCAAGCAGTCAAGAGGATCAGACTTTCCAACACGATCTGGATCTCCCCCACGTTCTGAAAATATTCGTAACATCTCTTCTTGGGAAAGGTGCGATCGCTGACCAAAGTTTCTATCCGCATGTACTTTGAAGTAGAGATCATTGTCTACTGTGTAGATGCTCACTTTACGGGCAAGCTCTTGAATAGCGGCGGTAACTAGTGGAATTCCATCAACAGCACCTATGTAATCAGCGGGAGGGATGACGCGTAAGTTGACCATATCTCTGCGGAAAAGATCGATTTGTTGGTTGGCTAATTCAGTCCAATCAACTCCATCGCGCTTTGCTCGCTCCAATAGTGGATCATCGATGTCGGTGATATTTTGAACATAACGGACTTGTGAACCACTAGCTCGCAAGTAGCGATTGATGAGATCAAAGGTTAAATAGGTAGCAGCATGACCAAGATGAGTTGCATCGTATGGAGTAATCCCACAGACATACATACGATACAAAGGCTTAGGCGGCGTTAATTCTTTTCTGCCAGAGGCAGAATTAGTGAGTTGTAATGCAGGAAATTTGAGAGTCGAATCTATTGATGGGATTACAACTTCAGTCCACGATCTCATGTCTCTATCGTATTCGTAATTTAAAAGGCCGGCCACGGGACTGCGGGCCAGTCCGGATTAGGCAGAGGAAAAGATCCAGAGGCGACAAGATCGGCAATTCTGCGGGCAGTTTGTTGAATTTCTAATTCTGTAAGAAGCGGAGTTAGCTTTTTCCCTAGTTCTCCTGACATCTCCGACTGAGCTCTCTTTAGTAAAGCTACCTCTTCGGGTGTAAATCGAACATCGGCCCACTGCCACAAAACGGTGCGTAATTTATCCTCAGCATGAAATGTAACGCCATGGTCGCATCCGAATAACCTTTGATCATCTTCAGGCAATAAATGACCAATCTTTCGGTCAGTGTTATTTATGATGGCATCAAATAGCGCCATGGATCGTAGTTTGGGATGATCGGTAGCAAAGAATTTCGCCAGATCTATACTCTCATCGATATCAATCCACTGTTGCACCATGCCAAAACCATAAGGACCATCACGCAAAATCGTTAAAGGAACCAAGTCAAAACCCAAGTGATGACTCACTAAATATGCCGCGTACTCTCGATGTGCTAAACAACCATCTGCAAAATCCCATAATGGACGCTCACCTGCTATTGGTTTGTATATACAAACTATCGCTTGATCTTCAAGAGAGGCGGTTGCATAAAGAGTTGCGTTGGATGCATCAACCAAGCGACCTGTTACATGAAGTTCGCCATTGGTTAAGGTCAGTAATTTATCGTCTGTAACCATTAGCCCTCGGACATAGATGACCACGTGGGTCGATTGGAATACCGCAGAAAGGACAAGGCAATCTCCCGGCATTAACGACCGCCTTGGATCTTAAGGAAAACGCTGCAGCCATAGCAGGTGTGATGTTGATTTCAACAATTTCGCCCTCTGCATCTTCTTCATCATCTTCTAGTTCAAATAGTTGTATGCAAATTAACTGAGTTGATTCATCCCACGCTAATGACATTGCACCGATTTGAAACTCAGCATCTATTGGAGACTCCAAAGGTGCGTCATCCTTGGGTAATTTTTCAATGATCATCAGAGGCGTAGATTTACGAATTTCGGAAATCATTACCTCTAGTCGCTCCGAGATCGCCTGCACCTGGGCCTTTTCAACTGCGACAGATAACAGACGGGTAGAGGAACGAATCTGTAGATAGAAAGCACGCTCCCCTGGCTCCCCAACTGTCCCAGCTATGAACCGATCGGGTTGTGTAAATTCATACTTCATCGGCCAGACCCGCCACCTAACAAATTTTTTGCTCGCTTAGGAGATACAAGTAGTTCAGTCACTACCGAGCGTGAATCATTGAGAAGCAAAACTCGGGGCTTTGTTGATGAGTAATCTAAAATCGAAACTGATGCAGGATCTATAACAACTCTTTGGAACTCATCTAAATGCATTCCAAGTGCTGATGCGACTATGGACTTGATGACATCGCCATGGCTGACGATTACAGCCGCACCCTTTGCTTTACTCGATACCGCTTCGTGAACAGATGTCATAGCTCGGGATTGCATCTGTGCAATTCCTTCACCCTTAGGAAAATACATTCGACTGGGTGATTCTTGAACTATTTTCCACAGTTTGTTTCTGCTCAAAACGGCCAGTTTCTTACCGCTCCAACTCCCATAATCAACCTCTGTTAGTTCTTGATCGATGATGGGTTCAAACTTTGGATTATTAGGAAAAACAATCGAATTTATCCATGGAGAAATCGTTTCAAAACATCTTTCCATGGGACTTATTCTCAAATTGGATACAGGAAATTTTCCTAATCGAACAGCCAAATGCTCGGATTGCTCTACTCCTTTTTCAGTCAGGTGCACATTAGGTAAGCGTCCGGAAAGTATTCCGGCAGCATTGGCTTCCGAATGTGCATGTCTGATCAAAACCAATCGCATAAATCAAAGGCTATCGCAGCTTTTCACTCTTGCTATTGCTAAGGTCGGTCCATGGAAAAGCGCAGAGCTGGTACGAGTGGCCTAACCCTTTCGCGCTTGGGGCTTGGAACGATGACGTGGGGTCGAGATACCGATGAAATCGAGGCTGCCGATCAATGCCGTGCCTACTTAGATGCGGGTGGTAATTTCATAGATACCGCCTCCACATACGGAGATGGCGACAGTGAGCGAGTAATAGGCGGCCTTATTGGAACCCTTATTATTCGTGAGGAAGTAATTATTGCTACCAAAGCTGGAATTGGATTTTCAGATGGTGTTCGAAGGATTGATGCTTCACGACATTCACTGATCGCAGAGCTAGATCGATCACTCTCACGTTTAAGTACTGATTTTGTAGATATTTGGCAGATTCATGCCTGGGATGATTCAACTCCTTTAGATGACACCTTGTCGGCGCTCGATTATGCCTACACAACGGGCAGAGCCCGCTATGTTGGAATTAGTAATTATTCGGGATGGCAGATAGCCCGAGCAGCCACAAAGCAGCAATCAAATTCAATGAAAGCGCCACTAACAACTATTCAAAACGAATACTCATTGCTCAATCGCGAGGTCGAGGTAGAAGTATTAGATGCAGCACAGGAATGCGGCGTTGGATTTCTAGCATGGGCACCGCTAGCTAGAGGTGTCTTAACCGGAAAATATCGAAAAGGTGTTCCTAGTGACTCACGAGGAGCAGCGCCACACTTTGCAAAACATATTGAGCCCTATCTAGATAGTCGATCGGCACGGATAGTCGAGGCGGTTGCAGTTGCAGCTGAAGGATTGGGTTACTCACCCTTGGAGGTTGCACTTGCATGGGTGCGAGATGCACCTGGCGTGACTACATCTCTTATTGGGGCAAGAACTGGGGCACAACTGCGAGGCGTACTTAAGAGTGAAGAGATTTCATTGCCAGACATCGTCCGCAATGCTCTAAACGATGTGAGCGTTTAAGCGTTTTCCAGAAACTCTTTAAGAACGCGTGCACCAAAAGTAAGGCCTTCTATCGGTACTCGTTCATCAACACCATGGAACATCGCCATGAAATCAAAGTCGGCATCTAGTTTTAATGGTGAGAATCCATAACCGATAATCCCGAGATCTGCTAACGCCTTGTTATCCGTTCCCCCGCTCATCACATAAGGAACTGGGATTGCGACAGCATCCTCTTTGATCAAGGCATTACACATAGCTTCAACTAAATCTCCCTCGAAAGGTACTTCTAGCGCCTTGTCGCGAGTGATAGTTTCAACTTTTACATGCTCTCCGACTAATGACTTAATTGTTTCATTGAGTTCATCTTCAAAACCTGGAATGAAACGTCCATCAATTACGGCGCTAGCCGCTCCCGGAATTACATTGGCTTTGTATCCGGCTTCGAGCATTGTTGGATTGGCAGTGTTCTGAAGTGTTGCACCGATCATTCTGGCGGCAAACCCAATTTCCTTTAGTAGAGGGCGTAGATCCTCCTCGTTGTATGGCTTTCCAGTTTCATCAGCGATTCGCTTGAAAAATGCTTTAACAGTCTTGCTGTAGCGCTGTGGCCACTGGAATTGACCGATCTTTGCGACAGCTTCTGCCAAACGAGTTACGGCATTTTCATCGTTCATCATGGAGCCATGTGCTGCACGACCATTGGCTGTTAGTCGCATCCAATGGATTCCCTTTTCTGCAGTTTCGATGAGATATAAACGCTTTCCGCCAGCAACTGTCACTGAAAACCCACCAACCTCAGAAACAGCTTCGGTGCAACCTGCAAAAACTTCTGGATGATTCTTAACCATGTAATGAGAACCAAAATTACTTCCAGCTTCTTCATCGGCAAAAAATGCTAAAACAATGTCTCGTTGTGGAACATATCCAGTGCGAGCCCATTGTCGAACCGTCGCAAGAATCATCGCATCCATATTTTTCATATCTACTGCGCCGCGACCCCAAATAAAACCATCCTTAATTTCTGCGGAAAATGGATCTACAGACCAATCGGCTGCATTAGCTGGTACAACATCTAAATGGCCATGAACAACTAACCCTGGTCGATTTGGATTTGAACCTTTTATACGAGCAATTACGTTACAGCGACCAGGTGCTGACTCATAGGTCTTTGACTCAATGCCGACTTCACTTAACAACTTAACAACATGAGCAGCGACATCCTTCTCATCGCCTTTTCCATCACCGAAGTTAACGCTAGGAATTCTGATTAACTCTTGGCAAAGACGGATGGCTTCAAGTTCAAGTTCTGAGTGTGTCGTGGTGGTCATTTCGCTATTCTCGCACCCAATTGCTATTCTTTCCGAACACTTAGTCCGGGTGGCGGAATTGGCAGACGCGCTAGCTTGAGGTGTTAGTTCCCGCAAGGGATTAGGGGTTCAAGTCCCCTCTCGGACACATGAAAATCGAAGAGGCTCTGTCCCTCATCCGCGAAATACCTGATTACCCAAAACTGGGTATCAGATTTCAGGACATCACACCGCTTCTGGCAAATGGAGAAGCGTTCATCGCCATTACTGAAAAATTTGCAAGCTTTGCTGACTCGTCGACTCTTGTAGCAGGTATTGAAGCCCGAGGATTCATATTCGCTTCGGCGGTAGCAAACCAACTGCGCACCGGGTTTGTTCCCATTCGCAAGGCAGGAAAACTTCCACACCTCACAATCTCTGAGAGTTATGGTCTTGAATACGGCACCGATACTTTGGAAGTCCATGCTGACGCCCTAACAAAGGGAGCGCGAGTCTTATTGATTGATGACGTGTTGGCGACCGGCGGAACCATCGGGGCGGCAATTGAATTGATGCATCGCCTAGGCGGTGAAGTTATCCATGTGTTGGCCTTGCTGGAGATCGATGGTTTGCCAGGTAGGGCGACACTTGCTGCTAAATATCCAAATATTCCTATTACTTCGCTGGTAGTTTCCTAGAGGTGCGCATACTTCAAATTCAAGGTTTGCGAGCCTTAGCCGCTCTCCTTGTAACTATTTTCCATGCCAGATTAGTACCGGGCGGATTCATCGGCGTAGATATTTTCTACGTGATATCTGGATACCTAATTACCGGCTTGATCCTTCGGGAGATCGAAAATACCGGCACATTAAATCTGCAGAATTTTTATCAGAGGCGCATAAAGCGTTTACTCCCAACATCTGTTTTTGTTCTCTTTGTAACAGCAATCGTGGGAATGTTTGTACTTCCTGCAATAACAAGGGGTGCTCTTGGGCGAGATCTCTTTGCTGCCGCAACTTATATTTCTAATTATTTGTTTGCCTGGTGGCAAAATGATTACCAGAATCTAAATGCCACCCCTTCCCCCTTCATTCACTATTGGTCACTGGCCGTTGAAGAGCAGTTCTATCTTGTGTGGCCAATCTTTATTCTCTTTCTCTCCCGATACGGTAAACGAGCAGTCTTATACGGTGTCGGCGTATCTAGTGCTCTCTCATTACTGCTCTCCATATACCAAACTCAAACCTCTCCCATTTGGGCTTTTTATTCCCTGCCCACCAGAGCTTGGGAACTTGGCGTCGGCGCACTGCTACTTTTCATTCCAGATACTTTTTGGAAAAATAGATTTATACCCTGGGTGGGTCTGATTGGTATTGCGATAGCCGCCCTTAGATTCGATGAGAACACCGCCTTTCCCGGTATCAACGCCGTGTTACCAGTTGGTGCGACAGCGCTATTGATTGGGTCGATTGCTATATGGCCGCGTTTGTTCAATGACTTAAGCAATAACCGTATTTCACAATGGCTAGGAGCGATTTCCTATCCATTGTACCTATGGCATTGGCCAGCATTAGTTCTACCAAGTAGTGCACTTGGAAGACCACTTAGAATTCGTGAGCGCATATTTTGCATCCTATTGACAATAATCTTGGCGCACTTCACAAGTAAATATATTGAACAGCCACTTCGAAACAAGAAAGTGCCTGGGAAGAACATCTATCGTTTCTTCGCTGCAACGACAGTCGCTTCCCTCGTTGCTGGTTTACTAATTACATCGACCGCTTCCTCAATAATTAGCGTAAAAGGAACTAACTACAAGTTCAATCTCATTGATGTCATGCAAAAGCCTTCGGTATATGGGGATAATTGCCATTCGAACTATGGTGAAACGAAATCTGGCTACTGCACCTACGGTGATACCAACTCAAAAACCACGGTTGTTCTCTATGGTGATTCACATGCAGCACAATGGTTCCCAGCGCTAGAGGAACTTGCTAACGAGCGTGGTTTTAAGCTGGTTTCACTCACAAAGTCAGCTTGTCCTTCTGTGGATGTCCCACGGGCGGATCAAGGCGCATTCAAGAATATACATTGTGATAAATGGCGTGATGACTCCATTGCTAGAATTAAGAAATTAAATCCAGCAGCTGTGATCATGAGCAGTTTCCAGTACTTCTCTCCCCCTAGTGGTTATCCCAATGAATACGAATGGTGGAAGGAAGGGCAAGTCCGTTTGCTGGATTCCCTGCGTGGTTCATCAAAGCACCTGATCTACATCAGTGATACACCACGGCCATTGCGGGACATTCCTAATTGCTTAGCATCTAGAGATTCTCAATCATGTGATTCAACAAAAAAAACACCTGTGAAAATCATCAATGGTTTTGAAAAGGTTGATCCAACACCATGGTTGTGTTCAAATTACTGTCCCGCGATTCAAGATGGCTATGTCGTCTACCGTGACGCATCACATATTTCTGTTGCCGCCGCTTTGGCGTTGAAGTCACAGCTTGAAACCGCCTTGATGGCGAAGGGGCTATTTTCTTAGAGCTATGGCAGGATGCGTACTATGGCCGAGCTGATTTATTACTGCGGAACGATGGACAGCGGAAAATCCACGCTGGCCTTGCAAACGGCCCATAACCACCAAAGTCGCGGCCGAACTGGATTGATTTTTACTAACAACGACCGCGCAGGTAGCGGAGTGATCTCTAGTCGTTTGGGTTTATCGAGTCCAGCCATAGAGGTCACGCCGTCTATGGATTTGCACAAACTAGTAGTAGATCAATTATCGATGGGTGAACGTATTGATTACATCATCTGTGATGAAGCCCAGTTTTATGAAAGCATCCAAATTGATCAGCTAGCACGAATAGTCGATGGATTGAGTATTGACGTCTTTGCCTTTGGAATCCTGGCAGATTTTCGAACCAAGCTTTTCCCTGGTTCCGCACGGCTGGTAGAACTGGCAGATCGCGTCAACACTCTTCAAGTAGAGGCGCTCTGTTGGTGTGGATCCCGCGCTACACACAATGCACGAACTGTTGGTGGCGTAATGGTCGTCGAAGGTGAGCAAGTAGTTGTTGGAGATGTATCGACAGGCGCTGATGTGGCTTATGAAGTATTGTGCCGCCGTCACCATATGCGTCAGGTAACTGCGCGTGTATCAGGTGCAGCCCACACATCGTCGATCCCCCTACCTTTCAAGGAGTAACAATGAAATCTCGTGGCTACGCAGCTCTATCTGCTGGTTCATCACTCGTAAGCCATGAATTTGATCGTCGTGATCTTGGTGCTCATGATGTAGCACTTGATATTTCATACTCTGGAATCTGTCACAGTGATATTCACCAGGTGGCCGAAGAATGGGGTCCAGCAATCTTTCCGATGGTCCCAGGCCATGAGATCGCCGGAATTGTGACATCAATAGGAGCCTCTGTTACAAAGTTTTCAGTGGGAGATAAAATTGGCGTAGGTGTCTTTGTCGATTCATGTCGCACATGCTCTAGCTGTGTTCAAGGTTTGCAGCAGTACTGCGTCGAAGGAATGACGGGAACATATAACGGTTTAGAGCGAGACGGAAAAACTGTTGCACTCGGCGGTTATGCAAACAACTTTGTCATCAATCAAGACTATGCGGTACATATTCCGGATAATCTTCCACTTGAAGGTGTAGCACCATTGCTGTGCGCTGGAATCACCTTGTATTCCCCCATTAAGCACTGGAATGTTGGTCCAGGAATGAAGGTAGCCATAATGGGCCTTGGCGGTTTAGGGCACATGGGAGTTAAGTTCGCGGTAGCCATGGGTGCTGAAGTAACCGTCTTGTCTCACTCCCCGTCGAAGCAGGCAGATGCATTAGCCATGGGTGCCCATCACTTTATTTCAACTAAAGACTCTAGCGCGCTGCTCCCACTCGCCAAATCATTTGATTTGATTCTCAACACCGTCAGTGCTGAATTAGAAATTGGCGACTATCTCAATTTACTCCGATTAGATGGAACCTTGGTGGTTATTGGATTACCCGGCAAGCCGTATCAGGTGCACGCAGGTGCGTTGCTCAACGGTCGCCGCCGCATTGCGGGTTCGATGATCGGTGGAATTGCAGAAATGCAGGAGATGCTTCATTTTTGTGGAGAAAAGTCAATCGTAAGTGATGTAGAGGTTATTAAAGCCTCCTACATTAACGAGGCGTATAAGCGAACAGTGGCAAGCGATGTGAAGTATCGCTTTGTTATTGACGCAGCTACCTTTTGATCCTGTTGTTAAAGGGAATGAACTAGTAACGCAAATATTGGCGCGATAGCAAGAGCGGGAAGTAGATTTCCTACAGCAACATTTTTTATGTTCAGTAATCTGAAGGAAATACAGATGAGCATTACCCCGCCCACAATTGTCATCGCATCAACCTGATAACCATCCAATATTTCCCCTAAGCCAAAACCGATGACCGTCCACGTGGCTTGATAGATGCCGACTGGGATAGCCGACACTGCCACTCCCCAGCCCAGTGATGTCGCAAAAGCCATAGCGGCGAAAAAGTCGAGGGTACTTTTTAAAATGAGTTGATCGATTCCGGTACCCATGCCATCGCTAATGCTTCCCAAAATCGCTAGCGGGCCGATGGCAAAAAGTAGTGAGGCAGCTACAAATCCTTCTACAAATGGAGAGTCACTTGATGCTTTGAATTTAATTCGCAAGCTCTCCCCTAAGGAATCCAAACGATCTTCCAACTTAAGGGCAGAACCAATCAATCCACCTACCAGTAGTGAAGCAAGTACGACTAGAAGAGTCCACCCTTGAGGCAAAGCATCGATGTAACGATCAGACCACAGTGGGATTAATGCAGATCCTGCGCCAAGAAGGGTTACTAATCCCAACACATCAGTCAATAAAGTCCTGGTACGTGTATTCATTCGATTTCCTACGAGGACACCAAGTGAAGCACCAGAAATGATGGTGAGAATATTTATGATTGTGCCTACGCCAGGAAACATATGCTGATTATACTCATGCAATGTCCAATCCATTTCTAGAGTTCCTACGTCCGCATAAAACTGTTCCTCACACACCGTGGACAGCACAATCTAGATGGGATCTCTCCCCTCTTCGCACCGGAGTTCTATTTTTTGGTTTATTTATTTTCGGACTTGGTGATTCCCTACTCATTCAAAGTCAGATTGGAAATGCGCCTTGGTCTGTCCTAGCTCAGGGTATTTCTAATAGTTTAGATATCACTATGGGTTGGTCGACCTTTGGAATTAGCTCTCTTGTCTTGCTGCTGTGGATCCCATTAAAGGAAAAACCTGGCTTTGGTACCTTGTCCAACATTGCTCTCATCGCGATTGCGATTCAGGTTGGCGTCACGATCTTTCCGGCACAAGATTCATATCTCGTTGGAATTTTGTATTGCTTACTTGGAATTTCGATGGTCGGAATTGGCTCCGCGTTATACATAACGTGTGGATTAGGTCCTGGACCTCGTGATGGTTTGATGACTGCGATCCATAACAAGACCGGCGTTCGTATTGGCAGAGTCAGGTTGGGCATCGAAGGCACCGTATTGGTTGCTGGTTGGCTTCTAGGAGGCACAGTCGGCTTAGGCACGCTCATGTTCGCGACATTAATTGGACAATCAATCGCCATTTCTCTGGGAGTCGTTTCAAGAGTTACCTCTAGGTAGCGCATAGGATCATCACATCTTCCCAGGGTTGTACGCCTTCTCGTGCACGGGGTCGCAAACACCCCCGTTAACAAAATTAGAAAGGCTGTATTCATGCTGGATTCATATTTCAAAATCTCAGAGCGTGGTTCGTCTGTAGCCCAAGAGGTTAGAGGTGGACTAGTTACTTTCTTCACGATGGCATACATCGTGGCCCTCAATCCAATCATTCTGGCCTATTCACCTGATGTAAATGGTCAATTCCTATTCGGTGGCGCTGCACCTGCACCAGCGATGGTGGCGGCAACAACTGCGCTAGTTGCAGGTTTACTAACACTCTTGATGGGCTCAGTTGCAAACTATCCGCTTGCACTGGCTACAGGTTTGGGACTTAACACCTTTGTTGCAGTTGGTATCGCATCACAGATGACATGGGCTGCAGCAATGGGTCTTGTTGTACTTGAAGGTCTGATCATCTTGGTACTTGTTCTCACGGGATTCCGTGTTGCGGTGTTCAAGGCAGTACCAGCACAAATCAAGATCGCAATCTCGGTTGGAATCGGTCTATTCATCGCTCTAATTGGATTAGTTGATGCAGGTTTCGTTCGTCGTACAGCAGCTGGGCCAGTTCCAGTGGGTCTAGGCGTGAACGGAAATCTTGTTGGCTGGCCAACAGTTGTATTCGTTTTCGGAACACTTCTCATCATTGCACTCATGGTCCGTAAGGTTAAGGGAGCGATTCTCATTGGAATCGCTTCAGCAACCGCTTTAGCTATCGGTATCCAGCAAGCGTTTAACATCAAACCTAATTTCACCCCAGGAAATCCACCAACCATCGTTGATGGCGGGTGGCAGCTAGGTATTCCTGCAGTTCCAAAAGAGGTTCTTGCCGTTCCTAAGTTTGATTTCACAGGACAGTTTGATCTATTCGGTGCATTTACTCTGGATAATGTCTCACTTGTTGCCGCAATTCTTCTTCTCTTTACATTGCTACTCTCAGATTTCTTTGACACAGTCGGTACTGTTACAGCGATTGGTCACGAATCTGGACTAGCCGACAAAGATGGCAACGTAGATAACATCCAGAAGATTCTTTTGGTTGACTCTGTGGCTGCTGCTGCAGGTGGTGCCGCTGGTATTTCTTCAAATACTAGCTACATCGAATCCGCTGCAGGTGTTGGTGAAGGCGCACGAACAGGTCTTGCCTCGATAGTTACTGGAATCGCATTCCTATCAACTACATTCTTGGCTCCTCTAGTTGCAATTATTCCTTATGAGGCTGCAACTCCAGCGTTGATCATCGTTGGATTCCTGATGATGTCACAAATCAAGAATATTGATTGGAATGATCTGGGTATAGGAATTCCAGCATTTCTAACCATCATCTTGATGCCATTTACATACAACATCTCAGTAGGTATTGGTGCAGGTTTCATTACTCACGTAGTGATTCGTATAGTCCAAGGACGTGGAAAAGAAGTACATCCGCTTCTCCTATTAGTTTCAGGACTATTCGTGATCTACTTCTTGTCATCTCCAATAAATGCTTGGATCGGCTAGAAAGATTTAAAGGGAAAGGCCCTCGGGAAACCGGGGGCCTTTTTCCTTGCAATAAATCTTCATCACCACACAATGGGATTCTTTCCCCTAGAAATCAAAATTTGGTCGCATCGTGAGAATGGTTGAGAACCGAAGAAACCGCGATAAGCAGACAGAGGGCTCGGATGGACCGATTCAATCCGCCAATCTGGACGAAAGTATTGAGATAGCTCCCCCGCAGACTTTCCCCACAGAATTGCTACAACATCATGTCTTCCTAGTTCATGTGCTACTGCATCGGTGACCTCCTGCCACCCAATATCAGAGTGCGCTAGAGAAACTCCAATCTCTGTTGTTAGAACACGGTTAACTAGCAATACCCCTTGATCAAACCAATCTGAAAGATCTCCTTGTGTTCTGGTAACTCCGTAATCAGTGGCCAGTTCGGCAAATATGTTTCTAAGCGAGGGAGGCAATGGATCAACGGACTTGTCGACAGAAAAAGCAAGACCATGTGCATGACCCTTAGATGGATATGGATCTTGCCCAAAGATCACAACCTTCGTGGATTTAATTGAGTGTGTTAGAGAACGAAAAACTCTGGGAAAATCAGGTGCAATATCAATGCCAACCAACCTCTTCTCTATGTGGTTAATTAGATCTTTCTGAGGTTGAAGAACCACTTGCCAATCCGAATGGAGTTGTTCAAATAGTTGCGCGGGCAAAGTAGCGACCAGACTCGGGTGTTACGGTAATTGCCGTTCCAAAAACAGCTGAAACATATTCAGATGTTAAGACCTGCTCGATGGGGCCAGAGACTGCAATTACGCCATCGTTGAGCAAAAGTGCATGTGTTGTGCCAACGGGAATTTCCTCAATGTGATGAGTAACTAGAATCGTAGCCGGGGCTCCAGGATCTGCAGCGAAGTTTGCGAACCGCCGCAATAGATCCTCACGACCACCTAGATCTAATCCGGCGGCTGGCTCATCTAGTAACAACAATTCGGGATCAGTCATCAATGCACGTGAAATTTGTACACGCTTTTTTTCACCTTCACTGAGAGTTCCGTATGTACGGTCGCCTAGTTCACGCACACCAAATGTCGTTAACAGCGCCATTGCACGTGATTCGTCCCAGAGATCGTAATCTTCATTCCATCGACCTAAAATTGCATATGCTGCAGTTAGAACAACATCTTTCACAGTCTCATCGTAGGGAATATCTTCAGCGATTACCGAACCACAGATTCCAATACGTGTTCTTAGTTCAAATAGATCAACCATGCCCATTTGTTTATCAAGAACACGCACAACACCATGAGTGGGAAACATCTTTGTCGCAAGAATCTGTAAAAGCGTAGATTTTCCTGCACCGTTTGGCCCCAGCACCACCCATCGTTCTCCTTGGGCGATTGAGAAGGTAAGCGGACCCAAGATGACTCGTTCGCCTCTGCGAACTGACACATCATCAAGACTCAAAACAGTGGTGCCCATAGATGCACAAGATACTGGTTGTGTGAGCGAACATGGCTCAAAGCCTCGCCTTAGCAAGGAGTGATTCACGATAACCTTGCCTTCTTATGACAGAAAATACAGCGCAATCCGAGCAATTTACCGGTCTGATCCTTTTAACTGGAACCGACAATCCTGGTATCGCGGCTTCACTATTTGAGACATTAGCTCCATTTGCCGTGCACGTGATCGATATTGAACAAGTTGTGATCAATAATCGTTTAATTTTGACGGTTTTGATTGGTGCAAGTCCTGCTCACCAAAGCGCAATCGAAGAGGATCTCAATTCATGTGCAGTCAGTCTCGATGTGGATATTGCCACCCTATTTAGCAAAGGTCAGTTACCACCGATTGCACACAACCTGATTGAGGTTCAGATAACTTCTGGGAAGTTACATCCAAAGGTCGTCGCTTTACTCTCTCAAGTAATAACAGACTCTGGTGGAAATATTCAAAGGGTAGTTCGAACTTCTTCAGATCCTGTTTCACTATGTTTCTCCATTTCTGGGGTAACCAAAGACACAATCGGGCCCGCTCTATCAGCCCTGGCCTTTGAAGATAATACGACAGTCAAAGTGAACGAAATCTAATTCAATGGTATTTGTGAAGCGATTAGTTGTATTAGATGTTGACTCAACTTTTATTCAACAGGAGGCTATAGAACTTCTAGCCGCAAAGGCTGGAGTATTAGAGCAGGTCTCTCTGATCACCGCCTCTGCAATGCGCGGAGAGCTGGACTTCGAACAAAGCCTGCGTGCCCGAGTTTTGCTCCTAAAGGGACTTCCGGAATCTGCGATTAATCAGGTGCAAAAGGAAATTTCTCTAACTGATGGCGCTGAAGATCTAGTCTCAACTCTGCATAGTAAAGGGCACAGCGTTGCACTCGTTTCAGGCGGATTTATTGACATCATTGAACCAATGATTCACACCCTGTCTATCAAGTATTACAAAGCCAATAAGCTTGAAGTAGTTGCTGGTCTACTTACTGGTGGTCTCATTGGTCCAGTAATTGACCGTAGTGCAAAGGCGACTGCGTTACTTGAATTCGCCGCGGCTACTGGCGTGGAGCTAAAAAACACTGTCGCTATTGGAGATGGTGCAAATGATCTAGACATGATGGCAGCGGCTGGTTTAAGTATTGCTTTCAACGCCAAGCCAATAGTTGTCGCAGCTGCAGACCTTTCGATTAATGAACCTTCTTTAAGGTCGGTTATCGATTTAATCGGTTAGCGGTAGCACTACAAACGGCAGGCGTGAATATCTGTAACTAGGATTCCTCGTGCGCCTAATGCCCACAGTTCGTCCATAACTTGATTTGTCTCTTTACGCAGAACCATGGCTCGCACTGCAACCCAGTCCTGCTTTTGTAGAGGAGAAATTGTTGGTGATTCAAGTCCAGGAGAAATCGCGCAGGCTTTCTCAACCAAGTCCTTAGCAATGTCGTAATCAAGCAAAACATAACGTCTTGCAGTGACTACACCTTGCAAGCGACGAATGAGGATCTCTAATTCGGCAGGAATCGTGGTGTTTCTACGTGAGATTACAATTGCCTCACTAGTTAAAATTGGTTCACCGAATATCTTTAGGCCAGCCTGTCGTAAAGTGTTTCCAGTACTGACAACGTCGGCGATTACATCTGCTACTCCCAAACGGACGCTACTTTCGACTGCGCCATCTAGTCGAACAATATGTGCCTTAATACCAAGGGCGGCAAGACTGTGTTCAACTAATCCAGGATAGGCAGTTGCAACACGCTTGCCGGCAATGTCTTGTACTGACCAATTCTTATCTGCAGGTGCAGCAAAGCGGAACGTTGATCCACCAAAATCCAATGACAAAATCTCATCGGCTTCTGCAGCTGAGTCAATCAGAAGATCTCGTCCAGTGATGCCTGCTTCTAACTCCCCTGAACCAACATAGACAGCGATATCACGCGGGCGCAAATAATAGAATTCAACACTGTTGTCGTTGTCAATTAGAACTAGATCGCGGGTATCAGTGCGTTGACGATAGCCAGCTTCTTTCAAAATTTGAATTGAACTTTCAGCTAAGGATCCCTTATTGGGCACGGCTATTCGCAACATTGATTTCTCCTAAAGAAACTTATAAACATCGTTGATTGATAGCCCACGTGCAAGCATCAATGTTTGCACGTGATAAATAAGCTGACTTATCTCTTCAGCCAAAGCCTCATCTGACTCATGTTCGGCTGCTAGCCAAACCTCGCCAGCTTCTTCCAGAATCTTCTTGCCGATACTGTGAACACCGGCCTCAATTGCTTCCACCGTGCCTGAACCTTCTGGACGAGTTAAAGCTTTTTCACTCAGCTCTGCCCATAGAGTTTCAAAGGTTTTCATGGGGTGAGTTTACTAGAGAGTTACTTGTTCCCGTGCGCAGTTGCGTACTCTCGCAATGTGACAACCATTGCTGCTGGATCTGGGGCGTTAAAGACCGCGCTACCGACTACGAATGTATCGGCTCCGGCGTCTAAAGCCATCTCAATCGTCTTCATCGATATTCCTCCATCCACTTGGAGCCAAATAGGACGATCTCCAATCATCTCTCGGGTTCGGCGAACCTTGTCCATCATGTTCTCCATAAAGCTTTGACCACCAAAACCTGGTTCAACCGTCATGATCAAAAACATGTCCACATCATCGATTACGAACTCATAGTCAGAAATGTCAGTATTCGGCTTGATACCCAAACTTGATCGCGCACCTGCTCTGCGGATGTTTTTCAATGTTTGCGGAATATTCAATGTCGCCTCAGCATGGATCGTTACCGAGGCACAACCAATCTCAGCATATTGCACAGCGATTTTATCAACATTGGCGACCATTAAATGGGCGTCGACAGCCAATACAGAGCTCTTAATTATCGAAGAAGCGGCCTCAAAGTCAAATGTAAAGTTAGGAACAAAAATATCATCCATAACATCTAAGTGCAGAAGATCAGACACATCTGCAATTCGTTTGATTTCTTGATCAATCTGTGAAAAGTCAGCATTCAAAATGCTGGGAGTAATTCGAATTTCACGGCCCATGCTCAGATCTTAACCAATCTCTTTTCGAAACAGCGCTAGGTACATCGCATCAGTGCCGTGTTTGTGTGTCCATAACGACATAGCGCCATCGCGAGTTGCACCCTGAAGGGATGGAGGTAGATATTCATCCACGACTATTTGTTGCAGTTCAGGATGCTTCTTTTTAATATCTGCTATTTGAATGCTCGTTTCAGCTAAATGCGGAGAACACGTTGCATACCCAAGAACTCCTCCTGGGTTGAGAGCTTGAACAGCAGAGTCGACTAGTTCACGTTGCAATTGGGTTAAAGCTCGCAAATCTTGCAAGGTTCGACGCCAGCGGACCTCGGGACGTCGTCGCAGCGCCCCCAACCCAGTGCATGGAGCATCAATTAAAATCGCATCGAACTTCTCAGCAGAGGTACCAATACTTCGTCCGTCTGAAACGAGTACGCGATCGCCATGAACAACTTGGCTAACTAACTCTGCCCGAGCAGCAGAAATTTCATTTGCTGTGAACCGAATATTTCGTTGCTTAGCAATACTTGATAGCAATGCGGCTTTTCCACCAGGCCCCGCACATAGATCTAACCAGCTCGTACCTGTTGCTGCACGTGCGAAAACGTCAGCTACGAGTTGAGAGCCTTCATCTTGCACACCGATCTTCCGTGCCTTGATCAAATCAAGAGCTCCAGGATTACCTTTCCAATGAGCTCCATATGGAGAAAAGTCCGTGGGTTCTCCCCCAATATCAATTAAATCTTGTTGAGTAGAAAAACCTGGCCAGGAAACTAAGGTCGGCGTTGCTGCTTCATTGTTTATTCGCAGCGCTGACTCAACCTGATCCCAGCTTTTCAAGAGATCGTGATAGGCAGAAACGATCCATTCTGGATGGGAGTATTTGATCGCAAGTCTCTCTATGGGATCACTAATTGTCTCCAATGGCACAAACCACTCCTCAATAGATTTGCGGGTAACACTGCGCAGAAGAGCATTCACAAAACTTGCTTTTGATTCACCAATTCGCTTTCGCGCAACCTCAACCGTAGCTGCGACTGCAGCGTGGTCTGGGATGCGCATCTCGTGTATTTGATGAACCCCTAGTCGACAAATATCTACTATTCCAGGGTCAACTTCAGACCACGGACGATCACTGATTTGAGACAGGACCCAATCATGCTTACCCTGCATTCGGATAGTGCCGTATAGAAGTTCGGTTACTAAGGAGCGATCCCGATCTTCTAGCTTGCTGGCATTTAAAGCCTGTGGCAAGAGCAGGTTTGAATAACCCTCATTACGATTTACTTCAGTCAATAGATCAAAAGCCAATAAGCGAGAAGCATCCGGCTTAGGTGACTTGAAGGTATTGCGTCGCGCCTCAACCAAAAATTTCACCACCGGTCAAACGTGCTCCCCGTGCCCAATCAATAGCATCCATCTCCTTCTTGCCAGCAGGAGTAACTCTTAAAATTTCCAGACCACCTAAACCAGTCCCGACGAAAACTGACTTATCAAGAACCAAAAGTTCACCAGGTTTACCAACTACTTCATCGGACGCTCTAACCGAAGAAATCTTGAAAGATTCTCCCTTCCACACAGTCCAAGCACCTGGTTCATAGGTAAAGGCCCGAATAGCATTTGCGATACGGGTGGCATCTTGCTCAAAGTCGATCTTTGTCTCAGCTTTGTTGATCTTTGGTGCAATTGATGCCACGCCTCTTTGTGCGTAAGTACTTTCGCCATTTTCTATCATTTCAAATGAACGCTTAACGACTTCTGGACCGAGTGCGGCCAGATGCGCAAGTAGTTCAAAACTCCTCCATGAGGGATCAATGTTGACTGATTGCTGGGCGAATACAGGCCCAGTGTCCATCCCTTTATCTAATTGAAACACCGTAACACCGGTTACCGTTTCGCCGTTGTGCAGCGCTCTTTGAGCAGGTGCTGCCCCTCTATATGCAGGAAGCAATGAAAAATGAAGATTTAGGAATCCTTTTTTCGGCAAAGACAAAATGTTTTCAGGCAGTAAAACACCGAAACCAATTGTTAACACTAAGTCCAAGTCCTCAATCTTTCCCACCAAATCCTTGGGAGTCCCAGGCTTCACGACTGGTATCTGATGGCTGAAAGCCCAATCTGCTACTACAGTTTGTTGCGGTACTTGACCCCGACCAGCAGGTCGATCTGGTTGAGTGATGATTATTGAAATTTCATGGCCAGATTGCAGTAACCAATTTAAGGTTGGTATTGCTACATCCGGAGTAGCAGCTACTCCGATACGCACTAAGAAATCCGTCCGAAGATTGTATGCGGTGAATCTTTAACCTGAAGAGCTCGACCTTGCTCGGAGGCAAGATTAAACCATTCTGACTCACGGATTTCCTTCATTGCCAATTTGCGATCCTCTGGGGATAACTTATCTATGAAAAGAATCCCATCTAAATGGTCTGTCTCATGCTGCAAAGCACGTGCTAAAAACTCTGAGCCTTCAACGGTGATTGGCTCCCCATACATATTAAAGCCCTTAGCAACGGCGCGCATTGCGCGAGGTGTTTGATATCGAATCTCCGGAAATGATAGACATCCCTCTTCGCCATCTTGCAGTTCATCGCTGAGAGTCAAGACTGGATTGATTAGATGCCCAAGTTCCTCATCCACATCCCATACAAATACCCGTAACGAAACACCGATTTGCGGAGCGGCTAATCCAGCCCCTGGAGAGTCAATCATTGTCTCTGTTAAATCTTGAACCAGTACGCGCAATTCCTTGTCAAAATCGACGACTAAAGAGGCAGGAGTTGTCAGCACCGGGTCCCCGAAGAATCGTATCTCTTGAATTGACATGGAGTTAGTCTACCAATTGATCACAGTGAATATGGTTCAACCCTAAGCGTAAAGAGTTCCTTCTTTGCAATACTTCTTCGCCGCTGCAGTTCATGAATAACATCTGTTAATGCCTTCGCATCCTTTTTGTCCGCATGTATGACTATTTTTACCTGGCCCTTAGATATCTCGGTGGGTCCGTAAATACTTGAGGATTGGGGTATGCGCCCATCAGTTAGGGCTTTCTTTAATCCACTAACGATCTGCATCCCGATGGATTGATCCATGACCAAAACCGCTGAAAATACTGAAGGTGGTAAGTGCAGCTCAGTCCGCTCACTCAATTCTCGCTTAATAAGTGGAGCAACATTCCATCTCGCAATAGCCGACACTATTGGATGTGAATCATCGATAACAAGAAGGACGACCCCGTCTGAAGAAATAAGTGATGAGGTTTCAAAGAAGAGTTCTCGAGCTCGCTCTTGTGTGCGTAGATCTGTGTGAGCAAAGAATCGCATTCCATCTAAAATGACAACAGCTGAATAACCTCCCTTAACGTGCGGTTGAGCGCCAGAGGTAGCCAGGACTAGAGCAGGCTTTGGATCTATACGATCCTTGATGACATCACCTGCTGAAATGACGACCGGAAACTTAGGGAATGCTCGTGAAATCTCCTCTGCAGCACGCTCGATTCCACGACCTGCTAAATACTGTTTATCTCGATTACAGAACGAGCACTTCCACCCTTGAAAAACTTTTCCGCAATGTACACATGATGGTGCCTTACCCTTTGCCGACACGGATAATCGTCCCCCGCACTCACATGCAGCTACATTCCTACAGTGTGAGCACAACAATGCATTTCCATAACCTTTGCGTGGAGCGATGAACAAAACAGGGCCGACTATTAGGGCTTTTTTGATATCTGAAAAAATTCGCCCAGGTAGTAAGGCACCCTCATTTGGCGTGAATGCTTTTACATTTACTGATTCTTTTGAATTAAGGTACATCACTTCACGTTTATCGATTAGATCAGACACCTCAATCGATGGACTAAAACCAGTTAGTACTAGCTTCAAGGCCTCTTGTTTGCATCGCATGAGCGCAACAGTTCTAGTGTTCCAGCCCGGGGATCTAATCTCGTAATGATCACTGGAAGATTCATTATGAACAATCACGGTAGTCAAGTTACTTATTGGTGCAAAGATTGCACTACGTGTTCCGACTACGATGCTATTGGCGCTATGCATAGCATCTAGGAAATTGCGATACCTATCTTCTCGAGGCAAGGCCGCGGTTAGTTTTATGGCTCGGAGATCCTGCTTGCCTAGGGCCTGGATGATCCGGTCAACATCCTTTTCATCAGGAGCAATAACTAATACTGATCCTGCCTCACAATTGCTTCGTACAAGCGAGACGATTTGCTCATGTGCCTCGACATATGGAGCCAGAGTTTGAAACTCAACTGTGTTCTTGGAAATGACTGATTGTTCCTGTTCATCGACTACGAAATTCTTCTCGACTGAAGCAACTCTTGGAGGAATCGCAGAGCGGATTACATCCCAAGGATTACAGGCATAATGTTGAGAAACAGAATCAATTAAAGACAAACTTTGAGTTGTGGCGATAGGCACAACAGATAAGACCTTAGTGATGCTTTTAAGATCGCCAGCTCTTTCCGGAGCCGCGACACGTTCCACAACGATCCCTTCAGTTTCGCGGTTGCCAAAGGGTAATTGCACTCGAACGCCTACCTGGATGAAATCGCTCAACTTTTCAGGAATCTGATAGTCATAGAGCTGATCTAAATGGAAAACCCCAGTATCAACTCTGACACGTGCAAATGGCAAAACCAAAGCTCTAGGCCCAGAAGATGCGGGTGCAACTTCAGCCTTTAATCGAAAGAGCTTCGGCGTTGCCACCGACTACTTGATTGCGTTTTGAAGCGCTGACACGCGATCGATTCGTTCCCATGAAAATTCAGGAAGTTCACGACCGAAGTGACCATATGCGCTTGTAAGGGAATAGATTGGACGAAGTAAATCAAGATCACGAATAATCGCCGCTGGTCGAAGATCAAAGACGGAAACAACAGCATCTTGAATCTTGGCAACAGGAACAGTTTCAGTGCCAAATGTTTCAACAAATACTCCAACAGGTTGTGCTTTTCCAATTGCATAAGCAACTTGCACTTCGCAACGACGTGCAAGACCTGCAGCAACAACGTTCTTTGCTACCCAACGCATCGCATATGCAGCTGATCGATCCACCTTTGATGGATCCTTACCGCTAAATGCTCCCCCGCCATGTCGAGCCATGCCACCGTAAGTGTCGACGATAATTTTGCGACCTGTTAAACCAGCATCTCCCATTGGACCACCTATAACGAAACGACCCGTTGGGTTAATCAAAGTACGCAGATCAGACTTAGGTAGATCAATTGTTGCCAAGATTGGATTGATTACATACTCAATAACCTCGGGCGTTAACTTCTTTACAACATCTACTTCCGCTGCATGTTGACTAGATATCACGACCGTATTGAGTGCGATCGCACGATCCCCGTCATACTCAATTGTTACTTGAGTTTTTCCATCCGGACGAAGATATGGCAGTGCGCCTGACTTACGGACCTTAGTTAGCTGCTGGGCAAGGGCATGGGCCAACCAAATTGGCAAAGGCATAAGTTCTTTAGTGTCATCACAAGCATATCCAAACATCAATCCTTGATCACCGGCACCCTGCAGATCTAGTGGATCTACTGCTGATGTGACTCGGTGTTCGTATGCGTCATCGACACCTTGAGAAATATCCTGAGATTGCTGACCAATCGAAATTGATACACCACAACTATTTCCATCAAAACCCTTATCAGATGAGTCATATCCGATATTTAATACAGTATCGCGAACGATGCCCATTACATCTGCGTATCCATCAGTAGTAACTTCACCAGCAACGTGCACTTGACCAGTTGTGATGAGTGTTTCAACCGCTACACGACTCTTCTTGTCCTGTGATAGCAATGAATCCAAAACTGCATCGGAGATTGCATCTGCGATCTTGTCTGGATGTCCTTCGGTTACTGATTCTGAGGAGAAAAGGCGCTTTGACATTTTTAACCTAACTGCCGGATGGCTTGATCAAGAAGTAAATTTCCGAGAGCGTCTTTGGAGACTTCCTTGACCGCTATATCCGCATCATTGCGTAAGAGAATGGTACCCATAGTTTGGTCCTGGCCAAAAATCGCCCCGCCAGTAACATCATTAACATAAATAAGATCTAAACCCTTTGCCTCAAGCTTTCTGCGAGCCTCTTGCAAGTGATCCTTGGTTTCAGCCGCAAATCCAATAACTATTTGATTCTTCTTCAACGATGCCACAGATGCCAACAGATCTGGATTTTCTTCTAATTCGATACTTCCCAAAAGAGCTTTCTTGATTTTTTCAAGGGAGAAATTCTTGGGTTTTGCATCAGCAACCGCCGCGCTCATGATCAAGATGTCACACGTGGCAAACTGCTCTAACAACACCTTGTGCATATCTGCAGCACTTTCAACATTAGACACCTCTATTCCCTCTAATGCAGATGTGTCGAAATTTGCAGCGATCACATGTACGTGCGCACCTCGGTTACGCGCAGCTAGCGCGATGGCTATTCCCTGCTTGCCTGAAGACTTGTTCCCTATAAAACGGACAGGGTCAATCGCTTCGCGTGTTCCACCCGCAGTTACTAAGACACGCTTTCCTTTGAGATCCTGAACATTGCCAGTCAATTCATCGAATCTTTCAATAATCGCTGGAACTTCAGGAAAACGACCTGGGCCTATATCTTTTCCGGTAAGTCGTCCCACATCAGGATCCATAATCAAGAAACCACGCGAACGTAGCGTTGCAACATTTGCTACCGTTGCAGGATCTAGCCACATCGATGGATGCATAGCTGGCACTAACATTTTTGGTACATCTGATGCCAATACTAAATTGGTTAAGAGATCATCGGCGCGACCAGCAGCAAGGCGAGCTATGAGATCTGCCGTTGCAGGTGCAATCACAAAGAAATTCGCAGATTCAGCCAGTGCAATATGAGGAACGGTATGAACGTTCTCCCATACCTGTGTGTTTACGGGACGACCCGATAAAGCTTCCCATGTTGCTTTTCCGACAAAGTTCAGAGAGGAAGGCGTTGGAACCACAGTAATTAAATAACCGCGATCTTGAAGACGCCGCAGCAACTCACAGGACTTATATGCAGCAATTCCACCACCAACGCCGAGTACAACTTCACGGCCGACTAGTGACATCTGAAAGGTTTTAAGCTGTTGGCTCGAGGTTTTCGATTGTAAGAAGACCTTCATTGATTTCGCGAAGAGCGATTGAAAGAGGCTTCTCGTGCACATGTGTTTCAACTAGAGGTCCTACGTATTCAAGTAGTCCTTCTCCGAGTTGAGAGTAGTAAGCGTTGATCTGACGAGCGCGCTTTGCAGCATACAAAACTAAGCTGTACTTAGAACCGCTCTTGTCTAGAAGTTCGTCAATCGGTGGATTTGTGATTCCATCCATGGTTTACCCCGCTTCATTGATCAATACTGAATTAATAACTACCTATTAATTATGGGCTAACTCTATCAGTTTCTCGACCACGCTATCGACCTGGTCATTTACGAGGACTACATCGAAAAACGATGCTGCTACAAGCTCTTCTTGGGCTAATTGCAGCCGTTCAGCCCTTCTTTCAGGGCCATCAGTTCCTCGACCTTCAAGCCGAGCGACTAACTCCTCCCACGTGGGAGGCTCAAGAAAGACAAGAACAGATTGCGGCAAATGTGATTTAACTTGTTTCGCTCCTGCAATTTCAATTTCCAACAAAACATTCCTACCCAACAATAATGCTTGTTCAACCTTTTCTTGGGGAGTGCCGTATCGGTTACCAGCAAACTCTGCCCATTCCAAGAACTCATCAGCCTTGATCATTCGAGTAAATTCATCATCACTTACAAAAAAGTAATCCTTACCTTCAATTTCGGTACTCCGGGGTTTCCTAGTTGTTGCACTAATGCTTACCCAAAAATCTCCGGCCTCCCGTAACTTCTTGGCTACAGTACTTTTTCCGACGCCGCCCGGACCAGACAGAACAAGAAGCTTGCCGGCTTTGATCGCATGATCTGACTTCATAAACTCCTCCCGCAACTGCTTTATCTGGAGACGCCCTAGTCCCTGAACTCTACGGGTTGGAGAGATGTTCAAACGCTCCATAAGTGACAGTGCTCGCACTTTTCCAACACCAGACAAGGACTCCAACAGCTCTTTGACTCTCATTTTTGCTATTGCATCTTCAGTCTTTGCAATTTCTAGAATTACATCGATAGAAAACTCACCATTTTTAATCTTGTTCTTTACCTCAGCACGGCGTTTTCTAGAAGTCGCAGCTTTGAGCAGTGCTTCTTGGCGTTGCTCGGGTGTTAACTGCGGTGGTGATCCCATGCGATAAATCTAGCCTTTAATCTAGATAAGTTCGGATGCGATGTGAGCGGCGCGATCACGCATCGCCCCAGCACCTAGGTTCCAGCTTTGGGTAATTGGACGTCCGATCACAACCAGGTTGGCTCCAATGGCGATGGCCGCCTTTGGAGTCGTGGTGCGAACTTGATCATCGCTCGCGACAGATTCTGCCGGACGAACTCCTGGCGTAATAATGATCGGAGTAGGACCTATGGCAGCACGGATAGCGGCGATCTCCAAAGGTGAGCACACTATTGCTCCCGCACCGGCTGCTACAGCAATGTTGGCTAAACCAACCGCTGAATCAAGAGCATTGTTTTTGAATCCAATCTGTGACACGTCATCTTCTGACAATGAGGTCAGAATCGTAACTCCCGTTACATGTGTTTTTGGAGATGCATCAACTGCGGCCTTAATCATTGCGGCACCACCCGATGCATGCACCGTTAAAAATCGTGGCGCGAGATTCGAAACAGCTTTAGCGGCGCCACTTACTGTGTGCGGGATGTCGTGGAGCTTCAAATCTAAGAAAATATCCGAATCAGTTACGTCCTGAATTGCTTTCACACCATCAATGCCGAAAGTCAAAAAGAACTCTAAACCCAGTTTGAATACTGCAACGTAATCCTGCGTTGCTTTGACCCATTCAATAGCTGTTGCCAGTTTGGGTGTGTCGACTGCTAAAACTATCGGTGCTTTAGGCATTGACCTGCTCCGTTTCAGGTCTATGTGCGTACCCAATAGCTTGCTTAAGCGAAGTAAATCCTCGATCTATCAACAATTGCTTGAGTTCATTTTGAATCTTCATGATCGCAGTTGGGTTACCGAAGGTAGCTGTACCAATAGACACACCACTTGCTCCAGCCAAGATCATCTCTAAAGCATCTTTCCCGCTTGCTACTCCGCCCATCCCCAAAATAGGAACGTGCGGAAGAGCAGCGTGCACTTGATAAACAGCGCGAACCGCAATAGGTCGAATAGCTGGTCCGGACAATCCACCAGTCTTGCCACCTAAATGTGGACGCATGGTGTCAACATTGATAACCATTCCAAGGACAGTATTAATGAGCGCTAGTCCGTCAGCTCCTGCATCAACAACACCACGTGCGATGGACACTAAATCTGTGACATCAGGTGACAACTTTGCAATTATGGGTAGTTCTCCCCCGATTGTTCGTCTTACTCCATCAATAACGCGACGGGAAGCTTCAGGATCGCAGGCGAAGACTAGGCCACGGTTTTCAACGTTCGGACACGAGATATTAACTTCGATTGCACTGATACCAGATACAGAGCGAAGCTTTCTGGCAAGAGTTGAATACTCTTCAACCGTTTCGCCAGCAATCGAAACGATTACACGTGCTTTCTGTTCAATTAAGTAAGGAATATCTTTCGCAATGAAGGCATCTATGCCAGGACCTTGCAGACCAATTGAATTGAGCATGCCACTGGGAGTTTCAGCCATACGTGGCGTTGAGCGACCAGCACGCTCCTTAGACATCACAGACTTTGTAACAACTCCGCCCATTTCACGCAAAGGGAAAAATTGCGCCAACTCACGACCTGAACTTGCGCATCCACTAGCGGTGAAAGTTGGTGCAGGAAACCACGTGTTTCCAATTGTCGTAGAGAAATCTAAACTACTCATAATTGCTTACCGACCAGGCTCCACTGAACTTTAGATCCATCCATAACAGGACCATCGATGCAGGAACGAAGCATCGAAATCTTTCCATCCGCATTTTCAACTGGTAGGACACATGTCATGCACACTCCGATACCACAGGCCATGGCTTCTTCAACTGCGCATTGATGGACAACGGAGAGTGAATCAGTGATTTTTGTTATCGCAGACAACATCGCCATTGGTCCACATGAATACACAACAGCAACATCTAAATCCTTAATTATTTCAGATATTGGGTCGGTAACTCTGCCGGTCTGCCCCATGGAGCCATCTTCGGTATAGATTCGCATTGAATTAACCGCCCGCTTACCCTCCATGGGTGCATAAATCTTCGACGCGGTACTTGCTCCAAGCAACATGTCTACCCGACAGCCACGAGCGTTTAGCACCTCTGCTAAACCAAACAAGGGAGCTGATCCATAACCGCCACCAACTAGTAACACAGGCACAGGCTCTGTTGGAATTCCAAAAGCTGTTCCAAGAGGGGCAACAATGTCGAGGACTACACCTTCACCTTGCGCACATAGCCACTTACTTCCTTGACCATGCGCCGCAGCAATGATCTCCATCGTGCCACCAAATGTAGCGTTAACAGCAACACGAGAAATAGCAAAAGCACGGCGCAAGATCATGCTGGATGAGTCACCACCAACATTGATAGCCACAAAGTTTCCTGGCTTACACAGCGAAGCAAGATCACCAACGTTAATAATTATTTGATGGTACTGACCTACTTTTTTATTGCTCACTATGGGAGCGAGTAGTTGCTGCGCGTTTTTGTTTATCTGCGACATCTATGCCAACCATTCTTGCAGGGACTTGATGCCAAGCGGGCTGCTCTGTAGAAAAGTGATCGCATCAACTGCGGCACTAAAACCGGCCGTTGTTGTGATGCAAGGGATAGATCGCTGCACAGCTGCTGTTCGAATTGCCCAACCATCTGCGCGTGTGCCACGGCCAACCGGCGTATTGATCACCAAATCAATCTCCCCAGCGTTGATAATGTCAACGATAGTCTTTTCGCCCATAGCGCCAGTTCCTTCAGAGTTTTTACGAACTGTGGTGCACTCTATACCGTGCTTTTGCAAAAATAGCGCTGTTCCATCGGTGGCCAATATATGAAAACCAAGATCAGAGAAACCCTTTGCTGGCTCTATTCCCGTGGCCTTGTCCTTGTCAGCCAAGGAAATAAACACTGTGCCAGATTTCGGTAGTGGACCAAATGCAGCGATCTGACTCTTTGCATAACTTTCTCCAAAAGTTGGAGAAATTCCCATCACCTCACCAGTAGAGCGCATCTCTGGTCCCAACACCGCATCAACGCCTCGCCCATCTGTACGACGGAAACGATTCCATGGAAGAACCGCCTCTTTCACAGAGATCCCCTTAGCAATTCCATCCCCTGTTGCAGGAAGTAAACCTTCCACACGTAATTCAGCGATCGTTGCCCCAACTGAAATTCTTGCGGCAGCTTTTGCTAAAGGCACACCCGTTGCTTTACTCACGAAGGGAACTGTTCTAGAGGCACGAGGGTTTGCTTCAAGGACGTAAAGCGCGTTGTCGGCAAGGGCAAACTGGATGTTTATTAACCCGCGAACATCAACACCGCGTGCAATCTTTTCAGTTGCTACACGGATTTCCTCTCGCTGTTCATCTGTGACAGTCATTGATGGAAGGACGCACGCGCTATCACCACTATGAATACCAGCTTCTTCAATGTGTTCCATTACTCCCCCAAGGAAGAGTTCCTGTCCATCGAATAGGGCATCAACATCTATTTCAATTGCGTTATCCAAAAATCTATCAACTAGGACAGGATGATCCGGAGTTATGTCTGTTGCTCGTGTGATGAATCCACCAAGTGCAACATCATCGTAAACAATCTCCATTCCTCGACCACCGAGTACAAATGAAGGACGAACCAGTACTGGATATCCAATTTCGTGCGCGATGGTTGTTGCCTCTAGTTGAGAAGACGCCATTCCAAATTGAGGAGCTGTGAGGCCTTGCTGGGCAAGAATATTTCCAAATGCTCCACGCTCCTCAGCTAGGTTGATTGCTTCGGGTGAAGTACCAAGGATTGTCACTCCATTAGCCTTTAAACCAGCTGCCAAACCAAGTGGAGTCTGTCCACCCAACTGAGTAATCACACCTAAGACAGGACCGGCCTGAGTTTCAGCGTGGACCACTTCAAGTACGTCTTCAAGTGTTAGTGGCTCGAAGTACAAGCGATTACTAGTGTCGTAATCTGTCGAAACAGTTTCTGGATTGCAATTAATCATAATCGTCTCATAACCAGCTTCGCGCAAAGTGAAAGAGGCATGGACACATGAGTAATCAAATTCGATTCCTTGACCAATGCGATTTGGTCCACTACCCAGAATGATCACAGCCGGTGTGGTACGTGGTCGAACTTCAGTTTCTTCCTCGTAACTTGAGTAGTGATAGGGCGTGAACGCTTCAAACTCCGCCGCACATGTATCAACAGTTTTGTAGACAGGCCTTACGCCTAAGTGATGGCGAGCCTTACGAACTTCCTCTTCGGTCACTCCCCGCAAATTAGCGATCTGGGCATCGGAGAAACCTTGCATCTTGGCTGCGCGAAGTACATCCTTCGATAAATCGCCAGGTTGTGAGATGACAGATGCTTGCTCATTGATTATTTCGATCTGTCGCAAGTACCAATGATCAATCTTGGTCGCCTCATACACCTGCTCAATACTTGCTCCGGCCCACATCGCTTTTTGAACCTGCTGCAATCTATATTCAGTCGGAATCTTCATCGACTGCACAAGAGCTGACAGTTCGGTCTGAGTTATCACAGGCCATGAAAAAATAGCTTCTCTTCGCTCCAGGGACCTAAGGGCCTTCATCAGCGCTTCAGAGAAAGATCGGCCGATAGCCATCGCCTCACCAACACTTTTCATCGTTGTCGTCAGACGGGGATCAGCATCTGCAAACTTTTCAAATGCAAAACGAGGAATCTTAACGACTACATAGTCCAGGGTAGGTTCAAATGATGCAGGAGTGACTTTTGTGATGTCATTTTGAATCTCATCTAAGGTGTAACCAATGGCTAATTTTGTGGCAATTTTTGCGATAGGAAAGCCCGTGGCTTTCGACGCTAGTGCGCTCGAACGGGATACGCGCGGATTCATTTCAATAACAATGATTCGGCCGTCATCAGGATTTACAGCGAATTGAATGTTGCAGCCACCTGTATCGACGCCTACTTCACGAATGATCTCCATCGAAAGATCGCGCAATTTCTGGTACTCGACATCAGTCAGTGTCATGGCCGGGGCGACAGTTATTGAATCACCTGTATGAACACCCATTGGATCAAGATTCTCAATCGAACAAACGATTACAACATTGTCCTTGCGATCACGCATGACTTCTAGTTCATACTCTTTCCAGCCAATAATGGATTCCTCAAGTAGCACCTCTGATGTCGGACTATGGCGCAAGCCAGCACCAGCAATCTGCCTTAGCTCTGCTTCGTTAAACGCGATTCCTGATCCCAAGCCACCCATAGTAAAAGATGGCCGAACGACTACTGGGTAATTAAGTAGTACAACCGCTTCCATGATCTCTTCCATAGTGTGGCAAATCTTGGATTTAGCGGACTCTCCACCGACTTTTTCAACGATCCCACGAAACAATTCGCGGTTCTCTCCACGCTGAATTGCATCCACATCTGCGCCGATGAGACGAACGCCATACTTCTTGAGTGTTCCGAGTTCATGCAATCCAATCGCAGCATTTAAAGCTGTTTGGCCACCCAAAGTAGCTAGAACTGCGTCAGGCTTTTCATGCGCGATGATTCGCTCAATAATTTCAGGAGTTATCGGCTCAATGTATGTCGCATCGGCGAACTCTGGATCAGTCATAATTGTTGCAGGATTTGAGTTTACTAAAATGACGCGAATTCCCTCAGCTCGAAGTACGCGACAAGCTTGAGTTCCTGAGTAATCAAATTCGCACGCCTGACCAATGACAATTGGACCACTACCAATTACTAAAACGCTTTTAATTGTTGTATCAAGACCCATTACGCAGGAACCTTCTTTGACATAAGATCAACAAATCGATCAAAAAGATAGGACGCATCGTGTGGACCGGCAGCCGCTTCTGGGTGATACTGCACCGAAAATGCTGGCTTATCCAATAGTTGCAAACCTTCAACAACCCCGTCATTGAGACACATGTGAGTGACTTCTCCGCGACCAAAGACAGTTGCAAACTCGGCATCCGTTGGTGCTTTCACAGCAAAACCGTGATTGTGGGCGGTAATTTCGACTTTGCCTGTGTTCTTATCCATGACAGGTTGATTGATTCCGCGATGACCAAACTGCAACTTGTAAGTTTCAAAACCTAAAGCACGGCCAAGGATCTGGTGACCAAAACAAATCCCAAAGAGAGGTACCTCAGCCACAAGTAACTCTCGCACAACATCTATCACGTCTGTCATCGTTGATGGATCACCCGGACCGTTAGATAGAAAGACCCCGTCTGGCTTAATCGCCAATATTTCTCCAGCTGATGAATCAAATGGCATAACGTGAACTTCAACCCCTCGTTCAGCGAGAGCACGAGGTGTTGCTCCTTTGATACCAAGGTCAAGTGCCGCAATGGTGAACCTCTTCTTCCCAATCGCTGGAATGATGACAGTGTGTGGTGTTGAAACATCCCGAACTAAGTACGCACCTGCCATCTCCTCACCCTTGCGCACCTCAACAACCATCTCTTCACGAGAGAGTTCTAAACCAGAGAAAATGCCGACTCTCATAGCACCGCGATCGCGCAGGTGACGGGTTATTGCTCGAGTATCGACGCCTTGAATGCCTACAATTCCTTGAGAAATTAGCTCTGCTTCGAGATCATTTTGTGCACGCCAATTAGATGTAACTGATGATGGATTGCGCACAACAAATCCAGCAACCCAAATCTTTGCAGATTCATTATCTGCATCATTTACTCCAGTATTACCAATGTGCGGGGCGGTCATTATTACAATCTGCTTGTGATAGGAAGGATCCGTTAATGTCTCTTGGTATCCAGTCATTCCAGTTTGGAAAACAGCTTCTCCGAAAGTCTTGCCAGTTGTAGCCCACGAAGATCCCTCAAATATTCGTCCGTCATCGAAGACAAGATATGCACTAGACATTAATGACCTCCGATAGAAGCAACGGTTCCATTGCTATATGTTGCAGCGCCCTTAAAGAAGGTATGTGTGATCACACCAGGTAGTTCGTGGCCATGGTATGGAGTATTAGAAGACTTTGACAGAACTAAATCGCGGTCTACCGTCCATTTGAGGGTTGGATTAATCACAACAAGATTAGCTATCGAACCTACAACCAAAGGTTGACCGTGGTTTTCATACCCACCAATCCGAGCCGGTGCAACTGACATACGATCGGCAACTTGGATCCAATTCATTAATCCTGTATCAACCATGGTCTTTTGAACAATAGACAGCGCAGTTTCCAGCCCCAGCATTCCAAAAGCTGCCTCTTGCCACTCGCACTCTTTAGATTCTGTTGGGTGCGGGGCATGATCTGTTGCGACAATATTAATTGTGCCATCTGCTAATGCCTCACGAAGAGCGTGAACATCGGCTTCTGTTCGAAGCGGCGGATTTACTTTATAGACAGGATCATAAGAATTCGCGAGGTCATCTGTCAGTAAGAGGTGGTGAGGTGTTACCTCTGCCGTTACATCAATTCCACGAGCCTTAGCCCAACGAATAATCTCAACGCCACCAGCTGTTGTTAGATGACAGATATGTAGCCGCGATTTCACATGGTCAGCAAGTAAAACATCTCGAGCAATAATTGCTTCTTCTGCAACCGCCGGCCAGCCTTTAAGTCCTAAACGCGCTGAGATTTCACCTTCATTCATCTGGGACCCGACTGTCATTCGAGGATCTTGTGCGTGCTGTGCGATCACTCCCCCAAATTTCTTTATGTACTCCAGCGCTCGTCTCATCACCAAGGGATCAGAAACACAATTACCGTCATCACTGAACACACGAACACGGGCAACTGAATCTGCCATCGCGCCAATCTCAGATAATGCTTCACCCTTTAAGCCCTGTGTAACAGCTCCTATGGGGAAAACATCTAACAACCCTGCTTCTTGACCTAATCTATAAACCTGCTCAACAACTCCTGCCGTATCTGCAACCGGTGATGTGTTTGCCATCGCTGAAACTGCAGTGAATCCACCTTTGACACCAGCTCTGCTTCCGCTCAAAACAGTCTCTGCATCTTCTCGTCCTGGTTCGCGCAGATGAGAATGAAGATCGACTAGGCCAGGCAATACAACACAATCTTTAGCATCAATCACCGTATCGGCTTCAGCCTTTAACCCGGATCCAATTGAAGAAATAATTCCCTTCGAGATAGCAATATCGGTCTTCTTGCCATCAGGCAGAGATGCTCCCTTGATTAAGTAATCTGCTGTAGTCATCTAGTTGCTCCCAACTTCTAAGGTTCCACCGGCGAGCAATACATACAAAATCGCCATCCGCACACTGACACCGTTTGTTACTTGCTCAGTTATCACCGAACGCGCACTATCGGCAACCTCGGCTGAAATTTCCAGCCCTCGGTTCATTGGACCAGGGTGCATCACTATTGCCCCCTTTTTCATCTTTGCCATTCGCTCCCCATTGAGGCCGAAGTATCGTGAATATTCTCTGGCATTGGGGAAAAATAGCTCCGACATTCTTTCCTGTTGAACTCGCAACATCATCACCACATCTACATGCGGAATCACCGTATCAAAATCATAGGAAACAGTGACAGGCCAGTTCTGAATTCCGACTGGAAGCAGGGTTGGTGGAGCAACCAGAGTTACCTCAGCCCCTAACATGGACAGTAACAACACATTAGAACGCGCAACACGGGAGTGCAATATATCTCCAACAATTGCAATACTCAATCCCGATAGGTCACTACCGCCCATACCTAAGTGCTTGCGGATAGTAAACGCATCTAGCAACGCTTGACTTGGATGTTCATGTGTCCCATCACCAGCATTTACAACACTTCCGGACATCCATTCAGATTCTGCCAATCTTTGTGCCGCTCCAGATGCAGGATGTCGTATTACTACCGCATCTGCGCCCATCGCTTGAAGTGTCATGGCGGTATCTTTGAGTGATTCACCTTTGCTCAGACTTGATCCCTTTGCAGAAAAATTAATCACATCTGCAGAAAGTCTTTTGGCTGCAGCCTCGAAAGAAATGCGTGTACGAGTTGAATCCTCAGCAAATAAGTTAACAATTGTCCGACCACGCAGCGTTGGTAGCTTCTTTACCGCTCCATCACTTACTCGGGCTAATTCGGTCGCCGTGTCTAGAATCGAGATAGCCTCAGATTTATTGAGGTCAGCAATCGATAGTAAATGTTTCATTATTCAGCCCCCTCTTCAATCGTTACTTCATCTCGACCATCGATCTCGCTGAGTAAAACTTTGACTGATTGGTTCTTTGAGGTGGGTAGGTTTTTACCGATGAAGTCGGCCTTTATTGGAAGTTCCCGGTGTCCGCGGTCAACCAGCGCAGCAAGTTGCACGGTGCGAGGACGACCAATCTCACCTAACGCATCGAGTGCGGCTCTGATGGTTCTGCCAGAGAACAAGACATCATCAACCAGGATGACGTCCTTGCCCTCAATTCCAGATGTGGGAATCTTGGTTGGCATGATCGCGCGCGGAGGACGCATTCTTAGATCATCTCTAAACAAGGTGATATCCAAAGTTCCGGTAGGCACTTCGCTACCTTCTATCGAGGTAATAATCGATGAAATACGAACCGCGATATGTGCGCCTCGAGTAGGAATGCCCAGTAAAACGATGTTTGATGAGCCTTGATTCCTCTCAAGGATCTCGTGGGAAATGCGGGTCAACGCACGTGTAATGTCTTGTGCGGACAGGGCTACGCTCATGTAAATCTCCTTTCCCACCTCTCAGGATGGGTCGTTAAAGGATGCAGAGCAGATAATAGCATTGACTTGGACAGGCTGTGGATACCAAAATCTTCAGGTGTCGTACTAACAATAGTGTGAGCTTTATGGAAACTATTCACGCTCAAACTCAAATACAAACACTTCATACGCGCATGCGCCTCATTCGGGAATCACGCCACCTCACCCTCATTCAAGCCGCAAAACTTTCCAAAGGGCGGATTTCAGCTATTGCTCTTGGATCCTATGAACGAGGAGACCGCTCTGTAAGTGCACTTAAATTGATCACGATTGCAAACTTGTACGAGGTACCGATCTCTGAGCTTTTCGAACCGCCACAACATTTCCTGCCCGAAGAACGCATCAGTATCGATCTACGAAAGATTCTTACAACTACTAACCCCGTAGCACAGAAGATCACTGAGGTACTTCGCAACATTGCTCGCATGCGTGGAGATTGGAACGGTGAGGTGATTTCCCTGAGGGCGCAAGATATCAATAACTTTCAAGTATTCTCAGGATTAACAACAGAAGAGATCAAAAAGGTTATTGCTGACTACGAATTCCCTAAATCGAAATAGTGTCTTTGATGCTGGCTATACGCCCAAGAACACCGTGAATGTATTTTGATGAATCATCACTTGAAAGCTCTCTGGCCAAGTCCAACGCCTCATCAATTGCGACACTTATAGGCACAGCGTTAGACCAAAGAATCTCATAGATTCCAAGGCGCAAGATGTTGCGATCAACAGCTGGCAAACGATCCATGTCCCAACCTTGTGCATACGTTGTAATCAATTCATCTATTTTGCGACGATGTTCTGAAACACCATTGACTAACTCGCGGGTATATTCACGAATTGGACGCGCATCTGGACCTTCGGCAGGAATATCACGTGCCATCAAGGTAGCAACCGGGTCAGTTCCTCGGATGTCTGTTTCGAACAGTAAATCCAAAGCTTGTTTACGTGCCTTACTACGAGCAGACACTAGTTAGCGCGACCCTGGTATGACCCGTCACGTGTGTCAACCAAAACGACCTCATCCTGTTTAATAAATAACGGAACCTGAATTTCAATGCCAGTTTCAACGGTTGCTGGCTTAGTTCCACCAGAAGAACGATCTCCCTGAATGCCAGGCTCCGTGTAAGTGATTTTGAGTGGTACTGATGCCGCAAGCTCGATGTACAAAGGATTGCCCTCATTGACAGCAACAATCGCTTCAGTATTTTCCAGCATGTAATTAGCGGCATCGCCCACCGTTGCTGCACTAATTGTCATCTGGTCATAGGTCTTTGTATCCATAAACACAAAATCATCGCCCTCCTTGTAGAGGTACTGCATTTCACGCTTCTCTAGGATCGCAATATCAATCTTGACTCCAGCGTTGTAGGTGCGATCAACAACCTTGCCGCTTAGAACCGACTTGAGCTTGGTGCGAACAAAGGCAGGACCTTTACCTGGCTTTACATGTTGGAATTCAACAACCGTCCAGAGTTGACCTTCGATATCAAGTGTCATTCCATTTTTTAGATCATTTGTTGATGCCACAGCTAATCCACCCGCTCTTTATCTACTTGGTTTAATTCAAAAGTAATTGAAGGGGTAAGGATACCCGCTCCGAAGGGGTGCTCTGTTACTTGGCTAGGAGATTTTGCATCGCAATGATGGCCAAAACATAGGAATTAGGCCCAAATCCACCGATAGTTCCATTGGCAACGCCAGAAATTACAGAGGTATGCCTGAACTCTTCTCGAGATAGTGGATTAGAAAGATGAACTTCAATCAAAGGAGAGTTCACTAACTCGGCGGCATCACGTATTGCATATGAGTAGTGAGTAAACGCTGCCGGGTTAATGATCACTGGAAGCTTCTTATCTGCCGCTTCATGCAACCAGCCAATGATCGTCGCTTCATCATCACTCTGACGAATATCAGCTTCGAAGCCGTGCTTGCCTGCTGCTATCTCAATCATCGATTTCAATTCACCATAATTGAGATCGCCATAAACTGATGAGTCTCGTATGTCTAAGCGCGATAAATTGGGACCATTGATTACGAGTAACTTCATGAGCTAATTCTCTCATAGGCAGCATCAAGTTCGGCGGAGGTTAAATCTTCAAGCCGAGTTGTTGCACCGATGCCACTGAGTGCAACGAATCTGATGGTGTTTCCTCGCGCCTTTTTATCCAAAGCCAAGAGCGGTGCAAGCTTTTGCCATGCTTGACGATCGAAGGTTGTCGGCAATTTATACGCTGACAAAATTGTGCGATGTAGATCAAGTTCAACCCCACTAATTAAGCCACGAGCTGCCGCTAACTCGGCTGCATAAACCAAGCCAATGGCAACCGCCTCACCATGACGCAATTGATACTTGGCATAAATCTCAATGGCATGACCAAGTGTGTGACCATAATTGAGTGCTTCACGGGCAAAACTCTCTTTGAAATCCGAGGAGACAACATGGGCTTTAACGGCAATCGCTCGCTGAATCAGTTCGGCGATATCCTCGGGCATATTGCGCAAAGACTCAACAGAATGTTTCGCCGCTACGGTAAGAATCTTAGGATCAGCTATAAAACCACACTTAATCACTTCTGCCATACCTGCAGAAAAGTCACGGTCAGATAATGTCTGTAAGAAACTCGTATTAATAACTACCGCTATTGGAGAATGAAACGCACCAATCAAATTCTTTCCATAATCTGAATTGATCCCAGTCTTGCCTCCTACTGAGGCATCAACCATCCCCGCCAATGATGTCGGCACTGCTACCCAATCCAAGCCACGTAACCAAGAAGCGGCTGCAAAACCGGCTAAATCTGTGATCGCTCCCCCACCTATACCAACGATTAGATCTGAACGTGTAAATCCAGCTGCGCCTAACCAATTCCAGAGGTTGGTAATGGTTGCAATACTTTTGCCCTCTTCTCCATCAGGAACTTCGAAGACATGACAATCCGTATCTAGATCTCTTAACGCTGACAAGTCTGGCGAGTAACTCTGTGAAACTATTACCGCCACACGAGTTCGCCCCTGAAAAATAGCAACAAGATCTTTGCCCCATGAGTTTGTTATCGTGACTGGGTAGGAACGCTCAGCGTTAACCGTGATTACCGTCATGACAACATCGATTCTATGATGGCAATTATTTCATCTACGGTCATATCATCAACTTTAATAGATTGTGTTGCCAGTTTCTCGTAAGTCGGGCGTCTCTGGTCAGAAAGTGCCTGCCATTGTGCGCGGGGATTACCAAGAAGTAAGGGACGATCACGATTGAATCCAACTCGTGGCGCTGCTGTCGCAAGGGAAACATCTAGAAAAACGATAATGGAATCAGATGAGATCAAGGCAGCTTGTGCCTGCTGAGATATCGGCGCTCCACCACCAAGACTTATAACAGCAGAAGGTTCTAGAAGAACCTCTTGCAAAGTCTCGAACTCAACACTACGGAAATACTCTTCACCATTATCGACGAAAAGATCCGTAATCTTTTTTGACTCCTTCAACTCTATGAGTGCATCAGTATCAACAAATGGCCACTGCAGATGCGCGGCCAATGCCATGCCAACTGTGCTCTTACCGCTACCTGGTGCACCTATTAAAACAATGCGCGTCATCATGCCCTACTACTTAAAATTCAAATTAGCGATGTAGGACTCAAAGTTACGACGTGTTTCAGTTACTGAATCTCCACCAAATTTCTCAAGAACAACCTCGGCTAGAACCAGTGCCACCATTGCTTCAGCAACGACGCCTGCCGCAGGAACTGCGCACACATCCGATCTCTGATTGATTGCCTTTGCAGCCTCACCTGTTGCAACATCGATCGTATCTAAGGCTTTTGGAACAGTTGAAATTGGCTTCATCGCTGCACGAACGCGAAGAATTTCACCATTAGACATTCCGCCCTCAGTGCCGCCTGCTCGATCGGTGCGACGAACAATTTTCCCGTTGGCATCCTTTTCGATTTCATCATGAGCGACAGATCCACGACGAGTTGCCGTTCTAAAACCATCACCGATTTCAACACCTTTAATAGCCTGAATACCCATTACAGCGCCAGCCAATTTTGAATCAAGGCGTCTATCCCAGTGAACATGTGAGCCCAAGCCAGGTGGCATATTGAAAGCTAAGACTTCTACTACTCCCCCCAATGTATCGCCATCACGATGCGCATTTTCGATTTCAGTAATCATCTGATCACTTGTTGCTTTATCGGCGCAACGAACTGGATCATCATCAATTGCTGTCATATCACCCGCTGATGGCAAAGGGGCATCATCGGCTACTCGAACAGAGCCAATTGAAAGTACATGGCTAAGAATCGTTATCCCTACTGTTTGCTGCAAAAAGTTTCGTGCAACTGCACCAAGAGCGACACGGGCAGCAGTTTCGCGCGCACTTGCACGTTCTAAGATCGCACGCGCATCATCCAAATCATATTTTTGCATTCCTACTAAATCCGCGTGCCCTGGACGAGGACGTGTCAATGGAGCATTGCGACCTAGGTCCTTGATCTCTTCCTCTGGCACAGGATCAGCAGACATTACTTTTTCCCACTTAGGCCATTCTGAATTAGCAACTTGAATTGCAATGGGTCCACCTTGGGTTAAACCAAGACGCACGCCACCAAGAATTGTCACTTTGTCTGCTTCAAAGTTCTGGCGGGCCCCACGGCCGACACCTAAGCGTCTGCGTTGGAGATGAAAATCAATATCGGCTGTTGTGATTGAAACAGAGGCAGGAATTCCCTCGACTATGGCACTAAGTGCCTGTCCATGAGACTCACCAGCTGTTAACCAACGCATGTGCTTATTCTTGCAGATAACCGCGCTATCCCGTTGCCAAATATGTTGCAAGCCCTATAAAAATGCTTGGGGCCAAAGGGATTTTAGATGGGATCCTCCGATGAATTCCCACAAGTACCACTATATGAACCATTGCCAACAGAAAAACAAAGCCCAAGAAATCAATTGCGCTAAAGGCATGCGTCGCAAGTATCAACGTCAGGAGCTTGATGTCACCCATACCTATTCCGAAAAACAACAGTATTAACAGGATTACAAGGGAGAAACCGAATTCACGGATCTGACCTATTCCAAAGAGACTTATGTGTATCAATGCTGCATAAGAAAGAATTTTATTATAGATGTTCGGAATAACAAAGGAGCTGATATCTGCGATACATACAGGTATAGCTAAGAGGATCAGCACAAAATTCATTACAACAAGTTACAACGAAAATGCCCTTGAAAGACCGCCTGTGGATTAGGACAGCGCTTTTTCACCGACTGTGCGAAGCATCTTTGCAATTGACTCTCGCTCAACTACGCATGAAGCGAATATTTCAACCTGCGAAATTGCTTGATGAATCAGCAAATCCAAACCATCAATTCCAAATCCACCAGCTTTTCGCCAATGTGATAGCAACTGTGTCGGCCAAGGATTGTAGAGAACTTCAAAGAATGTGGAACTTGCTGCATCAATTTGATCCACAAGTATTGAAGCTGTCTCCCCTGGTGTTGTGTTAACAACCAAATCAAACATATTCAAGTCAATGATTGAGCCCCAGGATATGAAAGTAATATCCTGATTTGGTCCAGAATCTCGTATTGCTTGCTCTCTTTCAGGGTTGCGATTAATTACCGTTACTGACTCACTCACTCTGTCACATGCTGCGACAACTGCTCGGGCAGTTGCACCAGCGCCAATGATCAAAATATTTCCCTTGGCATCTCGATTATTAAATTGCAATGCATGGGTGAAGCCATCAACATCAGTGCTCGTTAAATTCCATAATCCACTATCTCTGCGCAAAGTATTGCCACTTTGAATCTGACGTGAAATATCTGAAATGGTATCTGCAATGGCTAAAGCCTCTTCTTTCAAAGGCATCGTCAAAGAGAGATTGTTCAAGGAAGATCCCTCATTGTCTAGAAAGTTTCTCAACTGACCTGATGAAACCTCATACGCCGAATAGCTGGCCTTGATACCGAGAAAGTCATACATCGTGTTATGCAGAAGAGGACTCAGTGAATGAGAGATCGGAGAACCTAAAACGCCGGCTGAAATCATCCGAAAACACCCGCCTTCCGATTCTTCACATATATTGCTTTCCAACTGTTGAACTCTTCAAGCGACTTTGTAAAACGTGTATCCCCTGGGGCTACTGTAATGAAGTACAACCAATCGCCGACGGCAGGTTTTAGTGCTGCCGAAATAGCTTCTGCCCCTGGACTACAAATAGGACCAGGTGGCAAGCCATATTTTTTATAGGTGTTGTAGGGAGAATTGATCAATGTTGATTGGGAACTCAAGAAAATTTCCCCACGCAGCTTCTTAACGAAGTGGACCGTTGAATCCATCTGTAAAGGCATTCCTATTTTCAATCGATTGTAAATAACGCTTGAGACCTTGGCGAAATCCTTCTGTTCTCCCTCGGCTTGAATTATCGAGGCTATCGTTAACAACTGTGACGGCTTGAACTTTTTTGTGCCAAGCAGCAACTCTTTTGCTGCGGGCTCTTGTGTAAATCGATCAACCATTGCTTGAACTGCTTCATTAGCCGTGGTGCCTTTTACAAAACTGTATTGAGCCGGGAACAAAAGTCCTTCGCTATCCCTAAAACCGTTAGGTAATTTCGCGGTAGCAAGTGCTCGCAAGACTTCGTTTGCCGAAAATCCGTACTTCACCAGAGACTTGGCGATTTCACTTTTCCAGCTGCCCTCATAAACTTTGATTAGGTTCGGTATACGTTCTGGATCTAGCAACTGATCGAGTGCCTGTTGGGCAGATATTGTTTTTGTTAATCGATGATTTCCAGGAGCGATCTTTTCAGAACGCTTATCCCCCACCGCAACTCTAAAGAATGCCTCTGAAGACTTAATGACTTGATTTTCAAAAAGCAATGCCGCGATGGCAGAACCAGATGAGCCTGCAGGAATATCAATTATGACCTCTGTCGCACCTGACAGGACTGTTCTAGTTGGGAAATCCGGCGCCGGAGAAGGACCAATACGCATCACTAAAAAAGCTGCAATTACAACAAGCAGGCCTGCAACGATTCCAAGTTGCTTCTTCATCGTCGCTTTTCTATCTCTATCGCAAACTCCAATATAGCTACCGCTGCTGCCATATCGATCGCATTCTTTGAATCCTTCGCACTGCGACCTGCGTCTCGCAGATTTCGAGCTGCACTAATCGTGCTCATTCGCTCATCGATCATTTCGATTGGTACCTGAGTGATTGTCCTCAACAGCGCTACGAATTCTGAAGCCTTCTCTGTCGCTGACCCATCGTTGCCACTTAATAATGCAGGTCTACCGACATAGATGACCACAGGTTCAATCTCAGTAAATATCTGTGAGATCTGATTACTTAATTGCTTGTCCGTAGCTTTTAATGTCGTCAGTGGAGAGGAAAGAATCGAGTCTGGATCACTTACAGCAACACCGATGCGCACATCTCCATAATCAAATGCGATACGACGTCCGCGCTCCATCATCTATCCAATGAGTGCGTTTGAGATCGCGGTCAGAGCTTCTAAGGATTTCGATGCATCGGTACCGCCACCTTGTGCAAAATCATCTTTACCGCCACCGCCACCGCCCAGAACTGTTGAACCTATCCTGACTAACGCACCCGCCTTGACTCCACCTGCACGTGCTTGCTCACTTGTCGCGACAACCAATACCGGCTTGCCATCATTAGAACTAATAAGTGCAACAACAGATTTAGATTCACGCTCTCGCAGATCCAGCGCAATCTTACGTAGATCATCACCAGAAACTCCATCAGCCATAACAGATGAAATAAAGGAAATCCCATTGATGACCTTGGCTGTCTTGGCAAGATCTCCGACTTGAGAAAGCGCCTGAACAGAACGAACAGTTGCTAACTCCTTCTCAATATCTTTCATCTTGTTGAGCAAATCTGAAATTCTCTCTGGTAATTCTTCGGTGCGAGCACCCTTGATCAAATCCGTTAATGAGTTCAACAAGATATGTTCGCGAGCTAAGAACTTGTATGCATCCACGCCAACAAGTGCTTCAACGCGACGCACGCCAGCTCCAATTGAGGATTCACTTAGCAACTTGATAACGCCTAGTTGTCCAGAACGTGCGACGTGTGTACCACCACAGAGCTCTCGTGCCCAGTCACCAACGCTTACAACTCGAACAACATCACCATATTTCTCACCAAACAATGCCATTGCACCAAGTTCTTTCGCCTTCGCTTGGCTCATACTTTCTGCAGTGACCTCAAGATTATCTAGCAATAGGGTATTAACGCGAGATTCCACATCATTCAAAACGCTAACAGGAACTGAACCAGTAGCAGGAAAATCAAATCGGAATCGGCCTGGCGAATTTTCCGAACCAGCTTGAGTTGCTGTCTCACCTAAAATTTCACGGAACGCCTTATGCACCATATGCGTGGCTGTGTGTGCTCGGGAAATTGCGTGACGGCGTTCGATATCGATCTCAGCAAGAGCTTCACTTCCAACTTCGATTGAACCACTAATTACTCGACCGCGGTGAACAGATAACCCTGGCACCGGGGATTGAACATCTTCAATCTCTATAATTGCACCATTACTCAAAGTAATGCGACCGCCATCGGCCAACTGACCTCCACCTTCAGCATAAAATGGTGTTCGGTTTAAAACAATATCGACATCTTCACCTGCTGAGGCGCTAGCTACTCCAACGCCATCTACAACGATGCCTGTTAGCTTAGATTCAGTACTTTGATGTGCATATCCAATAAATTCACTCTTACCACTCTTGTCAGCGATTGCTTTATAAACAGAAACATCGGTGTGGCCTGATTTCTTCGCCTTAGCATCTGCCTTTGCGCGATCCTTTTGCTCTTTCATCAAGCGTCGGAAGCCATCTTCATCAACTCCAAGACCTTCTTCACGCGCCATTTCAAGAGTTAAATCAAAGGGGAAGCCATAGGTATCGTGAAGTTTGAAAACTTCATCACCTGGCAGAACCGTTGCCTTACTCTTTTTTAACGCAACTGAAGCAAGATCAAAGATTTGCGTCCCACTTTTTAGTGTTTGTAAGAAACTTTCCTCTTCAGAAACACTGACAGACAAAATACGCTTCTTGTCAGCAATTAACCCTGGATACTGTGAACCCATCGCAGCAATTGCCGTGACAGTTAACTCAGACATAATCGGATCCATTGACCCTAAAAGGCGCATATTGCGAATTGTTCTACGCATCATACGTCGCAACACATAGCCTCGACCTTCATTTCCTGGTGTAACGCCATCACCGATCAACATCGCTGATGTTCGTGCGTGGTCTGCAATTACTCGCAATGCAATATCTGACTTTTCAGAAGACCCGTACTTAACACCCGTTAATTCACTGGCACGATTGAGAATCATGATCGTTGTATCAATCTCATAAATATTCTCAACACCCTGCAGCAAAGCAGCTGTGCGCTCTAGGCCAAGACCAGTATCGATACTCTTTGCTGGAAGTTCACCGAGAATTGGATAACTATCTTTTCCGCCACCTGCGCCGCGTTCATTTTGCATGAAAACAAGGTTCCAGATTTCAAGATATCTATTTTCATCTGCAATCGGTCCACCCTCTGCTCCATATGCAGGACCACGATCATAGTAAATCTCTGAACAAGGCCCACATGGTCCAGGTACTCCCATGGACCAGAAGTTATCTGCCATGTTACGACGTTGGATTCGTTCCTTAGGAATACCAATTTGTTTATGCCAAATATCTGCGGCTTCATCATCATCAAGGTAAACAGTGACCCACAACTTCTCTTCAGGAAATCCATAACCGCCATCTGCAATAGGACGGGTGAGAAGTTCCCAAGCAAGTGCTATTGCGCCTTCCTTGAAGTAATCACCAAAAGAAAAGTTGCCACACATCTGAAAGAAAGAGGCGTGACGAGTTGTTTTTCCAACCTCATCAATGTCTAGTGTGCGCACACATTTTTGAACCGATGTCGCACGCTTATACGGCGGTGTTACCTCGCCGAGAAAGAACGGCTTAAATGGCACCATACCCGCATTTACTAATAAAAGATTTGGATCATCAGCGATCAAAGATGCTGACGGCACAACCGTGTGAGTTAAACCCTGACGATTATCAGATTCAAAGAAGCGCAGCCAGCGCGAACGGATCTCGGCGGATTCCACTAGCTGGGATCACTCCGCCTTCTTCTTCTTTGAGCGGCCCTTGCTCATTTGTGCTGCAGACAAAAGTGCCCCAGCGACTTTAACCGCTGAGCCATTCTTGTTCATGAAACCTGTTGTTGCCTCATTGACCTTGTCAGACAAATCTTCAATGTTTTTTGTTACACGATTGATGCTGTGTAAAGGCCCGTTTACCAGAGTCACAGTTGTATGAACCTCATCGATCAATGGCGCAGCTTCATCAGTTATAGCTTTGAGCGAGGCTTTTGCCTCATCAATGAATCGACCGACTCGGACGACCACATACGCAATAGCTATTGCAATTACAGCAAGTGATGATGCTGCAATTATTGTTGCAATTCCCCCTGGACCCATACCTTTAGCCTACCTGACCCTTACTTCTCTTCGCTGGTTTTTGCTTGTGGAACCCAGTCGATTCCGCTCTCTTTGCGTTGAGCCGGAGTGATAGGTGTTGGAGCACCTGTTAACGGATCGCCACCGCTAGCAGTCTTTGGGAAAGCAATGACTTCACGAATCGAGTCAGAGCCAGTCAATAATGCGCAGACGCGATCGAGACCAAGAGCAATTCCACCATGCGGAGGTGGACCATAGTTAAAAGCCTCTAATAGGAAACCAAACTTGCTGTTTGCTTCTTCATCAGTTAAACCAATTACAGAGAAAACATCTTTTTGAATAGTGCGATCATGAATACGAATCGATCCGCCACCTAATTCAGTTCCATTCAAAACAATGTCATAGGCATAGGCAAGTGCTGACGCTGGATCAGACTTAAATGTTGAAGCAAACTCTGGCTTAGGACCAGTAAATGGGTGGTGAACCGCTGTCCATCCACCATTATCTGTTGGCTCAAACATAGGAGCATCTACAACCCACAAAAATTCCCACTTACCATCTGGAATTAGTCCACATCGCTTACCAATTTCTAAACGAACAGCTCCTAAGAGATTTTGTGATGCGGTGCGCTCACCAGCTGCAAAAAAGATCGCATCCCCTGGCTTAGCACCAGCTGCTTGCACAACTCCTGCCGTTTCCTTTTCCGAAAGATTCTTCGACACTGGTCCGCCTAGCGTGCCATCCTCGTTGACAAGAATGTATGCAAGACCTTTGGCCCCGCGCGCCTTTGCCCAGTCTTGCCAGGCATCTAGTTCGCGACGAGCAGATGATGCTCCACCAGGCATGACAACAGCACCAACATATGGTGCTTGGAAAACTCTAAATTCAGTTTCTGCAAAAAATGCCGTGAGATCAACGAGTTGATTATCAAAACGAAGATCTGGTTTATCAGAACCATAATGTGTCATCGCGTCGGCATATGTCATACGCTTGAGTGGAAGAGGAATGTCATAGCCGACTGTCTCTTTCCAAATCCGAGCAACGATCTTCTCTGCCACAGCCAAGATATCCTCTTGATCAATAAATGACATTTCTATATCCAACTGAGTGAACTCTGGCTGACGATCTGCGCGGAAGTCTTCATCACGGAAACAACGCGCAATTTGGTAATACTTTTCCATGCCTGCAACCATAAGTAGCTGCTTAAACAGTTGCGGTGATTGTGGCAGTGCATACCAACTACCTGGCTGCAATCGAACTGGAACTAAAAAGTCACGAGCACCTTCTGGTGTTGATCTGGTCAAATAAGGTGTTTCAATCTCGAGGAATGTTTCTTCCTCCATAACCCGACGAATCGTTGAAGTTACTTTAGAACGCAGGCGAAGGTTGTGGGCCGGTTTTTCACGGCGTAGGTCGAGATAGCGATATCGCAAACGTACCTCTTCATTGATATCTGAGTCATCGCCACTATCTACTGGAAAAGGCAACGGAGCTGACTCTGACAAGACAACTACTGTGTCTCCCATAATTTCAATTTCACCTGTTGCAATATTCGTATTCTGATTTCCATCGGGGCGAGCAACTACCTCACCAGTAATCAATAAACACCACTCCGCTCGCAAAGAGCCTGCGACTTTTTCGTCACGAATAACTACTTGGACTGAGCCAGATGCGTCGCGTAGATCGATAAATGCCACTCCGCCATGGTCGCGTCGACGTGACACCCATCCTGCAAGTGTGACTGTCTGACCCGCATGGGATTTACGGAGCGATCCTGCTTCATGTGTGCGCAACATTAATTATGTCCAATTTTTCCGATTTAGAGAACTTCGAGCAATGAGTCAATCTTAACTGACAATGTGTGACCCGATTTCATCTCTTTCAACTCAACTGTTCCGCTAGAAATCTCAGACTCACCAAGAATAATGACATGTGTCGCACCACTCTTATCAGCACCTTTCATAGCACCCTTAAGCGCACGATCACCGAAAGCGATTTCCACTGTTTTGCCACTAGCCCGTAGATCAGAGGCAAGAGTGAGTGCTTTGACTTTCGCCGCCTCCCCCAAAGGAATAATGAAAAGGTCCGATACAAAAGCATCGTTGCCGATGACTCCTTCCGCCTCTGCTGCTAACAAAGCGCGATCAACACCTAATCCAAACCCAATACCGGAAAGCGATTGCCCGCCTAGTTGTTCCATTAAGCCGTCATAGCGTCCGCCGCCACCGATGCCTGATTGGGCACCGAGTAGCTCGTGAACAAATTCAAAGGTTGTGCCTGTGTAGTAATCCAAGCCACGCACCATTCGGGGATTAACAACGTATGCAATCCCTAATGCATCAAGATACTTTTGTACCTGCTCAAATTGCTGGCGCGCATCATCATTGAGGTAGTTGATCAATAAGGGTGCATCAGCCATGGCTTTGCGCGTCTCTTCACGCTTATCATCAAATAGACGTAGCGGATTTATTTGCGCCCGAGCAGCTGTTGCTTCATCCAACGTCAGAGTTGAAATAAACTTCACTAAATCAATGCGATGGGCCGCTCGAGATTCAGCATCACCTAGTGATGTTATCTCTAAGCGATATTGCTTCAGTCCAATTGCTTTAAATCCCGCATCGGCGATAGCAATAACCTCTGCATCAATTGCAGGATCATCTAAACCAATTGCTTCAATCCCAACCTGATAGAACTGGCGATAGCGGCCAGCTTGTGGGCGCTCTGCTCGGAAGAATTGACCTGAGTACCAAACTTTTACCGGCAATTGTCCGCGATCTAAACCGTGTTCAATAACAGCTCGCATTACTCCCGCTGTTCCTTCAGGTCGCAAAGTAATTGAACGTCCACCACGATCTTCAAATGTATACATTTCTTTAGATACAACATCTGTGGATTCACCAACACCACGAGTAAAGAGCTCAGTATCTTCAAATACTGGAAGTTCAATTAACTGATAGCCGGCCAACTTTGCAGGAGTAATGAGGCTATCTCGTACAAATTCAAATGCACTAGATCTACTCGGAACGTATTCGCTGACACCCTTAGGTGCAGATATTTTCTGTCCAGCCATTAGTGTCGACCTACCAAACTCTTCAGGTATGGATTGTGCTTTTTTTCATGTGCCATCGTTGTATCTGGGCCATGCCCAGGCAATACGCGCAGATGATCTGATAGAGGCCCTACTTTTTTACGCAAGGTCTCTTCCATCTCCCTTGCCGATCCTGTCGGTAGATCTGTGCGACCGATCGAACCAGCAAACAAGACATCTCCGCTGACCAATACCTCATTGGAAACCTCAAACATTAAAGAGCCTCGGGTATGGCCTGGAGCATGTATTGCCTTAAATGAAAGTCCGACTACATCAATCACATCACCGTTGCGCAGTTCGCGAACATCTTTTGGCTCAGAAAAACTCATTCCTGACAAAGTTGCCATGAACTCTGGCCCATGGAGTTTTTCAGGGTTTCCCAAAAAAGCTCGATCTTCACTATGAATATAAGAAGCGATTCCATATCCATCGGCTATTGATTGAATGGAAAAGGTGTGGTCTAGGTGTCCGTGCGTGGCAATTACCGCTACCGGCTTCAAATTATGTTTTTCTAACATCTCTGTTAACTGGTGAGAAACATCTGGCATGCCCGGATCGATAACGACACACTCGGCACCAGGCTCGGTAGCTATCACCCAGCAATTGGTGGCAAACATTGGAGCGGCAAAGGAGTCGATCAGCATCGCACAACCCTCCCCATTCCACGCTCAAATTGAGGTGCGATTGACGCTCACACCATGAGACAGGGTACCTTTTGCACACGAATACACCCTCAACCCACGCTCAGAAGCGTCAAAACTTCTCAGCATCGCACCCACCACATAGCGAACTTCATCACGAAGAAACGCGCTGAAAGGTTCACTCTCATGACAGAAATGAATTTCCCACACCAGGCCAGCGCAGCAAGTGCGTTGATCGGAGATCCTTCAGCTTTTGGTCGAGTCGCAGAAGATGGAACAGTATACGTTCGCACATCAAACGGTGAAACAGCCGTTGGTTCATACCCAGGGAAAACTCCTGAAGAAGCATTGTCATACTTTGTCCGCAAGTTCGAAGTTCTTGCCGCTGAAGTCGCACTTCTGGCAGCGCGCATCAAAAGTGGAGCGATGGTTCCATCAGATGCATACACAGCGGTTAAGAAGTTGCGCGAACAGGTTAAGGAATTAAACGGTGTTGGAGATCTCGAAGCGCTGGCCGCCTCAGTTGAACAAATTGAGCCGCTGATCGAAGGACATCGCGAAGCGTATGAGGCTAAGAAGGCAGCTGAAACTGCTGCAAAGGCTGCTCGCCGTGAACAAATCATTGTTGAAAAAGAAAAGATTGTTGTTGAAGCTGAAGGTCTGGCTCTATCCGAAAGTTGGAAGAGTACCGGTGATCGCCTCAAGGTTCTACTTGATGAATGGAAGGCTGCCCCGCGTCTTGATAAAAAAGCAGATGCCGACTTATGGAAGCGTTTTTCTTCATCACGTAATAAATTCGATAAGCGCCGCCGAACACATTTTGCTGCATTAGAGGCAACTCAATCTGTCGTGGCAGATGCCAAGAAGGCAATTGTTGAAGAGGCAGAGAAGTTAGCAACATCGACTGAATGGGTTCCAACAGCTAAGCGCTTCAAGGCTTTGATGGATCTTTGGAAAGCATCTGGTCGTGGCAAGAAAAATGATGATGCCAAACTATGGTCACGATTTAAGGCCGCACAAGATCAATTCTTTGCATCTAAGAATGCAGACCTAGAAAAGCGTGATGTGACTATGGCAGCTAACCTAGCCAAGCGAGAAGAGTTACTGACTCTTATCGAGGCGGTGCTGCCTATCACCGATATCAAGGAGTCACGCAAGGTGCTTAATGAGCATTTGCGCTCGTGGGAAAAGATTGGAATGACCCACCGCGATAAGCGCGCCGCTTTAGATGCGCGCGTTGCAAAGGTTGAGTCTGTAATCAAGGAAGCCGAAGCTGACGTTTGGCGCAAGACCGATCCTGCTGCGAAAAAGCGCGCTGAAGAGGTTGTTGCACAGCTCACTGAATCTATTGCTAACTATGAAAAGGTGGCAGCAAAGTCTGCTGCCAGCGGAAACACAAAGAAGGCAGAAGAGGCTGCAGAGTCTGCTACCGCTCGTAAGGTGTGGTTAGCCGAGGCTGAGAAGAGTTTGGCTGAGTTTAACTAATTGTTGGTTGTTCGATAAACATCGTAGACACCTTCAATACCTCGCACAGCGGCAAGTACCGAATCCAAATGTGTTGCATCTGCCATCTCAAAAGTAAAGCGTGAAAATGCAGTTCGATCTTTTGAGGTACTGACAGAAGCACTCAAAATATTTACATGCTGATCAGACAATGTGCGAGTTACATCGGCCAGTAATGACGCTCGATCTAGAGCCTCGACTTGGATGTTTACCAAAAATACTGAAGAAGCTCCGATGCGCCATTTTACATTTACGACCCTATCCAACTGGTGGACCTGTAGATCATGGGCATTGACGCAATCTCCCCTATGAATCGAAACACCACTTCCTTTAGTTATAAAACCCATGATTGCATCGCCAGGAACTGGTGTACAACAACGTGCAAGCTTCACAAGCACATCATCGGTGCCTTCAACATCGACCGCGTTACTTGAGCAACGAGTTGTGGGGGCGCGAGTAGGGAGAACATCCATCGTTGGTTCTGGATGAGAATCTTCCGCACGTAGTGCTGCTGCTAACTTATCGATAATAGAGGCGGCTGACACATAACCATCACCTACCGCTGAATACAACGCATCTATATCTGGATAACGTAACTCATGCGCAAGTTCCAGTAAAGAATGACCAGCAAATATCTTTTGCAACGGCAAACCAGCTTTTCGCATTTGTCGAGCTATCGATTCCCGCCCCGCATCTATTGCTTCTTCGCGGCGTTCCTTGCTAAACCACGCCTTAATCTTTGAACGTGCTCGTGGACTTTTAACAAAGTTTAACCAATCGCGACTAGGTCCAGCCGTTTCACCTTTGTTAGTAACAATCTCAACCACATCGCCATTATTGAGTCGAGAATCAAGAGGAACTAAGCGTCCATTGACCTTCGCACCAGCACACCGCAGCCCTATATCTGTGTGAACAGAGAAGGCAAAGTCCACTGGTGTTGAGCCTCCCGGCAAGGCCACAACGCTGCCCTTTGGAGTGAAAACAAATACTTCAGGAGAGCCCAAATCAAAACGTAGTGCTTCCAAAAACTCTGAAGGATCTTCAGTTTCTTTCTGCCATTCATGTAACTGGCGAAGCCACAACATCTCAGGAGAACTATTCGTGTTCTCTGGACCCTGCTTATACTTCCAATGCGCAGCGATACCAAACTCTGCACGAGCATGCATGTCATATGTTCGAATTTGGATTTCTATCGCTTTACCTGTTGGACCAATTACCGTTGTGTGAAGAGATTGATACAAATTGAACTTAGGCATTGCAATGTAATCTTTGAAGCGTCCAGGTACTGGGCTCCATCGAGCGTGAATAGAACCAAGCACTGCGTAGCAATCACGAACATCCTTTACTAGTACGCGGATGCCAACCAGATCGTAAATATCATTGAATTCTCGTCCTCGCACAACCATTTTTTGATAAACAGAGAAAAAATGCTTATTTCGCCCGGTAACTGTTGCTTCAATACTTTCACGCGCTAGATCCTCTTTCACAGAGCCAATGACCTGCTCTGTTAAGGCATCTCGAGAAGGAGAACGCTCGGCTACTAGACGAGAGATTTCTTCAAATTTCTTTGGCTCTAATACTTCAAAGGAAAGATCTTCAAGCTCCCATTTAATTGCGTTCATACCCAAACGGTGGGCTAATGGTGCATAGATATCTAAGGTTTCTCGCGCCTTTCTAAGCGCGCTTTCCTCAGATACATACTTCCAGGTTCGAGCATTATGCAAACGATCTGCCAACTTGATGACAAGCACACGGATATCGCGAGACATCGCAATAACCATTTTGCGAACTGTTTCTGCCTCTGCCGTAGGGCCATAGGCCAGTTTGTCCAACTTCGTAACCCCATCAACTAAATTGGCAACTTCATCGCCAAAATCAATTCGTAATTGAGTTAGTGAGTACTGCGTATCCTCAACTGTGTCATGGAGCAGTGCTGCGATGACCGTGGGTTGATTCAACCCTAAGTGCGCAAGGATTTCGGCAACGGCAACAGGGTGCGTTATATACGCCTCTCCTGATTTGCGCAGCTGACCTTCATGGGCATCTCGCGCAACATCAAAGGCACGAGAGACCTCATCAGAATCTACTGAGGCGTGATTCTCTTTGAGAGCACTGATTACTGGTGCTATCAAAGTATCCACAAGAAACCTTACTTACGACCCTTACGCTTTGGTTGATTACGTGGGCCACGTCCATTAACCGCACCAACTGCAGCAGAAGTTGCAACTGGAGCTGCTCCCCCTGAGCGAGCGTTAACGCGCTTTGCAAGAGCCTGCATTGCTGGCTCTCTTTCGCGAAGTTGCGCAAGCACAGGTGGTGCGATGAAGATCGAAGAATATGTTCCGACTGCTAGTCCAATGAACAATGCTAATGAGAGATCCTTCAATGTTCCTGCACCTAGCAAACCAGCTCCAACAAAGAGAATAGACCCAACAGGCAAGAGTGCAATCAACGAGGTATTCGCAGAGCGAACAAGTGTCTGATTAACTGCGTGGTTTACCGCTTGTGAATAGGTCTTGGTTGAATTTGAGGTAATAGCACGTGTGTTTTCACGAACCTTGTCGAATACAACCACCGTGTCATAGAGCGAATAACCCAAAATAGTTAAGAATCCGATAATCGTGGCCGGCGTAACATCAAAGCCTACGAGTGCGTAGATTCCAACAGTGATGAAGACGTCGTGAACAACTGCAGCAATAGCGGCAATAGACATCTTCGGTTCAAAAGCCATCGCAAGATAAAGCATCACAACAATCAAGAAGCCGATGAGTCCATAGATAGCTTTACGAGTGATTTCCTTACCCCATGAAGGTCCGATAATTTGCGTATCAATAGACTCAACAGAAACACCAAACTCTGCAGCCAAAGCATCCTGCACTGCGTTGTTCTGAACAGTATCGAGTGCGCCAGTTTGAACGCGAACCTTGTCACTGCCAATTTCCTGAACAATTAGCTCACCTGGAATACCAGTTGCTTCAACAGCAGAACGTGCTTGCTCAATGGTGGCACTTGCTTTATTTACTGTGAAGGATGAACCACCCTTGAACTCAATTCCAAGGTGTAAACCTTGAATAGCAAGAGCTGCTATCGATGCAAGGACAAATAGGGCTGATACGGAGTACCAGCGACGACGCTTCCCAATGAAATCAACCGCTGTTTCGCCGCGATAGAGACGACCACCAAGACCTGACATCTTCGACATCTTTATGCCTCCTTCGCAACTACAGTGCCCAAGCTCTTGCTTGAGAAACCTGACCATGAATGACCTGAATTAAAGAATGCAACTCGCGACAAGATCGAAACGAGTGGTTTTGTAAATACAAAGACCACAAGGAGGTCAACAAGTGTTGTTAAGCCTAGAGTGAATGCAAAGCCTCGTACCCCGCCAACGGCGAAGAAGTAGAGAAGGGAGGCAGCAATGAGTGATACAAAGTCTGCAACCAAAATTGTCCGTCGTGCTCTGACCCAGCCAGTTTCAACTGCAGTTCTCAGAGTTCTACCTTCTCGCATCTCATCTCGAATACGCTCGAAGTAGATAATAAATGAGTCAGCAGTAACACCGATTGCAACGATTGCACCAGCAATACCTGCCAATGTGAGCGT
>NZ_JBBAMW010000001.1:0-15246 GCF_040402275.1 Candidatus Planktophila sp. | reverse complement strand
GCACCGTACTTAAGAACATTTGCAAGATCTTGAGCCTCTAGTTGAGTGAAACTTCCCGTGATTTGCGCTGTGCCCGAAGGAATAGCTTCATTAATTCGTGGTGATGAAACAACTAAACCATCAAGAACAATCGCTACTTGATTTGTCGGTTCTGGGAGTGATGTAACTCGAGCTGTCAGCGCACCAAAAGCAGAGGTTCCTTCATTATTAAATGTCAGACTTACATACCAAGCACTTCCGGCTTGAGTGTCCAAACCTGCTGATGCTTTAGAAATCTGTCGACCCAGAACTTCGGCTGGAGCCAAGATGTACTTGGTTTCGCCAGCACGATCACATGCAACTAAAGTATCGGTAGGTGCATCTGCGCCAGTGCCTTGAAGATTTTCAGCCTTCGTACAATCAAGTGCTGCAAACTTTGCATTTGCTTCAGCACTCACACCTGCTACAGGTGTTGCAGCTGCATCACTTGCAGAAGGAATACCAGAGGCAGATGCTAGAACCTGACGGAAACGTAACTCTGCAGTTTGTCCAACTAATTCAACAACGCGACGTCCAGTGTCCCCCGGTACTGAGATAACAATCTGGCGATTTGTGCCGCTACCTTGCGCAGAAACTTCTGATTCTGCAACACCCAATGAGTTAACGCGTTGGCGGATAATTGAAACCGCCTGATCGATCGCATCGCTAGTGATCTTGCCTTCATCACCCGGTGCAATTCTTGGTTGCAAAGTGACCGAAGTGCCACCACGAAGATCTAGACCTAAGCGAACTGATTTTGCCCCTTGAATGAAAACCAAGCTAGTCATGGCAATAAGCACCAAGCCTAGAATCGCTAAAGTGCGGCCAGGGCGGGCAGCCGTCTTTACTGGTTTATTAGATGTAGACATAGGGCGAGAGTCTAGGCGTCAGGTGCTGGTAAGTCGAAAAGGGTCGAAATCTCAGCAGGTGGTGTTCGTCCTATATGGCGCCAACCCTGGGCTGTGGCCACTCGCCCCCGTGGAGTTCTGGCCATGAAGCCATTTCGAACTAAGAATGGTTCTGCTACAGATTCAACTGTTTCAATCTCTTCGCCAACAGCAATGGCCAACGTAGAAAGCCCAACTGGTCCCCCATTAAATCTTTCAACTAGCGCAACTAAAACACCACGATCGAGGCGATCTAGACCTAGCTCATCAACTTCATACATCTGCAAAGCTGACATAGCATCAGCTAACGAGATGCGCGCTCTACCTTGTACTTGTGCATAATCACGAACACGGCGCAACAATCGATTAGCAATACGAGGGGTTCCACGAGATCGCCCTGCAACCTCAACGATCGCATCTTTGTCGATAACAATCTTGAGCAATTCCGAACTTCGCGTAATCACGTGAGCAATGTCTTTTTCATCATAGAAGTCAAGATGTGCTGTAAACCCAAATCGATCGCGCAGTGGACTCGGCAGCAATCCAGCGCGGGTTGTTGCACCTACCAAAGTGAAGTGTGGAAGTTGCAAGGGAATAGCCGTTGCCCCAGGACCCTTGCCAACAACGACATCAACACGAAAGTCTTCCATTGCTAAGTACAAAAGCTCCTCAGCAGGTCTAGGCAGGCGATGAATTTCATCTAAAAATAAAATCTCACCTTCAACTAGTGAAGAAAGAATTGCTGCAAGATCTCCAGCATGTGTGATCGCAGGTCCACTTGTAATGCGAATTGGTGCTTGCATCTCACTTGCCAAAATTAAAGCAAGAGTTGTCTTGCCCAAACCTGGCGGACCTGACAACAAAATGTGATCGGCGGGAGAATTACGGTGGCGCGCTGCCGTCAATAAAACATCGATCTGTTCACGCACACGGTTTTGGCCAACAAAATCATTTAACGTTTTTGGGCGCAACGCATGCTCCACAGCCGATTCCTCACCCTTAATTTGTGGTGTCACTAAGCGATCATCAGCCACGGGCACTCTTTCCACTTGCAAGGGTTAGCTTTAATAACTCACTTAAATCTAACTGAGCGGCATCAGTTCCATCTGCTTGCAAGGAAGAAATAACGTGCGAAATAGCGCCATCAGATTCCTTAGGAGAAAAACCAAGTGATACGAGTGCGCTCGTTAATTGCTCTCGCCATGCTGGTTGGTGGCCCTTATAGGCATGAACAGATGAAAGATCACTTAACTTGCCCTTAAGTTCAAGAATTAAACGCTGTGCGCCTTTTCGTCCTATGCCCGGAACCTTTTCGATAGCGCCAATATCCTCTTGAGAAATCGCACGACCCAAATCTTCAGGTGTCAGTGCTCCCAAGATCGACAGTGCGACCTTTGGGCCAATGCCAGAAACCGTTTGCACCAATTCAAAAAGTGAACGAGATTCATCATTGATGAAACCAAACAGTGTTAGCGAATCCTCACGAACAACCAGAGATGTAAACAACTGGACCTGAGAACCAAGAGTTACTTGTGCTGCAGTTTGTGGGTTAACCAAAACAGAGACTCCAAAACCACCGACCTCAACTATTAGTCGATCTGTTGATATTGATCGCACAGTTCCTGTCAATAATGAAATCATTGAGCACGCAACTTTTTTAGCCGTGATTGTTCGGCAGCTAGCGCTTGGGCGATTTTTGTATTTCCGCCCCCGCGCCAAATATGACAAATAGCAAGTGCCAATGCATCGGTTGCATCTACCGGCTTTGGGATCGTGTCAAGGTTTAGAATTTTCTGAACCATTAAAGCAACCTGCGCTTTGTTTGCTCGACCACTTCCCGTAACTGAGGCTTTGACCTCAGATGGCGTGTGCATCATGACAGGGATGCCAGCTTTGGCGGCAAGTAGTAGAGCAATTCCTGCTGCTTGTCCTGTGCCCATTACGGTTCTGACATTGTGTTGAGAAAAAACCCGTTCAACTGCAATCACATCGGGCTTCCAAAGATTTATCCACTCAGAAAGTTGTTGGTCCAAGTCCAGCAAGCGTTGATCAAGCGCGGCCTCCGTTGGGGTAAGAATTACCCCAACACCAACTAATGAAATAGGCGAACCCACAGCACCTTCAACTATGCCGACACCGCAGCGAGTAAGGCCAGGATCAACGCCCAAAACTCTCATTTCTTAGCCTCATACTTTCTCGTTAGTTCAGTCCTCAAGCCTAGAGATGAGAGACAAATACTTAATCGAGGCTCGCCATAACCTCGTCAGAAACATCAAAGTTGCTATACACATTCTGCACATCATCTAGCTCTTCAATAGCATCAATGAGTTCGAAAACCTTTTTAGCGCCATCAGCATCAAGCGGAATGGACATAGAAGGCAAGAATGAGGAATCAGCCGATTCGTAATCAATGCCGGCACTTTGCAGCGCTGTGCGCACCGGAACTAGATCAACAGGTTCGCTCACAATTTCAAATGCCTCGCCCAAATCATTTACCTCTTCTGCGCCCGCTTCCAGAACCGCTTCCAAGATTGAATCCTCGGTTAACGCTCCATCTTTTTTAACAATGACCACACCCTTGCGATTGAACAGGTATGACACTGATCCAAGATCTGCCATCGATCCACCGTTACGAGTTACTGCAACTTTAACTTCGGATGCTGAACGATTGCGGTTATCAGATAAACATTCGATCATGATGGCCACGCCATTTGGGCCATAACCCTCATACATAATTGTAATCCAGTCTTTTGCGCCTGCTTCAAGACCTGCACCACGCTTGATCGCACGATCAATATTATCCGCCGGCATCGAAGACTTTTTAGCTTTTGCCACCGCATCAAAGAGAGTTGGATTGCCATCCATGTCTGCGCCACCATTACGAGCTGCAACTTCAATCGCACGAATCTGCTTTGCAAATACCTTTGCACGGCGACTATCAATGATCGCCTTCTTGTGCTTGGTCGTCGCCCATTTGGAATGGCCGGACATTGGAACACCTCAATCTGACGTTAAACGATGAGTTTACTTTACCTTCTCTAATGCAGGCCGTGCCACTTCCTCAATAAAGTAACGATGGACCCGGTGATCCCCCGTTATTTCAGGGTGGAATGAGGTTGCAAGCAAAGTTTGTGAGCGCACTGCCACTGGATGTTTATCAACAGATGCCAGCACCTGAACCCCATCGCCCACTCTTTCAACCCACGGTGCACGAATAAATACGGCGCGAATTAGATCTGCAGATCCATCATCAAATGAAATATCGGATTCGAATGAATCAACCTGTCGACCAAAAGCATTTCTCCGGACTGTTATATCCAATCCACCAAAACTCTTTTGACCTTGCTTAGCATCCAAGATTTCATTGGCAAGAAGAATCATTCCTGCGCATGAACCATAAACTGGCATACCCGCTGCAATACGGCCTCTGATCTGATCATAAATACCAAAAACTTCAGAGAGCTGAGCGATAGTTGTTGATTCTCCGCCTGGTAGAACTAAGGCATCAATACGATCTATCTCACTAGATCGTCGAACGGCTATCGGATTAACGCCGCAGGTGATGAGCGCACTTACGTGTTCACGGATATCACCCTGAAGAGCTAATACTCCTACCTTCATTGGTTAAAAAATTACCAACCGCGCTCAGCAAGACGATGTGGCGCCGGCAAATCTGCGACGTTAATTCCAACCATTGCTTCACCTAAGCCACGTGATGCATCTGCCACAACCTTTGGATCATCCCAAAACGTTGTTGCCTTCACACAAGCTGCTGCGCGTTGTGCAGGATTTCCTGACTTGAAAATTCCAGAACCAATGAACACACCATCTGCGCCCATGCTCATCATTAATGCCGCATCCGCTGGTGTTGCGATACCGCCTGCAGTAAAGAGAACAACTGGGAGCCTGCCAGTTTCTGCTACCTCTTTAACTAGCGCGAATGGTGCCTGCAATTCCTTAGCTGCAACATAGAGTTCATCCTCACGCATTGATGACAAGCGACGAATTTCTCCACCAATCTTGCGCATGTGCTGCATAGCATTTGAAACATCACCAGTTCCAGCCTCACCCTTTGATCGGATCATTGCTGCGCCTTCATTAATACGGCGAAGTGCCTCTCCAAGATTTGTGGCTCCGCAAACAAAAGGAATTGTGAAATCCCACTTATCAATATGGTTTTCATAATCAGCAGGTGTTAAGACCTCTGACTCATCGATGTAATCGACGTTTAAAGATTGCAGAACCTGGGCTTCAACAAAGTGGCCAATACGAGCCTTTGCCATAACTGGGATTGAAACAGCGGCTTGAATCCTCTCAATCATGTCTGGATCAGACATGCGAGCAACGCCACCTTGCGCGCGAATATCAGCAGGCACGCGCTCTAGCGCCATTACTGCAACAGCTCCGGCATCTTCAGCAATCTTTGCTTGTTCGGCGTTGACGACATCCATGATGACGCCACCCTTAAGCATCTCTGCCATTCCGCGCTTAACGCGAGCCGTACCAGTTACTTCAGTCATGTCCAATTACTCCGCTTCAATCGAATGATAGAACGCAATACTACTTTGTCCTAGCCACAAGTGGCGAGGTGAAATCAGGCTCACGATCTGTCAGGGCGATCCAAATCTGTCCTGGATCGAAGTTCATTACAGTTCCATCAGCAAGAGTAAAGGTGGTTCCACCCTCAGGAAATGGCCTGCTCCATGTTGTTGCAAACCGTTGGCCATCACGCAGAACATAGGCCTTACCAGAACCGACCGTTTGAGAAAATGGAGTTACCCCCCCAACTTTATCTTTGTATTCAGAAGGGACTATAGAGACCATTTGTATAACTAATGTACTTGGACCTAAAACAAAACCTGAGTCTGCAAAATTGACAACGTTGTTATGCGATAACAGCCAACGAGACTCATCTACAGACCAAGCTGCAGAGTAAGTAGCAGCTGGCCAATGCATAACAACTTTATCTGTTGGTGCTCCCCCTTCGGGTAGTAGACCAAAGGCAAATCCAACGTTTTTTGCAGAATCGATGTGAAAATCTTTGTCCTTGATGAGCTGCATGAGTAAGTCTGCTCGGAGCACCATCGCATATGGTTGTGTTCGGTTTGGGTCAGTTGTGAAAATGGTTGGACTCTGTCTTTGCGCACCTAAGTCCTGAAGATTTGCAGCAGCGATCACTGGCAGCAATTTGCTTTGAGCACCACTGTAGGCAAAAGCAACACGACCAAATTGGGACAATATTTCGATATCTGAAATACGTGCACTTCGTACCGGACCAATACGTTCGGGAATTACAGATGAGAAAACAGCCGCCAATCGTGTGAGGCCACCTTCTACTTGTTCGATATAAACAATGTCTGCATCCTCTAGCCCAATCTGAGGATGCGCTTGAGTCGTGTCATCAATCTTCACAACTAATACCGGGCCATTAGATCCCTCGCGACCACTAAACACATTAGTAATTGCTCTATCAGGAAGAATCTTTGACACAACAGAGCATCCAGTTAACAGCAAACAGGTTGTGACACCAATACTTATGGTCTTCTTAGAGCACATCTGACTCAAATTCATAGGTAACAGGAAGTGGCGCTGTACCTGCCAAACGAAATACTTTCACGATGAATTTGCTGCGGACCATTTGTGTGCGCGTGACCGCATCCGTGTGTAATGCGATAGCAACTCGTATTTTGTCTGTTAGTGCCGAGAGCTCTGTTAGGAGGGCGTTATCTGCCGCAGTTGAAAGATGCTCAGAATCTTCAAGCAACAAACCTAGCGCCCCCGACAGACCACTTTCAGCTGCAGATCTGCTTTTGATATCAGCATCTCTTGCCTGATACGCAGCACCTGTCAATAACAAGGATGAAGCAGGATCGGCTATATCGCTATGTGCAATCTCCAAAGCAACGGATGCTCTTTTCTGAAGTAGAACATCAAGATTTGCCCAACTGGTTTCTACGCGATGATGTAACCGATCTAATCGTGTAGCCAAAAATGTTAGATACCACAGCGAAGTCAAGAGAAGGAAAGCTGTTAGCACCCAATTTGTCATCACTTGTCATCCTTTGAAAGAAAGCGATTCCACGATCGGGTATCTGACGCCAACTTTACCTTCTGGCTCCCAACTATCGACATTTCATATACTGAATAGATTTGCTGCGCAATAATTTCCCAATCAAAGCTTTGGCCTCTTACTCGACCAGCAGATGCAAGTTCTGATCTTTTCTTCTCATCACGCAATAGATCAATAATCACTTTTGCCAATTCGGTTGAATCTTCTGACTTAAATATCGCACCAAATTCACCATGGCCCAATAAATCATCAAATGCTGGGATGTCACTTGCTACCACACACGCTCCCCCAGCTAACGCCTCAGCCAAGATAATTCCAAAAGATTCTCCGCCAGTATTAGGTGCAACATAGAGTGCAACCGATGACATGAAGTTGGCTTTATCTGCCTCTGAGATCTTGCCTAGGAAAGTAAAGCGATGTCGCAATTGTGGATCGATATTTTTTTCAACTTCTGTGGGATCACCCGGCCCAGCAACAAAAACCTTCACATCCGGAGCAAAGCGAGCAATGACGGGTAGTGCATCGAGCAAAATGCTTAAACCCTTTCGAGGTTCTCCAAATCGACCGATGAAGCCAATGGTATTTCCTTGCCACTTTTCCTGTGGCGTGCCATTTTGATAGCGAGAGGCATAAATCCCGTTGGGAATCACAACTGCATCTGTGTCCAAATGATCGGTAAGGGTAAGTCGTGCCGCTTCAGATACAGCAATGCGAGCAGATAATTTCTCAATGGCAGGTTCCAATATCGGACCGATAGCGAAAATTATCTTTTGGCGCTTAGCTGCGGCATGAAAAGTGCCCACCATTGGTCCATCTGCTGCCCAACAAGCCAGCAATGAAATTGAAGGAATCGCTGGTTCATGTAGATGCAAGAGATCAAAGTCACCATGTGAAATCCATTGACGAACGCGTGCAAAAGCAACAGGACCAAAGAGAATACGAGCCACGGCTCCGTTATATGGAATAGAAATTGGCTTTCCCGCATTAACTACATAATCTGGCAACTTCTCTTCATCAATTACTGGTGCTAAAACAGAAACATGATGTCCTGCAGCGATTAGATATTCAGCCAAATCACGAACATGGTTTTGAACTCCACCAGGTGTATCCCAACTATACGGGCAGACAATTCCGATCTTTAAAGCACGGGTGATCATCAAGTCCGCTCCACAAAGTCGCCATCGGTCCATATGCGTTGCAACATATGCCAATCCTGAGGATGTGCGGAAATTCCACTTTCAAATAACTGAGCCATATTGTGCACGATCTTCGAAATTTTTGCTTCATCACTTCCTGATGGTGGGATGGAGACCTCGTTAAAATCAATATGAATTCCAGTCTCTGTATAAGAAACGAATGCTGTGATCAAAGGTGCACCTGTTTTCAATGCAAGGAGTGCTGGCCCAGCAGGCATGCGGGATGGTCCGCCAAAGAATTCAACATCAATTCCGGATCGTGATAGATCGCGGTCTGCAACTAGAGCTACGAGTGCTCCTTGTCGTAGACGCTGTGCCAAAGTACCCAAAACTCTTCCATCTAAAGGCAAAACCTCCATACCCATCGCTTGTCGATAGCTGAGAAATTTCAGAAAGAGTTTTTCCGGTTTTAAGCGTTCTGCAACTGTTACAAGAGGAATGCCCTTTGCGCAAAAATAAGCACCTGCATGATCCCAATTGCCAGCGTGTGGCAAAGTAACAATCACCCCCGTTTTGGCAGCGATTGCATCTAATAGTAGATGTTCATTTGTAACGGCAACCGTGTCGCGAACCCGCTCAGGCGACCAGTCTGGAAATCTGAATGTGTCACACCAATATCGCATATATGAGTGCATGGCATCGATAACAAGCAAATCTAAATTCAAGTCAGTCATATCTGGCTTAGTTCGTCGAAGATTTGAACGCAATCGGGAAACACTCTTGCCATTACGTTTGATCAAGAACTCAGCGACTGAATATGCCAATCTGTAAGCAGTGCGTTCTGGTAACCAACGAACAATTCGCCACCCGGCAAAATATGCATATGCCGCAATATTGTCTTTCATCTATATTGCTCGCTTAACTATCAACATTCTCTGAAGAACTGTAAAGGTGCCCAGCAATGCTAGTAACCACATGCCGACAGAAAGAATGTATGGAACTCCAAGACCATTAAAACCGATTGCTGCTAAAGAAATCATTAATCTCTCTGCACGTTCGGCAATGCCGCCCGAGCATTCAATTCCAAAACATTCCGCCTTAGCTCGTATATATGGCACCAAGATTCCTGTGACTAAGGTAACCATTACAACGATTACTAATGGGTCCTCTTTATCGATCAGGTAGATAGAAATACCAACAAGAATCGCAGAATCTGTGATCCGATCGATTGTGGAGTCAAGAAATCCACCCCATTTACTCGAGCCCTTTTGTGAAATGCGAGCCATGGTTCCATCAAACAAATCACTCAAAGCCATCACGCAGATGATCACAGTTCCTATGAAAAATTCACCCCTGGGGTAGAAATAGAGAGCGGCTGTAACAACAGCTATAGCCCCAGTCCACGTCACTGCATTTGGAGTAATCCCTAAGCGCAGGGCTAAGGAAGCCACTGGGGTAATGACCCGCGTGACGGCCGGCTTTAAACGTGCACTTAACATCAAGGACCATCGTAGGCTGAGCCAGTGCAATCTCAAATAAACGACCTGCGAATTCACGTCTATGGACACACAAGCGCTGATCCCGCTCAGGTGGCCTCCGTCTTTAAGGCTCAAGTATGTGAAAAAGCTGAATCAGAATCTGATCTGGCTATCTTTGCAATCGATCCATCGGCGGGTATTGATCAAGCGACCATAGATTTGTGGCAAGCCTTAGACGCGTATCAAGTTCCACGGCTTGTCGTTGTAACGCATCTAGAAAAACTTGAAGCAGATTTTGATGATGCCGTAATGATTGCAACCCGCGTATTTGATCAAATGATTACGCCCTATTTGGTTTTGCATGATGAAGCCGGAATACCAGCTGCCCTCATCGGTTTATCTGATCTCCAGATAATTGATTACTCAACAACTCCGAAAACAATTAACGGTAGCGATGAAGAGCATCAGACTTTGGTACAAGAATTTCGCCTCGAGTACTTAGAGTTACTTGAAGCCTCTGGAGAAAACGCTTTCATTGCTGGCTTACTCTTCCCAGCAATTCCTCTATGGATCGAACGTGGCATTGGTGTCGATATCGTTGAAAGTTATATTCAGCAACTAGTTCTGTAATTACCAAGCAGCCGCAATTTCAGCTCGCGTCAGGGTTAACAACTGTGGAAGAACTTTTGTCTTACCAATTACCGGCATAAAGTTTGCATCCCCTCCCCAACGAGGTACTACGTGCTGATGAATATGTTCTGCGATTCCAGCTCCTGAGATAGCACCTTGGTTCATTCCAAGGTTGAAACCTTCAGGGTTAGAAACGGCGCGGATGGTTTTCATAGCGTGAGCGGTCAATTCGCCAATTTCATTTCGCTCCTGATCTGATAAATCTGTCAGGTCTGGGACATGTCGGTAAGCACAGATCAATAGGTGGCCTGGGTTGTATGGATAAAGATTCATGACCACGTAGGCAGATTGGCCACGATAAACAAGCAAACCCTCTTCATCCTGCAATGTTGGAACTCTGCAAAAGGGACAACCAACATCATTTCCTTCTAGTGGACGATTTTCTCCACGTAAATACTCCAAGCGGTGTGGAGCCCAAAGACGTTGCCAGCCATCTGGCATTCCCGCACCATCAATTGAATTACTCACTGCTTAAACCTGCGTACGTTCCTGAACTACCTTTTTGATCTCCGCGATGGCATCTTTAATAGGAATTCCATTTTTCTGCTCACCATTGCGATAACGGAAGGAGACAGCCCCAGCCTTTTGATCCTCTTCGCCGGCAATGACCATGAAAGGTATCTTCTGCATTTGAGCGTTACGAACCTTCTTTTGCATTCGATCATCTGATGAATCAAGTTCTGCACGGATGCCGGCCTTGCGCATTTGCGCAATCACATCACCTAAGTAATCAGCAAAAGTATCGGCAACCGGAATACCTATAGCTTGAACAGGTGCAAGCCATGGTGGGAAGGCACCGCTGTAGTGCTCAGTTAGAACACCAAAGAAACGTTCAATAGATCCAAACAATGCTCGGTGAATCATTACAGGGCGCTGGCGAGTTCCATCTGTGGCTGAATATTCCAATTCAAAACGTTGAGGCAGCTGGAAATCGACCTGGATCGTGGACATCTGCCATGTGCGACCAATTGCATCCTTCGCCTGAACTGAGATCTTAGGACCATAAAACGCGGCGCCACCTTCATCTAAAACAAGCTCTAGCTTTTGTGCGGTAGCAGCTTTGCGAAGTGCTTCGGTTGCTTCAGCCCAATCTGACTCCTCACCAACAAACTTTTCAGGATTCTTTGTTGAAAGCTCAAGATAGAAATCATTTAAACCATAATCGCGAAGAAGATTCAGGACAAAGGTAAGCAATGAATCAAGTTCACCCACCATTTGTTCCTTTGTGCAGTAGATATGCGCATCATCTTGTGTAAAGCCGCGAGCACGAGTAATACCGTGGAGAACACCAGATTTTTCGTAACGATAAACCGTTCCAAATTCAAATAAACGTAGTGGAAGCTCACGGTATGAACGGCCACGAGATCTATAGATTAAGTTGTGGAATGGACAATTCATAGGCTTCATGTAGTACTGCTGACCAGCACGCTTAACGGTTCCATCATCGTTGTGCTCTTCATCCAAAATCATTGGTGGATACATTCCATCGGCATACCACTGCAAGTGGCCAGAAGTTTCAAACAAAGCTGCCTTCGTTAAGTGAGGTGAGTACACAAACTCATACCCCTCTTCTTCATGACGAGTTCGTGAGTAATCCTCCATCGCACGGCGCACGATGCCACCCTTTGGATGGAACACCGCAAGACCTGAACCAATCTCCTCAGGAAATGAAAATAGATCAAGTTCAGTACCTAAGCGGCGGTGATCTCGCTTTTCTGCCTCTGCCAAAAATTCTAGATGACCATTGAGTTCATCTTGCGAAGGCCACGCAGTTCCATAAATACGTTGCAACATTGGATTCTTTTCAGAACCACGCCAGTATGCCGCCGCTGTTCGCATCAGTTTGAATGCTGGAATTTGTTTTGTTGACGGCAAATGCGGGCCTCTACATAGATCACTCCACACAGGATTACCATCTCGACCTAAGTTGTCATACATAGTTAGTTCAGCTCCGCCTACTTCAACTGATGCTTCTACGCCTGCAGAACCTTTGATGCCAATCAATTCACACTTATATGGCTCATGGGCCAACTCTTTTAAGGCATCTGCCTCTGTTGTTACGCGTCGCTTGAAACGCTGACCTTCTTTGATGATCTTGCGCATCGCACTTTCGATCTTTGTTAAATCATCTGGATTAAATGTGTTCTCTGGATCAAAGTCGTAATAAAAACCATCTTTAATGGGCGGTCCAATACCAAGACGTGTATTGGCATAGAGCTCTTGCACAGCTTGTGCCATAACGTGTGCAGTTGAGTGTCGTAGAACTTCAAGGCCAATAGGTGACGAAATTACAATTGACACGACTACATCGCCATCAACAAGATCAGTCCATAAATCCTTGAGGATTCCGTTGACTGTGCAAACAACAACTTCTTTGTTATCGGCAAAGATATGAGTCGGACGTTGATCGGCTTCTACGTAAAGCTTTACGCCATCAACTGTGATCGATATCCGGGCCATGTACCTAGCCTACCGAAGTCCTAAGCGCCATCGCTTCTATTTCATCCCGAAATTCAGGTGATTGGGATAATTCCCGTCCATCTATTGAAGCAATTGGCTGTGCTATTCGAAGACTGCTTAACAAGAATGCTGATTCAATATCTCCAATTTCAGATACACCTATAGATCGAACCATGACATCGCAGTTCTCAATAACTAAAGCACGCATTACCCCAGCAAGGACGCCATCAGAAAGAGGTGGGGTGCACCATTTGCCTGCAATTTTTAGGAGCACATTCGTGACCGAACCCTCACAGATTTTTCCATCAGAGCTTGTTACTAGCGCTTCATCAAAACCATTAATGCGAGCTCGTTCAAGAATTTCAAGGCGATGGTCATATGGATAGCTTTTTACAGAGACACCATCCATTACTAATGCAACAGGATGCGTGCCCACTTTTGCAGGTGCGCTCACTTCTTTGTAGGCAAGATGAACTGCAGCCCAATTTCCCGTCGCGTCAAAAGAAACCCGCAAGTGGCCGGTGGCGTGACTTTCCTCTTTTAGCAATGTAGCAATAGACTCCCGAACAAGTTCTTCGCTGGGCAAGGAAATCTTTTCTCTGGCCGAACTATTGACCACTCTTCGCATATGACGGGACAGAGCCCACGGTTTTCCATCAACAGTTTTAATAGTCTCAAATATGCCCGCACCATCTAGCCATCCAAGTTCGTTGCATCGTGATTGCTCAAGTGGAATAAGAGCTCCATTAGCTATGACTTTCATACTAGCTCTCCCCCAGCAATGGCGATGAGTCGCTTGGCTTTGAGTTGAGTTTCTTCCCATTCGGAGCGTGCATCACTACCCCACGTAATCCCAGCCCCAGTTCCAAAATTAATACTCGAATCTTTCCAAAAAGTGCGAATCGCTACCGAGAGAACTGCTTGATCACCTTGAATCCAACCAAGTGCGCCGCAATATGGACCCCGAGCAATTTCATTCGCACCTATTACCTGTGTGGCCGATGATTTAGGAGCACCACTGACAGAACCCGGTGGAGATAGTGCGGTGAGGATTTCGCTCCAGGAAATGTCTTCAAATAACTCACCCTGCACATCTGAAACAAGGTGTTGCAACCCTGGATGCTCTTCACTGGAAAGAAGTCTCGGCACTTCAACTGTTCCACTCTTACAGATTTGGCTAAAGTCATTTCGCATCAAATCAACGATCATGACATTTTCAGCTTGGTCCTTAACTCCAAAGGCTTGCGAGTTCGCAGGCTGAGTGCCTTTAATCGGTGAACTTTTTATCGTGGAACCATTTCGGCTGAGAAATAACTCAGGTGAGGCAGATGCAATCATCACTCCAGGAACTTCGAAATAACTTGCCCACGGTGCTGGGTTATTCTTCAATATTTCAGAGAAGAGGCCGCGCAATGATTGACCTTCATCTATATGAGTCAATCGCCGACAAGCATTTACTTGATAGACCCAACCTTCTGCCACTGAATTTCTGATTCGTTCAACGTATGAAACATATTGATCAGCGTTAAGTGATGAACTCCAAAGCCCCTTCATTGGGATCCATGGAGTAGTTGGAAAGGGGGCGTTTACAACTGTTGCAAATTTTGCAGCTGTAAATTCATTCTCAAATGTTGTTGATACAGCCCAAAAACCACCATCTTCTAAACAGCCGGGATCATGTGACACTTCAATTAAATCGGTGGCAAGCCTGCCGCCCATCCAAAAGAGTGAAGAATTTTCCGCATATGGCACGGGCTAACGCTAACCAATCAACCTCACTTTGGCGCTTACGCCTCTCCTGCGATAGATTTAACCTCCTCGCGGACGTAGCGCAGTTGGTAGCGCGGAACCTTGCCAAGGTTCAGGTCGCCGGTTCGAACCCGGTCGTCCGCTCTGATAGTCGTCGTATGGATTGATCTCTCTAGGGAATGAAATCTAACGGCGTTATTTCTATGGTCGGGTGGCCGAGAGGCGAGGCAAGGGACTGCAAATCCCTCTACACGGGTTCAAATCCCGTCCCGACCTCCATTATTAGTGAAAGAGTTCGCTCTACACATAACGGAGGCACAATGTCTGCAGATGATTCAACTCGACCATGGGGTCGTTATGAAGTTTTGCAGGAAAGTGATCTTCATAAAGTGAAGTGCATCTATGTAAAGCCAGGAACTCGTCTTTCATATCAACGTCATCAAAAGCGTCGCGAGCATTGGGTCATCGTTTCCGGTATTGCAACTGTTGTCATTGATGGTCAAACATTTACAAAGCTTCCGGGTGAAACAGTCGCTGTTGAAGTGGGACAACTTCACCGAATCGGTAACAGCGGTACTGATGAATTGGTTTTCATGGAGATCCAAACCGGCACCTACTTTGGTGAAGATGATATTGAGCGTATTGAGGATGATTACGCCCGATAAATCACTGTTGTATAGTTCATCCACCTAAGGATCGTTGGCTCAGCGGTAGAGCACCACATTGACATTGTGGGGGTCACTGGTTCGATCCCAGTA